>NZ_JACJOK010000069.1:0-315495 GCF_014695505.1 Trichocoleus sp. FACHB-90
ACCCAGTCTGGGGCTGCTTTTTTACTGCATCTACTTAATCACAATCAATCCCAGAATTCAAGCCCCGCAACAAATGTCACTTCTTATACCTATTCTGTTTCTGCTATTTTGATTAGCTATTTTTAACATTTTTACATAACAAGTTCGGTAGAGCCTTTACTATTAGCCATTAGTTGCTGACAGATAATGTTGTAATAATCCAATTACTAACTCAGGCTGCTCTAAATGCGGTAGAACTCCTGTTCCCGGAACTGGTTGAAACACGGAAATTGCTTGTTTATTTAGCCCAGCTAAACGCCGCCCCAGTCGAAGCTTAGTAAATTGCGCTTCCTCCCCCCAAAGAACGTAAGTAGGAACTGTCAGCTGTTGAATATATAGCGACAGGTCAAAATAAAGGTCGCCTCGCAAAAATGCTAATGCCGCATATTCTGCATTCGGCTGTTGCGCTGATGCCAAAAAAGCCTCTACCATATCTTGAGAAACTCGCTCTGGCTTGGCAAAGAGAAACCGTTCCAAAAAGTTCCTCACCGCCACTTCATTCGTCGCCCCAAGCGTATAAATCAACTTATCTAATATGGGAGTGCCAATTACCTGAAGCGGTAGTCTGCGCCCCGCATCTTGCCCAAAGTCAGCAAACCCAGACGGACAAATCAAAAACAGAGTCTTAAATAAATCCGGGCGTTGAATAGCAAGGCGAATAGTAATAGCAGCCGTCAGAGAAGAAGCTACCACCTGTAGCGGCGCAAAGCCTTGCTCTCCCGTCGAGATAGAAATCTTTTCCAGAAACTCGGTTAGCGTCTTCAGATAGTCTGCAACTTGGTAATCTCGGACTGGATGAGCCGACTGACCCCAGCCTATCAAATCTGGAGCTAAGACGCGGTAAGTGGTAGCAAAAGCTGGGTACACCTTCGACCACTCATAAGCAGACGACCCTCCACCAAAGCCATGCAGAAAGATTAACGGCGGCAAATCTGCACCTTGTCGGGGTAATGACCAAGGTTGGTCTAGTGCGCTGTAGTAAACCATTGACCCCAGTGAGGTTTCGATAACTTTTTGTTCAAAGCCGAGAGGTTGAAACTGAAGCATGGTTTGCAATGAATGATCTTACTGACATTTTGCCTCAGTAAGATAGCGATCGCTACCCCCAGAGTGCCAATTACACTTTTCTGTAGCTACTATAAAGCGCCGCGATGCAATTTTAAAATTAGTATCGCGAGCAAGCAAAATTGAAAAGAATTATATTTTAGACTTAACGGGAAATTGCAGCTGTGCAGTTAATTGTGGAAAGCGAAGCTACAGCGATTAACCGAGGCAAAGAGTTGATTTTGCAAGCGCGTGAGGAACTTGGGGATGAAGTAACCAGGCGAAAAATTTTAGAATTAATAGAGACTATTTTGTTGTACAAATTTACCCGGCTAAGCCGCGAGGAGTTGGCGCAGATGTTGGAAATAGACGACGAATTCAGGCAGACAAGGATGTATCAATCCATCAAGCAGGAAGGCAAAATAGAGGGTAAGTTAGAATCCGTGCCAGGGTTATTGGCATTGGGGTTGAGTATGGAACAAATAGCAGGCGTATTAGGTTTAACTGTGGAGCAAGTGCAGCAAGCATCCGATAATCAGTCTAGCTGATAGCGATCGCATCCATCTCCCAGCAGTTCAAAGATCAGCATCGCCATAGGTTTGTCGCCAGCTTTGGGCTTGCTGAAATTTTACGCCTGCTTTTGCAGCTGCTTCTCTGTCGTCACTGCGATCGCCTACCATTAAAACTGAGACAGGCGAATATTTTTGGATAACCAAATTTAGCATTCCTGGGTTTGGTTTGCGAAAATTTCCAGACTCGGGATGCTTGCTGTAATTAAGAACTTGGTTTTTCGTTACGCAAAAACACTTTTTACCATCAAAATCTGGACAAAAATAAATTTCTTCGATTTCTGGCAATAACTCCAGCGTGTACTGCTGTTCTTTGATGCAACTTTGGAGAGATTTTTTACCACTGGCGACACCAGCTTGATTGGTCACGCCGACAATTTTCCAACCAGTAGCGGCGAAATATGTGATCGCATTCTCAACACCTTCGATAATCTGCTGATCGCGCGGACGCTGGATAAACTTATTACTTGAGAGCGGTTGCCTCACAGTACCATCCATGTCCAATATTAATAGGCTTATATCTGCGGTTATTTCTCGATCTTCCTGCTCCATGCCTCAATCTTATCTGTTATCAAAAAGATATATGTGCATTTGAGAATAAAATGTCAAATCAAAACAATCGTTCTAAATGGGATTTTGGCAGATTTTGGCAAACCCTTGTCTATTTCGAGGTTATCCCTTTCCTCAGTTGTCTACAGCGGTTATTTCAAGGTGGTGCCAAGGATAATAAGGACAGACCTACTGGAGAAAAGCGCGTGGGAGTGATACTGGTAGCAGGGGCAACAGGCGGTGTTGGTAAGCGAGTAGTGCGACGACTGGTTGAGCGGGATTATAAAGTGCGATCGCTTGTCAGAGATACCCATAGAGCAAAGGAAATACTTGGCGACAACGTAGAACTGTTCGAGGGAGACATCACCATTCCAGAAACTCTCACTTCCGCAATGATGCAAGTAACAGCCATTGTTTGTTGCACGGGTGTCAAAGTGCAGCCAGTCGAAGGCGACACGCCAGATCGAGCTAAGTATTATCAAGGTATCAAATTTTATATGCCTGAAGTCGTGGACAAGCCCGAAATTGTGGACTATCAAGGCATTAAAAATTTAGTACAAGCCGCCTCTAGGCAATTTTCCTCCAATAATAAAGGAGGAGCTGACGAAAAACTGATATTTGATTTTACCAACCCATCGAATGACATCAAAAATACTTGGGGTGCAGTGGATGATGTCGTCATGGGTGGTGTGAGTCAGAGCGGTATCCAACTGGTTGAAAACACTGCACTATTTGCTGGAAACGTGTCAACCGAAAACTCCGGCGGCTTTGCTTCAATTCGGACGAAAAACTTCGAGTCACCGATTGATTTAGCTGGTTACGAAGGTATAGAATTGCGCGTCAGAGGCGACGGAAAACGATATAAATTCTTTCTCCGTACAGAAGCTAAATGGGATGGAGTTGCCTACAGTCATTCCTTCGATACCGTAGCAAATACTTGGATTAATGTTCGCGTACCTTTCGCGGACTTAATTCCTGTATTTCGTGCCAAAACTTTGACAGATGGAGAGCCAATCAATCCCACTAAAATTTGCTCGTTTCAATTCATGTTGAGCAAGTTTGAATACGATGGTGGGCTAAATCCAAAATTTTCTCCTGGTGGCTTTGCCTTACAAGTAGAATCCATCAAAGCTTACGGTGGTGAGACTTTACCTCAATTTATCATGATCAGTTCAGCGGGTGTAACTCGTCCCGGCCGCCCTGGAATTAATTTAGAAGAAGAACCGCCAGCGGTGAGAATGAACGAGCAACTGGGAGGAATTTTAACTTGGAAATTGCGCGGAGAAGATAGCGTCAGAGAAAGTGGAATCCCTTACACAATTATCAGACCTTGTGCGCTGACAGAAGAACCAGGAGGCAAGGAATTAATTTTCGAGCAAGGCGACAATATCCGGGGTAAAGTGAGTCGGGAAGATATTGCCGAGTTGTGCATACAAGCCTTAGAACAACCCAAAGCGTGTAACGTAACTTTTGAGGTGAAAGAGGGAGAAAATAGCGCTGACTCCCTAGACTGGCAAAATCTATTTTCCAGCTTGCAACCTGACAGATAGGAGATTACGACAAAATCTTCACAGGACTATTTCCTTCTATAGTTTCCTGTCTTTCGTCTGCCTTTTCAGCGCATGGAATGGCTCGTTTTTCTTGTAATCTAAACCTACCCACCCACAAAATCTCAACCCTCAAAAAGAAAACCCCAGGCTTATCGCCTGGGGCAAACATCAGGGTGCATCTACTAATCTTTGTTTCCATTAGCAAGGTAGTCTCCTCCGGAAAACTCCCGATTTATTTTTTGCAGATGGTTCACCGGATGCAGGAAATGGTTGCGCCTGCGGCTTGAATATAGCGGTAGTCTTATCCTCACCGTTTAAAGGGCTAGAAACCGCAGAGGATTGGGAGACGCTGGAATTATCCGTTTTTGGCTGGGAGTTGATTCCATATAAACCCAAAAATACTCCTTGCTTCTAAAAAGTCGTTAACCTTTAACGCCGCTGCCAGTATCTGTCGCCACAATGTAACGCTGCAAGAATAGAAAAACTAGCAGTACAGGCGCAATTGAAATAACACTCCCAGCGGCAATTAATCGCCAATCTAGAGAAAATGTCCCGGCAAGATTAGCAACACCCAACGGAAGAGTGTAATATTCGGGCCTATCGAGGACAATCAAAGGCCAAAGAAAGTCACTCCAAGAACCAATAAAAACAAAAAGAGCCAAGCAAACTAATGCTGGACGAATTGCTGGAAGCATTACGTGCCACCACAAGCCTAACTCAGAACAGCCATCCATCCGGGCAGCTTCTTCGAGTTCTTTGGGGACTCCTTGAAAAGCTTGGCGCAGTAGAAAAATCCCAAAGGCAGATGCGACGCTTGGCAAAATAACGCCCAAATAAGTGTTTCTTAAACCCAGTTGCACCGTCAAAATATACAGGGGAATCATCACTATCTGGAACGGAATCATGATAGTAGAGACAACTCCGGCAAAAATCATGTCGCGTCCCCGAAAGTTTAGCCGCGCTAATGGGTAAGCGGCGAGAGAGCAAAACAGCAAATTTAAGCCCACTGTCAGGACTGCAATTAGGGTACTGTTAAACAAATACTGCCCAAAGGGATTTGTTTGCCAAACTTGCACGAAGTTCTGGAATGTCGGTTGGCTTGGCACCAACTGGGGCGGAAATTGAAAGATGTTTTCTGATGGGGATTTCAGGGATGTGCTGATGAGCCAAATCAGAGGGAAAAGCATAATCAGCGCGATCGCTCCCAAGCTCCCATACATCCACACAGTTGTTATTTTTGAGTTCTTAGCTTGGTTCTTCGGTTTTTTAGCCTGGTAATTATTCATCTACAATTACAATTTATATTTCCAATTAATGGTCAATTTCTAAATTATCAACTATTGGGCATTTACTGCCGAGAAATCACCGCTCATTTTTCTACAAACCCTTGCAATTAACATTATTGTGTCATATTATGTGAATGTATTGGTCTAACCAAATGCTTGCTAAACGTAGTTGGTAGGAGCGCAGAGGACAATGTCCTCTGCGCGGAAATCAGAAATTTAGAGATTGGATTCATCGTATCATCCTCAAACCCGTTTCTGTACAAACGCCATGTAAGGGTTTATCCCATTCATCAATAGGTAATTCGGGCGAAAAAGCAAATTCAAATGCAATCCCTATAGTCGGTTTGTCCGCCCACAGAGATGAACTGAGCAAGCGATCGTAATAACCACCACCATAACCTAAGCGATATCCGCGAACATCACAAGCCACAGAAGGTACAAGAATTAAATCAACTTCATCTGCTTGCAAAATGGGAGCATCTGGGCGCGGTTCAAGAATCCCATAAGCTCCTTGGCTCGTCGATTCTCCAGGTGTGCAGATATGCCACATTAGGGAATCGCCAACACATCGGGGAAATCCCCATCTGCGATTATCTACAAATAAAGGGCTGAGGTCTGGTTCCTGTCGAAAGCTGAAGTAAGCGAGGACAGTTTTAGCGTGGATAAATAGAGGCGAGGATTGCAGGTAAGTGCAGATGCGATCGCTCTTTTCTCTCCATTCTGACACTGACATAAATTGCCGTGCTTTGAGAAGCAATCGCCGTAATTCCACTTTATCCAGTTGATTATCAACTTTGTTCACAAGTTCTATGGATAGGCTGGTTGTGAGATTATATTAGCTTCCATCTTAGTGTCTCCCTATCCCAGGAGGCTTGCTGTACGCTCGGTAAGAAGATTTTGGATACTAACAACACAAAAACCCGTTTTGTTAAACAAAACGGGTTTTTCACACTCAGATTTTTTTCAGACCTACTCTGCGTGTTGCCGATACCACTCAATAGTATTTTTTAGACCTTGCTTGAAGTCAACTTTGGCGGTGAAGCCAAATTCTCGGCAAGCTCGTTCGGTATCTAAACAGCGGCGCGGTTGACCATTGGGCTTATCTGTTTCCCAAACAATTTCGCCCTCATAGCCCATTAGTTCGCAAATCAGTTCCACCAACTCTTTGATGGAAATTTCATAACCTGTTCCCAGGTTCACGGGTTCTGTACCATCGTAGTCCTGCGTACCCATGACGATACCCAAAGCAGCATCAGTTGAGTACAGAAACTCGCGGGTAGGACTACCATCGCCCCATACAGGTAGATGCTTATCTCCCCTAATTTGAGCTTCGTGTACCTTGCGAATCAAAGCTGGGATAACATGGGAACTCTTGGGGTCAAAGTTATCTTCTGGGCCGTACAAGTTTACTGGCAACAGGTAAATGCCATTAAAGCCGTACTGCTGTCGGTAAGATTGAAGTTGGACTAATAAAGCTTTCTTCGCAACGCCGTAGGGGGCGTTGGTTTCTTCCGGGTAGCCATTCCAAAGGTCATCTTCTTTGAATGGCACTGGCGTAAACTTGGGATAAGCGCAGATGGTGCCAACACAGGTAAACTTTTGGACACCAGCTTGATAGGCGGCGTGAATCAGCTGAGCGCCCATCATCAAGTTGTCATAGAATAATTCAGCAGGTTTTACCAGATTCAAGCCAATGCCGCCAACGTGGGCTGCGAGGTGAATCACGACATCCTGGTGTTCGACAGCGCGTTGGCAAGCTTCAAGCGATCGCAAATCATAATCGCGCGATCGCGGTATCGTAATCTTCTCTTGGTCTGCTCCTGCTAACCTCAGCTGTTCCACCACCTGACGCCCCAAAAAACCAGCCCCGCCCGTAACTAGAATCCGTTTATTGCTCAAATCTAAAGTAGCCATATTTCTTACCATCCTCCCCTAAATTTTTGGATATCTGCTAAAAATTATGAGTTATGAATAAACTCATAACTCATAACTCATAACTCCTAACTTTTAACTCTCTAGTCGTGCCTACTACCGGCAGTCTGGCGAATCGTAGCCATATCCAGAGGGGAGTGGGAACCGTTACCGTTAGGTGAAGTTAAGCCTAAAGCTTGCATATCCCCTTCCACCATCAAATGAACTAATTCTTCAAAAGTAACAGAAGGTTTCCAGCCTAGTTTCTCTAGAGCCTTAGTAGGATCGCCGATGAGTAACTCCACTTCTGCTGGACGCAGGTAGCGTTCGTCAAACTCTACATAGTCATGCCAATCCAATTTGACGTAATTAAAAGCAACATCTAGGAATTGGCGAATTGAGTAAGTTTCTCCGGTGGCTACCACATAATCATCTGGCTCCTCTTGCTGGAGCATCAGCCACATTGCTTTTACGTAGTCTTTAGCATAGCCCCAGTCCCGCTTGGAATCGAGATTACCCAGGTAGATTTTTTTCTGTTTTCCGGCAATGATGCGAGCGATCGCTCTGGTAATCTTTCTTGTTACAAACGTTTCGCCCCGGCGCGGACTCTCGTGGTTAAATAATATCCCGTTACACGCAAATAAGCCGTAGGATTCCCGATAATTCACCGTTTGCCAGTGAGCATAAACCTTGGCACAGGCATAAGGACTGCGGGGGTAAAACGGTGTCGTTTCCTTCTGAGGCACCTCCTGCACCTTACCAAACATCTCAGAAGAACCCGCCTGATAGAAACGTACCTCAATCCCGGTACGCTGCTGGTAGTCTCTAATTGCTTCCAACAAGCGCAGCGTCCCCATTCCCACCGCATCGACAGTATATTCCGGCGAGTCAAAGCTGACCCTTACGTGAGATTGAGCGCCCAAATTGTAAATTTCTACTGGCTTGACTTCCTCTAAAATCCGGCGCAGGGTGGTGCCATCAGTTAAGTCACCGTAGTGCAGAAACAACCGCACGCCCTCTTTGTGAGGGTCTTCGTACATATGGTCTATGCGGTCTGTATTAAAGGTAGAAGTCCGGCGGATGATACCGTGAACCTCATAACCTTGCTCAAGCAATAACTCACTTAAGTAGGAACCGTCTTGTCCAGTAATACCCGTGATTAGCGCGATCTTGCGTTGCGTCATACTTAATCTTCCCTATAGCCTCTGACCAAATAATCGTCTTGACAACAGCTCTAAATTCTCTTTTGATTTTCTCTCGCCATCTACGAGAGCGAACAGCACCCAATTTTGTGAAAAATCCCTCTATCAGTAGAGGAAATCCTTAAGTCACTACTTAACTTAACTCAAAATTTCTCGGAGAACATCAGGAATATACGTAGAGTATGCCCGCAATCAAAATAAAACTTACGTATTTCGACGGTAGACTGAGAATTTTCCAGGTCTAGGGTGGAGGAGAGATCAGCACAGGGGGGAAAACGTTAGTTATAAGAATGCAACTTGGTATATAAATGCCCACACTAAAATCTACAGCCCTTCTGCGGCAAGGAGAAAAGCTGTAGCGGTCAAAAGCAAGCACCACCAGCAAAGTAATAAATTGCTGATAATCAGCTAACGCCATGTGTAACTAAGATAAGCCCCCTGTTTTGCCCGAAGATTTGGGGAAAGCGATCGTCCCTACACCCTGTCTTTCGGGCGTTTTTTAAGCTTTTTTGGGGCAGCAACACATGAGTTGCTCTGTTCTTTCAATTTCCCCTAGCCCCCCATAAATTGGGGGGTATGAGCTGTATTGCACATCGCGTCAGCTATTTTTCAGTAGGCACCATTGTCTTTGGGGGATATGACAACGCCAATCGTTTTTATCACCACGCACAGATCCAGCCAGAAATTCCTGGCGTTGACGTAATAGACATCTATCTGCACTCGGCGGGGATAGGGGATATCGTTGCGTCCAGAAACTTGCCACAATCCGGTAATTCCAGGGCGAATCATCAGCACTTTATCAATTTGATTCCCGTATTTTGACAGTTCCTCTGGAACTAGAGGTCTTGGCCCGACAACGCTCATATCCCCTGTGAGAACGTTCCAGAACTGGGGAAATTCATCCAGGCTAGTTACCCGTAAGAATTTACCAATCCAGGTGATCCGAGGGTCATCTTTGAGCTTGAAATTGTCCTCAAATTCCTGACGCAGATCCGGTGAAGTTGCCATCATTTGCTCCAACACCTCGTCTGCATTCACCACCATCGTTCTGAATTTGATACACCTAAAAGGTTTATAGTCTTTCCCCACCCGTTCCTGAATATAAAAAATCGGCCCTTGCGAGCTGAGGGCAATCAGCAAGGCCAACAGCAGGTAAACCGGAGAAAACAAAATCAAAACCGATAGCGAAAACACAACATCAAAACATCGTTTAACGGAATCTCGGTCTAGACGTTGTAGGGAGAGGTCTCGGTGTTTGCTCAAACCTCTTTGTCTACCTGTCGGCGTCAGTGGGTGAAACCCTCGTTTCACCAGCGCCAATAACGTCTTGCCGGAGATAAGTTGGCTCTCGGCAGTCATCTTACTCCTTCACATCACACCACACAGTCCCGATCATAAAGCCACAAGACACCGGAAGACAGCGAATTGTGTTCTAAGAAGTGGAATTTAAGTCACCAGTCACTAGATATTAGTCATTAGTCCTTGGCAATAGCGTAACTAACTAAAGACTAATAACTGCGGACTAAGGATGACTGAAATTCCTGTAAACAGCGCCCCACAAAGGCTAGGTATAACTCCTGAAAGGCTGGAACAGCGAACTGGGCAGCGTTTAACCGAGCCTTCTGAGGATTAAACGACTTCTGAGAGTCCTCGAAAGTTTCTACTGCTTCTATCAAAGCCGCTTCTGTTTGGGAGGGGAAAAATAAGCCAGTTCCCTTTGTCGGGTGTTGCCGAATATCCAAGACAGTTTCTAGCGCCCCACCAGCACCGTAGGCAATTACTGGAGTGCCGCAGGCTTGAGCTTCTACCAACGCTATGCCAAAATCTTCACAGGCTGCATACACAAACGCTTTTGCTTGCGCCATATACCTCTCAACAACGTCATCTGGCTGCGGCCCTAACACTTTTACATTTGGTTGCGCTAGCTGGCGCATCTTGTCAAGTTCGGGTCCAGTGCCAATCACTACTAGCGGGTGTCCTAGTTGGTTAAACGATCGGATGATTAAAGATACTTGCTTGTAGCTCACCAGCCGGGAAACGGTAAGGTAAAAATCTTCTTTTTGCGGCTGAAAGGAAAATCGCTCGATATTGACTGGTGGATAAATTACTTCCGAAGGTCGGCGGTAGCAGCGCCAGATGCGACGAGCTGTGTGTTTGGAGTTGGCAATAAAGTAGTCAACGCGGTTGGCTGAAACTACGTCCCACTGACGCAGCTGGTGGAGCAGATACCGCGTCAGGATGCCAGGAACGCCGCCTCCCAGTCGGCTACTATTCAGGTAGTCAAAGGTCAAATCCCATGCGTAGCGCATGGGCGTGTGGCAGTAGCAGATGTGCATCTGTTGCGGACTGGTGAGGACTCCTTTGGCGACGGCGTGGGATGAGGATAGGATTACGTCATAATTGCGTAAGTCGAGTTGTTCAATGGCTAGGGGCAGCAAAGGAAGATATTTTTGTACGCCACTACTAGCCTGTGGAAGGTGTTGCAGGAAGGTTGTACCTATGGGGCGCTTGAATAAATAACTTTCGGGATTGGTAGATTCAAAGTCAATTAGGGCGTAAAGGTCGGCATCTAGTGAAGAGAGGATTTCTCTGACAACGAGTTCCGATCCTCCGGTGGCTTTAGGGGTCAACCACTCATGGACGACGGCATATTTCATAAGTTTTCACTTTTGAATTTTGAATTTTAACTCAAAACTCATAACTCAAATTCACGGCTAGGGCCATAAAAGATATTGACTTGATATTCGTTTTGTGCAGGAAACAAGCGATCGCTACCTGAAGTAAAGCATCGCTCTTGATTTCGGCAGTATAAACCGATGCAATTACATAAGTGCGAATGTTAGTACCTGGAATGCCCCAGAAAAGGCAAGGGGCGAGTCCACTCTAGCCACGTTAGATAAAGAACGAAAAACTCTGCTCCAGCGTCGGATTGAAATTCAAAGTCAAATAGAGGGCGATAGGCGCGAACTGCAACAAACTCAAACGGAACTGAAAAAAAGTGTGGTGCGTTCTCCCGCATCTGGCACCATCCTACAATTAAATCTGCGAAATGGGGGTCAGGTAGTGCGGGAAGCAGAACCGATTGCCAAAATTGCGCCCAGCAACACAACTTTAGTAGTTAAAGCTCGCGATCGCCTGGAGGATGTTGGTAAAGTTGCAGTTGGTCAACAGGTACAGATGCGATCTACCTATCCTTATCCAGATTACGCTACGCTCAAAGGGAAAGTGAGTGCGATCGCTCCCGATGCCACGACTCCTCAAAGGAACGAAACTACTACATCTGGTGCAGTTTTGCCTTTTTACGAAGTGACCATTCAGCCTCTAAAAATAGAATTCAACAAAGGCGATCGCCAATATTCCGTCCAACCAGGGATGGACATGACAGCAGATACTATTTCTAGAGAAGAAACTGTACTTACATTTATCCTGAGAAAAGCAAGTTTAATCACAGATTTATAATGAATTTTTCATCAGCACGTCAATCTTTTTACCAGGAAATCAATCAGCCAGATGAGCAAATCAATCTGGCAAAAGCCGCTTTGGATATTGCACAGGAAGAGTATCCAGACCTCGATCTAGAGGAATATCTTAATGCTCTGGATACTATGGCATCTGAGGTACAAGAACGCCTACCTGCCGAACGGTATCCGATGCGGACGATCCAAACTATCAACCGATATCTTTACGACGACTTAGGTTTTATCGGTAATACAGATGATTACTACGATCCGCGCAACAGCTTTTTAAATGATGTCATCGACCGACGCACAGGCATCCCACTTACCCTAGCGCTAGTTTATCTGGAGATTGCACGGCGGATAGATTTTCCGATGGTGGGTGTGGGAATGCCGGGACATTTCTTAATTCGCCCAGAATTTGAGGATGTAGGAATTTTCGTGGATGCTTTTAATCGCGGCGAGATTCTATTTGAGCAGGATTGCAAAGAGCGACTTTCCCAAATTTATCAGCAGCCAGTGGAGCTACAAGGTAATTTTATCGCACCAGTGAGTTCCCGGCGCTTTTTGACGCGGATGCTGACGAATCTAAAAATGATTTACATGAACCGCCAGGATTTGCCAAAAGCGCTTTCTACAGTGGAGCGAATTTTGCTGTTGTTTCCAGATGCACCAGTGGAATTGCGCGATCGCGGTCTTTTATACTATCAATTGGGGCGTTGGGCAGAGGCATCCCAGGATTTGAACATTTATTTGGCAATGCTTCCCAATGCTGAGGATGCGCCTTTGATTCGCCAGCTGCTGAAACATTTGGGCGGTGATGGCTAATAGCTATTAGCTAATTTAATTTTTAATTCCCTCTGCAACTCGTTTAAGGCGTTGCAGTTGAGCTTGCATATCTTTTTGAGTCCAAGTAGTAGCAAAGGTGTTAAAGCCAAAGCGTACTAAGGGGTTGGGAATTTCAAACTCGAAGCGATTTAGCAAGAGGGTTTTCTGGGAGACGGGTTGACATTCCCAGCGATCGCGTCCTTTAAAATATCCTTCAAATCCCCAGACTATCAGCCCCGGTTTCCGCTCAACAACTGTACAATTTAAGCCTAACCGCAACACCGGAATTTGAATAATAAAGCGACATTTACTTCCTAAATCCGTTCGCCACTCACCCACTGGTTCGCAACGCAAAACTGGATTCAACCATCGGTGCATCAGGGCGTTGTCAGTAATGCACTGTTCAACCACAGTTGCACTAGCATTAATTTCGATAGATTGCTCGAATACTTGGGAATGTGTCATATTATACAGCTTACTCTTTGATGAGTATAGCGATCGCGCTTTAGTATACAGCGATCGAAAAAAAGCGGAAAATTTGCCTATTTTTAAGCATTAATTATCTATAAAGATAGATTCATAACATCTGGTGGTAACTTATATCTATCTCATCCTGTGTTAAATGGTTCTTTACGAACCAAGCAGCAATCAGAGAATTTACCAGTGTATCGGGTAATTCTCAGCTATTCCTGCTAAACGTAGTAAATTATCGTACATTTGCCTGATCCGAGGTTAACCAAAGACACCATGAATGGAACTTGGCAAGGAATTACACAAACTCTTTGGCTCAATCTGCCAGTCAAGTTAAATGGATTGTTGGCACAGGTTACACCAGTACCTGTGGATGAACCAGCACCAGCCAGAGGGTTTTCGTTTGATAGTATTTTCGCCAATCTTGGCCTGAATCTGGGCAGTTCGCTAGTGGATCTGCTCAAGGCGATCCTGACGCTAGTGGTTGGCTTGATCGTGGCTTCACTGGTGGCGGCGGCGGTAAGAGGACTGTTGAACCGCACCAACATCGACAATCGCATCGCCAGTTGGGTAACTGGTCGTCAAGGGGCTGACGCACCACCAGTGGAGAAATGGGTCTCTAGTCTGGTGTTTTGGCTAATTATGCTCTTTGCCATAGTTGCCTTCTTACAGACTTTGAGGCTGACAGCGGTTGCAGGCCCCCTCAACACTTTGTTAGAGCAAGTAACCCAGTTCCTGCCCAAGTTGGTAAGTGCAGCGATTCTGGTGGGGGTAGCTTGGTTGCTGGCAACTCTGGTAAAGCTAGTAGTGACGCGAGGGCTGCGGGCGCTGCGAATAGATGAACGTTTGGGCGAGCAAGTGGGGGGAACTAGCAGGGGAAATCTAGGTGATCCCGCAGTGGAGACTCCAAGAACAAATCCGTATGCTCTCAGCGACACCCTCGCCAACGCCTTGTATTGGTTCATCTTCTTGCTGTTTCTGCCGCTGGTTCTGGATGCCCTACAGCTACAGCAGGCACTCGGCCCAGTTAACAATCTGCTAAATCAAATTCTGGGGGCAATACCAAATATCCTGACAGCTGTAATTATTGGTGCAGCGGGATGGTTGTTGGCTCAGGTGGTGCGGCGAATTGTGACAAATTTGTTGGCAGCAACTGGGACAGACAGGTTGGGTGCTAGGTTTGGGATTTCGCGGGCTACTGGTGGGCAGTCGCTTTCGTGGCTAATTGGAACAGTTGTCTTCGTTTTAATTTTGATTCCGACAGCGATCGCGTCCCTAAATGCTTTGGGAATTGCGGCGATTTCAGTTCCAGCGATCGCGATGTTGACGCAGATTCTCAACGCGATTCCGTTAATTTTTACCGCTGGGTTGATTTTAGCGATCGCTTACGTAATTGGACACTTTGTCTCCGAGTTAGTTACCAATATCCTCACCAGTATTGGTTTCAACAACATTTTCTACTGGCTGGGAATACAACCGAGACCCTCAACCCGTAGATCAACCGGGGTTCTGCCTCCCGCAGTTGAGGGACAAACGCCTCCAACTGGACAAGCAACTGTACTTCAGCAACCAACAACGACTACTACCACCCGCACACCGTCGGAAATCGTCGGTATTGTGGCGCTGGTTGGGATCATGCTGTTTGCTACTCTTGCTGCTGTCCAGGTCTTGAATATTCCGGCGCTGACAGCACTGGTGGGTGGCATTATCGTAATTTTGGGGCGCATTCTGGCTGGGTTGGTGGTATTTGCCATTGGTTTGTATTTGGCAAATTTAGCCTTTAACCTAATTAACAGTTCCGGCAATCCCCAAGCACGGATACTGGCACAGGCTGCTCGGATTGCGATTATCGCTCTTGTTTCAGCGATGGCGCTGCAACAGATGGGAATTGCCAGCGATATTGTCAATTTAGCTTTTGGTTTGTTGCTAGGAGCTATTGCAGTAGCGATCGCGCTTGCCTTTGGTTTAGGCGGTCGCGAGATTGCTGCTGGGCAAGTTCGAGAATGGTTGGGCACGTTTAAAGATAAACAACCGCCCAGGTAGATTCTAACTACACTTAGAGACGCGATATATCGCGTCTCTATAATGCACTATTCAAAATAATATATTGACTTAGAATATAAATAATACATCTCTCTAAAACAGCTTTATGTTAAAAACATTTGTTATCACAACATCTTTAGCTTTTAGCTTAATTTTATTGACAAATAAAGCAACTTTTAGTAATCCACAGCCTCAAAGAACTCCATCCTCAAACCTAATTAAGCATGATGTTAATGAGCCAGTGTGCTACCTAAGAACTTCCGATGGTAGAACTCTGGATCTTAGTAGCTTATGTGGGACAAGACCTGAAAATATAGCTATTCGTAAATATCCCACTCCGTACAACACTACAGCTATCAAAAAATTTGACGATGACCTTTATGGCAAAGGAAATTAAAAGGAAAAACAATAGCAGAGCTGGTAACTCGCTAGTTATATCCAATGGCAGCACCCGTTTTTGCAAATATAAGCCCACAGGCTAGAAGCTTGGAGCCTACCAACGCAAACGCTAATATAAAGCGTTTGCGTTGGTAGGCTTTGTTTGTTTAGCCGCGACTTTAGTCGTCGGACATTTTTACTCAAACAAACCCATTTGAATGGGTTTGAGCTTTGAGTCGGAACTTTAGTTCACGGCAAGTGCGTAAGTTCTGTCCCTATCAAATTCCGTTGATTACTCATAATAAAAGAACCCCACCGCGCAAGCCAACCGGGAAGCCATAGCTGCAAAGATTGGTGGGGTGAGGTTCTGGGAAATAGCGGGTAATTAACCGGATTTAATATTACTGATTAGTTGCTGTCTGTTGGCTATCAACATTTGCTGGGTTAGCAGAGAGTTGGGCTGCTGTTTGATAGTCTTGATTTGCACCGCTGCTATCTCCTAGCTTGGCACGGACATCACCCCGATAAGTGTAGGCGCTGGCATAATTGGGATTCCACCGAATCGCTTGAGTAAAGTCCTCAACCGCTCCTTGATGGTCGCCAAGTTTGTAGCGGATTTCCCCCCGATTAAAGTAGCCAATCCATTCTTCAGGATAAATTTGAATTGCTTGAGTAAAGTCCTCAATGGCTCCCTGAAGATCGCCTAGATGAGCGCGAACTTCTCCGCGGCTATTATAGAGGTGAGTAAAGGTGGGATTTAACCGAATTGCCTGGTTAAAGTCCTCAATCGCTGCCTGATGGTCGTGTATTTGATTGCGACTATGAGCGCGATTGATATATGCCGTTTCATGAGTAGGATCTAACCGAATCGCCTCGGTAAAGTCCGCGATCGCGCCTTGATAGTCCTTTGCTTGAACCTTCTCTAGACCCCGGTTATAAAATTTCTCAGCATCGATCTGGGTTGCCGATTTTTCAGGTAGCGGCAATTTAGTTTTTGGTGACGAATGGTCGTGCGATCCCCCAGGTGATGACGAATGGTCGTGCGCTCCCCCAGGCATTGCATAACTAGGAGCAACTAGCCCTCCCAATGCAGTAGCTATAACTATGGTAGCGATCGCTTTTTCAAACAAGTGCATTGCTTCTATTCTGAGTTCTTTGATTGGTTTATTCAGGTATTGAATGCTACAGCGCCGGTGCTGGGAGATTCTTCGCTGGTGCTGTAGTAATTGGATCTGGCCCACCTTGACCGACTTGGAACTGACCCATCATGTCGTGGTCTTCGTGAACCGAATTATGGCAGTGAGTCATATACTTACCCGTGTGGGGGCCAAATTTCCCTATCACACGTACTGACTCGTTTTCGCCAACATAAAAGACATCCTTCCAGCCTTTCTCATAGGCGAAAGGCGGCTTACCGTTACGGTCAAGAATTTGGGCATCAATAAGATGAAGGTGTATAGGATGAAACCAGCCCCCACTGTTGTTGTATAGACGCCAAATTTCGACATCGCCTATTTGTGGATTAGCATCGTCTCGGTTTCTATCCCAAGTCTTGCCATTAATCACCCATAACCCATTAGTACGCTCATACCTAAATTCGCGGGTTCGCACAGCCGAAGATGCGGAGATGGGCTGTACATACCGCAGAGTGCTGGGAATAGAGCTATCATCGTTCTCTCGACGCACCACATCAAAACGCATGATTTGGTCGGTTCCGTCGTAGTCGTCGTTATTGGGAAGTCCGAGATTTTGCAGAACTACTTTGGTTCCTACTGGGTACTTGGAAAAGTCGATAATAACTTCGTAGCGTTCTGCCATGCCAAGCCGCATATTTTTAACCCTAGCAGGCGCACTCATCAGCCCAGCATCAGTACCAATTACAACCAAATCATCGCCCGTGCTTAGTGCCAATTTGTAAGAACGCGAAATCGACCCATTTAAAATTCGGAAGCGATACTTGCGGTTTGCCACCTCCATGCGCGGCCAAGGCACACCATTGACTACGATAATGTCGCCCATTTGACTGTCCTCGCCTTGGTCGTCAAATATCAACCTGCCATCACTCCCAAACTGCTTATCCTGAATGATTAGCGGCACATCGTAGTCGCCCTTAGGTAGAGGCAAACCAAGTTCAAGGTCATCTTGAACTATATACAGTCCCGCCAACCCCATGTATACGTTCCGAGCAGTTTCGTGAACTGCATGGTCGTGATACCAAAGTGTAGCGGCGCGGTTATTAGGATAGATATAGTCCTTATATTGTCCCGGATAAGTCAAATCCTCAGCATACCCATCGTACTGCGGTAGGGATGCCATCCCGTGTAAATGTACTGAGGTTTCCGTACCGACATCATTGATAACGCGGACAACAGATTGCCTATCTTTGCGTTGTTTAATCGTCGGGCCAGGACTTATACCGTTATAACCCCAGACCTGGGTGGATTTCCCAGGTAAAATTCCTGCCTGTCCCTTTCGCATTGTGATTTGGTAGTAATCTGTAGTCGAGTCACTGCGTACAGGATTAAGAACCGGAGGAGTGCGGAAGGGAAGCGAAAAAGGCGTTACCCTCGGACTACCGGCATCTCCCGCGAAGCTACGACCTTGGAGTCCTATGGGCAGTAAGAGGGAGCCTCCTGCTAGCGCTCCCAGTTTTAACATCTCTCGTCTACTGATTCTTTTCATCATGTTCCTTTGGTAGTGTTCTCCTGACTGAAGCAATCCTGGTAAATGTACTGACTATGGAGGTGAGTAAAACTACCTATATCAGCTAAGTTATGCCAGCATTTACTTGGCAAACCTAGTAATCTCACGGAAACGCAAATCTCTTATTCGCGGAACTTACTAAGTAATTTCACAGTCTTATTCCAGCTTTGCAGCCGGATGTTAAAGAACAGGTATGAGTAGAGGTACGAGAGGCTGTAAAAGTTGTGTAAACTTATGTAAAACTTATGTAAACTCATGTAAAGGGCGTATAAATACGGGTTTATGGTATGACGGGAAGAGTCAGGCGATCGCTTCAGGCATCTACCCAAGGTGTTGAAAAAGCAAAAAAAGCTTTAATCCGCGACTCCTTATCGCAGAATGCTTTAGCAAAAGAGTTACTAATCACTCGTCAGACAGTTAGCAAATTTTTTAAAGGTGAGCGAGTTGATCGGCAGTATTTTGTGCAGATTTGCGAAAAGCTAGGGCTAGAGTGGGAAGAGATAGTGGCTAAGCCAAGCGTCGCGCTTGAACCTCAGACAGATAAGCTTGAGCAAAATGCTTCTCCTATTGACCTTATAGTGCAGGATTTGCGCCAAAAGGGAAGCGCCAACATTCAACAAAAATGCGGGACGATGCGAGTGTTAGATATGTCCCAACCGATTAATTTGAATAACATTTACACTAGCGTCAACGTCTTAGAAAAAATCTCTGGGCATAGACGGCTAGAAATTGCTAACCTAATAAAAATTTGTGTTCCAGAAGACTTTGATCGTCCAGGCTTTGGCAAAGTTTGCGAAGAACGAGTTTCAGGGATACGAGCTGTCGAAAAATATTCAAAACTGCTGGTTCTGGGAAAACCCGGAGCGGGAAAGACCACCTTTTTGAAGCACCTAGCAATTCAGTGCAACTTAGGGATAATTCAAGCTAATAAAATCCCAGTTTTTATCAGCTTGAAAAACTTTGCAGAAGCGAAAAATAAACCTAATTTATTGGAAAGCATAACTCAACAAGTTTCCGGGTTTTTAATTAATAGTGAGGAACTAATTAAAAAAATATTAATTCAAGGTAGATTTTTCATTTTACTCGATGGACTGGATGAAGTTAGAGAAAAGGATAGTACCAGGATCTTTAAAGAAATTTGTTATTTGTCCGAACATTTTTATGAAAACAGTTTTGTTATTACCTGTAGGCTGGCGGGGAAAGAATATACATTTGAACAGTTTACAGAGGTAGAAATTGCTGATTTTGACGATCAACAAATTTTTGCATTCGCTAAACATTGGTTTCAGCATAAATCTCCATCAAAAGCTGAATTATTTATCCAAAACATCAAAAGAAACCAGGCAATTAAAGAACTAGCTACAAATCCATTGCTTTTAACAATGCTATGCTTGGTTTTTGAAGAATTAGACAAATTTCCCTCAAATTACTTAGAAGTCTACAAAGAAGGAGTAGATGTTCTGCTGAAACACTGGGATGCTAAGCGAAATATTGAACGAGATAAACTATACAAAAATCTATCATTACAGTCCAAGGAAAATTTACTAAGTAAAATCGCCCTAATTACTTTTAAGCGTGGAGAATACTTTTTTAAACCAAAAGAGATAAAGCAACACATAACGGATCATATTCGGAATTTACCCGGAACTAATACTGATCCTGAAGCATTACAACTCGACAGCGAAGCAGTTTTGAAATCTATTGAAGCGCAACACGGGCTACTGGTAGAGCGTGCTAAAGGAATTTACTCTTTTTCTCACCTAACATTTCACGAATATTTTACGGCCAGAGCGATCGCTGATAATTTGGAAAAACTAAATTCAGAAGACACTTGGAAGTTTTTAGGGGAAAAAATCACTTATAAAAGTTGGCGGGAAGTTTTTTTACTAGCAGTCGGTATGTTGTCAAGTGGAGACAAGCTATTGCTGTTCATGAAACAAAATATTGATGCGCTCATCGCTCAAGATCAGGATTTGCAAAAATTCCTAGCTTGGGTAAACAAAAAGTCTTGTGCAGTCTCTTCAAACTTCAAACCAGTAATTGTTCGAGCATTTTATTTTGACCTTGACCTTGCCCGCGCTCATGGCGTTATTTGTGGTAGCCTTGACCTTGCCCGTGGCTTCGACAAGACCCTTACTCGCGCCCTTAGTCCTGACCTTAGCCTTGACCTGGCTCTTGACCGCGTTCTGTCCCTTGACTTTACGCTTGACCTGGCTCTTGATCCTGCCCGCGTCCATTCTGATGTGTTTAAGCGTGCGATTAATCATGCTAGTGCTATTGATTTTGGACGTGAAGGAAACAAAGATTCTCATAAAGTAGTTTCGCTAACATCATTAAGTGAATCGCTAGAGCAACTCAACAAGCAATTACCTCACTTTGATAAAGATAGAGAACAATTTAGAGCTTGGTGGAAAGCTAACGGTGGGGCTTGGATTGAAAAATTAAGAGCTGTGATAGTTAATTATTGCGACATAGGACATCATTGGCAGTTTAGTAATCAGCAAAAAGAAATGCTGAAGAAATACTATGAGGCTAATCAGTTGCTAGTGCATTGCCTAAACCGTGATTGTTATGTAACTCAGAGAGTGCGGCAGGAAATTGAAGAGACGATGTTGCTGCCGATTCTAGAGATTGAGCAATATAAAACTTCTTTATTGGAGCAGCGGCTTCCTTGAATATTAGTATAAACATGATAATACGGCATTCCTTGGGTAAGTAAACGATTCTTTTATGGGTAATAGAGCTTGCTTAAAATAGCATATATAAAAAAATCTAAAAACATAATATTTTTTTTAAGACTCAAGATTAATTTATACACATACATGAGATTTTTAGCCGTAAGTCTTAATAAGGCTCAAGTAGCGCGATAAAAAAAATGTCATTGGGTTGTATTTAATGACAATATGCTGAGGATTTGGCAAAAAGGTAGATATATTATAAGTAGAGAAAATCCTATCTTGAAAACAGAGAGAAGCATTACTGCGCTGGGGTTACTATCTGAAATTATGACTGTTGAGAAAAATGAAAAAAAGAATACAAAACCTAGCGTTTTTTGCGATCGCGTTTCTAGCAGGACTTAACCGACTCGGATCGAGGTTGTCAAAGAGAATTAAAAAAAGCATGGTAATGGTAGCGATCGCTGCAATTATCGTCTTAGCTGGACATACCGTAGCGGCGCAGGTATCGCCACCTGAACAGTCGCTAGCTTCGCTCAAAAGTGTACCGATCCCAGAGCCGGACAATCTGGGAGAATTTGTTAAGGATAAAACAGCTGCGATCGCACTCGGAAAAACTCTTTTTTGGGAGATGCAGGTAGGAAGCGATGGCCTCCAGTCTTGTGCTAGTTGCCACTTCAATGCCGGAGCTGACAACAGAGCAAAAAATCAGCTTCACCCAGGGCCATCGACAAATTTCACTTCCGGAACAGGGCCTAATTACACGCTGAAGCCGGAAGATTACCCATTCCACAAGCTGCAAAACCCAAATAACCGTTCCTCGAACGTTCTAGCCGACAGTAACGATATTACTGGTTCTCAGGGTGTCGATCTTACCAAATTCAACGACATCATTCCCGGTAGTGCTGTAGACAATGTAACCGTGCAGCCAGATCCAGTTTTCAATGTCAACGGAATCAACGTCCGTCAGGTAACAGGTCGCAACACACCAAGTACAATTAATGCGGTGTTCAACTTCCGCAACTTCTGGGATGGAAGGGCGCAAAATGATTTTAACGGAGTAAATCCCTTCGGATCGAGGGACAAAAATGCCTTTCTTTATAAAGCACCCACAAAACAGTCTTCGCTACAGCAAGTGAAAGTCAGCCTTAAGAATTCCTCTCTAGCATCGCAGGCGGTAGGCCCGCCACTCAGCGATGTTGAGGAATCTGGTACTGGTCGTGTTTTCGCCGATGTCGGACAGAAGTTTAATAGAGTCAAGACCAAGAAGCTTCCTAGAGAAACTGGTAAAAAGCTAAAGTTCTTACCTCCCCTGGCAAAGCAACTTGTGCATCCTGAAGACAGCGTTCTCGGTAAATATAGCAACTGGCCGCAACCAGGTTTGAAGCAGAAGAGCTACGAAGCTATGGTTAAAGAAGCCTTTAAGCCGGAATGGTGGGACTCTCAGCAGATTATCAAAGTTGATACTGACGGTAGCCGGATCTTAAAACAACCGCAGGGAGCTTTAGCTACCGACGAGTTCACGTTGATGGATTACAACTTCTCGCTGTTTATGGGACTTTCCATTCAACTGTATGAATCAACTCTAGTTTCCGATAATACGCCTTTCGACCAATACATGGAAGGAAATAGCAATGCTTTAACTTCCCAGCAGAAACTAGGGAAACAGCTGTTTGAGGGTAAAGCTAAGTGCGTTAATTGTCACGGTGGAGCCGAGTTCACCAACGCTTCTGTAAGAAACGTGCAGAACGAACGACTCGAACGTATGGTGATGGGCGATAACGGTGTTGCTGTTTATGACAACGGCTTTTACAACATTGCTGTTAGACCTACCCAGGAAGATTTAGGCGTGGGCGGTAAAGATCCGTTTGGAAACCCGCTTTCAGAGTCGCGACTGGCTCAGAATGGACAGTTCAACGATCCCAATCTGAGTCCGCCTATTAGTGCGACTGAAAGAGTGGCTGTCGATGGAGCTTTTAAAACACCCGGACTGCGGAATATAGCGCTTACAGCTCCTTACTTTCATAATGGTGGGCAACTGACTCTGCGGCAGGTAGTGGATTTTTACAATCGGGGTGGAGATTTCCACGAAACTAATATCCAAAACCTAGACCCAGATATCGAAAACTTGGGGCTAAGCGAATCGGAAAAAGATGCGCTAGTGGCTTTCATGAACGGTCTAACTGATGCGCGAGTTCGCAATCAGAGCGCACCTTTTGACCATCCACAGTTGTTTATTGCTAACGGACATCCGGGGGATCAAAACTCTGTTACTAATGACGGTTCTGGGAAAGCAACGACTGCTTTGTTGGAACTCCCCGCTGTTGGGCGTAATGGCGGTAGTCCTCTAGCAAGTTTTCTGGAAAATTCTGCTCCCACTGCTGCCCAAAGTCCGACTCCCGTTCAACCAACCTCTAATCCGCTTGAGGGTAGTATAACTCAGCAGGACTGTCCTCCTAACTCTACTCTGCAATTTGTAGCTGGAGGCTATGTTTGCATGAGTAATTAAACTATCTGTGAGAATTCCTGTTAAAGGTGCAGGAGTTAAGGTAGTAGATGCCCAGTTTCTCAACGAAACTGGGCTTTGTGTTTAATAATGGGGTAGGCAGGAAAAACTGTCCTTATTTAACGAAACATTAAATAACGTGATTAAAGTTAAATTTAACACGTTGTGTACGGTAGTTTTCTCTTTTTCCTCTAACTTCTACTCGATGAATTACGGCGTAGGCAAGTTCTAACTTATCGTCAAAGATTTGCCTTCCTAATTCATCTTTTTTAATGTGCTGCACTCTAATTAAATAGATGTATTCTCTGTATTTACTTACTTTAATATAGTTTTATTTTTTCGCGCCGACTTACTTAATAACACGCTTAGCCCAATCAGTTATAACTAATTCATAGTTTTTAGTTCTAGCTTAGGTGAGGCTCCTCAACCCAACAAATCTTAAATTTTAGATTTTTAACTCTAAGTGAACCCGATTGCAGCATTAACTTACTGGTTACAAAATCTAGCAGTTCCTTTATTAACTGTAAAATTTTATGCTTCCGAGACGTTCTATAAACGTCTCGGAGCAACGGCAGACTCGCCAGAACCTCTACAAGGATTGCTAGTTCACAAAGCAGTTAATAACTGAAGTAATTCAGTAGATAAATCTACCGCATTCTTCTGCTGCTTTGTAAATAAAACTCCAGCCAAAAGATAGATATCTGACGAGTAAAAAGCCAGATTACTTTTTTGCATCTCAGCAATCCAATTTTTTACCTTTGGTTCAGAACTGTAATAGCCAAACTTTAGGGGAGAAACAATGAAATTAGAAACCGAGTAATCTATTGATCTCGCATAATTAATCAAACCTATTGGATTTGAATAACTAGAAGCCATGACTAATACGTTTGTGTAACCAAGCTCTAAAAGCTTTTTGGTTACAGTTATTCCATCAATCCCTCCATGTAACAGAGGTTGATAAATGTTGTTATCTAATGCAGGTAAGTAGGGCGGATTGGATATTAAAAATTCCGCTTTTGGTTGGGAAGCATCAAACAAGCATTTATTGTGTATCTTATAGTGTTGGCTAACTTCATATTTATCAATTTTTGCTTGCGCCGCTTCACTAGCCAACCTATTTAGTTCAAATCCATGTATGACTCCCTCAAAGTTTGTTCTCAGCAATGCCTGAATAACTGGACTTCCGTCTCCTGAACCAAATTCAACAATTGACTCTGACGCAATACAATTATTTAAAACTAATGTTTCTATCGAGTGTGCATAAAAGTTAGATTCTTCTGGGCAGAAGAAGATATCTTTCAACGGCTTGGATGAGAGGAGCATTTAAGTATTTATTAAGTAAACAACTATTACAAAATCTAAGATGTTAAGAGTTATACTGCCATCTATCGTTCGGATTATACCCAAAGGTATTACCATTACTTATACTTTTAATGTAAATTTGTTATTAGGCTATTAATTAAATCGAGCTAATATAAATTTCAAAGTATATTTTAAATAAAAAAATATCCAAATAATAGTTGCAGATTTTTGGACAATATTTCAGCAGCTTAGTATTTTAGTAAATCAGCGAAATTTATTTTTTTAATATAAATTAAATACTTTTTGCTTGGGTTTCCGTGGGTATTATGATGAAAAGGTTCTATACCTACTGCCTAAATTACGCCCAGAGATGCAATAATACCAGCATAATTACCCTAACTAAAAAGGTGTTTTTATGGGCAATAAGGACAGAAATCAAGAAATTGCGGAAGTTTATCGTAGCCTTTTCATTCAACACGGAGCCTCAGCGCATGGGGTTCGTTGGGATGACGAATTCCAGCAGATGTTAAGGCTGAAAATATTGCTGGGAATTGCGGATATATCAAATACAAAAATTCTTGACTTTGGCTGCGGGTATGGTCAGATGCTCAATTATTTAAAGCAGCAGAACATCAATGTAGACTACACGGGGATAGACCTAGTTGATGAATATCTGGAATTTGGTCGGCAAAACTATCCTGAAGCCAGATTTTGCCAGCAGCAAAACATCGAAAACGAAACTTTTGATTACATTTTTTTAAGCGGTTTGTTTACAGCCGACAGAGGCGACGACTGCCGAAAATTTTGGCAAGATACAATTCGCTGGTGCTTTTCAAGAGCCAGTAAGGGAATTGCCTTTAATATGTGGTCTAAATATGCCGAGTTCCATATGGAAAAACGTTATTACGAAGATCCGGGTGAAGTCTTCCGGTTTGTCAAGCAACTGGATATTCGCTGCAACCTGACGATTCGCAACGACTACATTACCCCGCAAGATCGTTTCTCGCCCCACGATTTTACAGTGTATTTACAAAAGTGAGTAATTGCCTAGTGCTATTGGTATAGATTCCTACCTGTCAACCTTAAGACTGATGTAGCCCGGTTTGTGCTGAATTAATTTACTTAATAAAAGTACACATTTCCAAAAAATGTAATTCACCTGTAGAGGTGAAGGGTTTTTCATTAGCAAATTTAAGGAGTAGCAGCAATGCAATTGAAGCAAATAAGTGAGCAAGTTGTCGCCGTAGTTGGGGCGAGCAGCGGTATTGGGCGGGAAACAGCTTTGCAATTTGGTAACCGGGGTGCAAAACTGGTAGTCTCGGCTCGCAGTGAGTCAGGGCTAAAGTCTTTGGTGGAAGAGATTAAGAGCTTTGGCGGTGACGCAACATTTGTAATTGCTGATGTCAGCGATTTTGAGCAGGTAAAAGCGATCGCAGACTATACCGTTTCACATTATGGGCGACTCGATACTTGGGTGCATTGTCCCGCCACCGCCGTCTTTGCCACCTTCGACAACACAACACCGGAAGAGTTTAAGCGTGTCATCGATGTTACCCTGATGGGGCAAGTATACGGCGCAATGGCTGCACTACCCCACCTGAAACGCGAGGGAAGGGGAGCGCTGATCCACGTTTCCTCAGTGGAGGGCAGGCGAGCTTTACCATACCAGAGTTCCTACTCCTCTGCAAAGCACGGTGTTGAGGGCTTTCTGGAAGCTTTGCGCGTTGAGTTAGAACACGAAAAATACCCTATCAGCGTCACGAGTATCAAGCCATCGGTAATTAACACGCCTTTCTACAACAACGGTCGTACCAAGTTAGGCGTGAAGCCAACGGGGATACCGCCCTACTACGATGCCAGTATTGTCGCCGATGCCATCCTCTACACTGCCGAAAACCCAACTCGTGATTTCATCGTGGGCGATGTCGGCAAGATATTAGATGTGCTTCAGCGCCTCTCCCCCGGATTAGTGGATCAAATTTTGCTGCTCGTTGGGTTCCAGTTCCAGAAAACCAACGAGCCAAAGTCTGAAGACGCGCCAGATAATCTCTACGAACCCATCCCAGCTCACGACAAAGTTGAGGGAGACTTTGACAACCTGGAGATACCAAGCTTCACAGACTGGCTGGATAAAAATCCGCCGCTCAAGTGGGGCGCTTTAGCAGCGGCGGCTTTAGGAGTCGCAGCAGTATTAGGGTGGCATCCAGGGAATGATGTTTAAACAAAGTCGCCGTAGCAGTTACTAAATTTCTCCCCTGACACATAGCAATTTAATACCCCCGAAAGAGTAAACCTCGATACTAACTGGGCTACTGTCATAAAAAGAAACATCACAATCTAACGAAAAAACAGTTTGTAGCAGCAACATATTTTTTGCCTACAGACTGCCCTCAAATTTTAAAAAAAGTAGGAGCAAAAATCCATGAGCGACGGACAAAATCCAGTGCTACCAGAAGAGCCAAAAGAAGCTGAACCTGGAAGAGGTGCGCCAGGAGATAATCATGTTGGTGTTCAAATGGCACAAAACCCATTTGTTAATGCCCCGGATGCCGTGATTCCTTCTAATAATGACATCGAACTCAATAAACATCAAATTGAGGCTTTCCACGAGCAAGAAGAAGGTACTGGATTAGATACTACTGGTGGCTATGTTATTGATGAGGCAGGTAAAATTGACAACTTTGCAATTGAGCCTCAGATGTATGTAGAGGAAAAGTAGAATTATCTAACAATAGGGTGCGTTAAACGCTTAACGCACCCTATTGATTAAGCCGAAGCTCTCTCAAAGCGTTTATTCACTTCATTCCAATTAACTACATTCCACCAAGCATTTAAATAATCAGCTCGCTTGTTTTGATATTTCAAATAATAAGCGTGTTCCCAAACATCATTACCCATAATGGGATACATTCCTTCCATCAAAGGACTATCCTGATTTGCCGTACTTACAACTTGCAATTTACCATCTTTTCCCCTCACTAACCAAGCCCAACCACTGCCAAAACGTTTACTACCCGCTTCGTTGAATTGCTTTTTGAAAGCATCAAAACTGCCAAAAGTTTGATTAATCGCATCGGCAATTTTTCCGGTTGGCTCTCCACCCGCATTCGGTGCCATGATTTCCCAGAACATTGTATGATTCACATGACCGCCGCCGTTGTTGCGAACTGTTGTACGAATATCCTCTGGTACGGTGTTGAGATTGCTAATTAATTCTTCAGCGCTTTTGCCTTGAAGCTGCGGATACTTATTCACAGCTTCATTCAGATTTTTCACATAGGCAGCATGGTGTTTATCGTGGTGAAATTGCATCGTCGCTGCATCAATGTGGGGTTCCAGAGCTTTGTAGTCATAAGGTAAAGGCGGCAGGGTAAAAGTATCTTTTGTTTGAGCCGTTGGAGACGCCGGAGCCTGCTTTGCATTGCTTTCTTGGGTGCTTTGAGCTGAGCAAGCAGATGGGAAGGCTCCTATGGCAACTGCGCCCGTAGTGGCACCTAACAAAAATAGAAAATTACGACGATTTAGAGCCATAGTTGTGTAAACATTGAGAGTTTATTAGGTCTTTTATTCAAATTTACAACAACTTGCTGCCTGAAGTACCTCTATTTTAAGAATTTATATAATAAGTAAACTTTTCCCAAACTTAAAACGTAGACTCTACACCGATGCGGAAAGTTAAACCGGGTTGATAAATTCTATTTGCTTTTTCGTAACTCACATCTGCTAAATTTTCTAGATAAACTATTAAACCCAAGTTTCTAGTCACTGGAATTCTACCGCTTAAATCCAAATTCAGGTAAGGTGGCGAGAAATCTCTTGGATTCTCACCAGCATTATTAAAGAAGGCTCTACGTGCGCCACTGTAGTAACTCGCATATAGATTAATCTGCCACCCGCCAGAGTTATAACCTACACCTAATTGCCCTACAGAGTAGGGAATCAAGCCTAATTGTAAGCCTTTTTCTACACCTGTCTCTATTCGTGCATCTGTATAAGTGTAATTAACAAAGGTTGACCACTCGCGATTTATTTGCCACTTAATTGCTGCTTCTAAACCATTGGTGTTCACCAAGCCAATATTAGCCCATCTGCCTGCTATGATTCCCAATCTGTCATTTAAACTACTACCGAAGTAAGTAAACTGTCCTGTCAAATTTCTAGAAAAATTAATATCTACTCCAGCCGTCCAAGATGAGCCTGTTTCGGGATTCAAATCCGGGTTAGGCAACCAGTTATGAACTGTGTCGAAAATATACAATTGATCTAATCCAGGATTGCGTTGTACAGATGCCCAACTACCGCGTACAGCAACGGCTGGAGTTATATTCCAACGTACCCCCGCGGTGGGGTTTAAATAACTGCCAAATTCACTATCAAAATTTTGTCGTATTCCTAAGTCTGTTTGAAATGTATCGGTGATATTCCAAGTATTTAAAGCGAATAAGGCTGTATGGAACCTGTCTCTATTTTCAGTTTCATTCAAGGCGCTTAGATTAGGGGCTGTACTCAAAGAATCACCAGTTAAATAGCTATTTTTTACATCTAATCCCCAAATTAGTTTATTACTAGGAGATGTTTGCCACTGATGTTCTACTCTCCCTGTAACTGCTTGGGAATCTAAGGTGCCAGTACGATAAAAAATGTTTTGGGTTGGGCCATAGGTGTTGAAGTAATCTCGGTTGTATCCTAGAGTAGCTCTGAGTACAGAATCTTTGTTTTCTCCTAATAAACTTCTCCAAGATAAACCTACATTTAAGACATCATGATCTAGTCTGTCTCTTTGTAAAGGAAATCCGAAATAAAGTAGGCCGCGACGACTGCTAATTGCATAAGCGTCTAAGCTAAGGGTGTTTCTGGAATCTAAATCAAGGGCGATACCACCGAAGTAATTGCTAGTAGCAGTGTCTCCATTAAATAAAAGACCTTCTGCATCACGATTCGCTGCACCTTTAGGGACAGGATAACGGTTATCTGCTGCGTATTTTTCATATCCAAGGTTGAATCTTAAATTCGCAGCAGAACCGCCATAGCTGACGCGATAGTTAGATTGATTGTAAGAGCCATATTGGACTGTAGCATTGAGTCTGGGAACTTCTTGAGCTTGTTTGGTGACGATATTGACAACTCCTCCAAAAGCTTCTGAACCGTACAAGGTGGTACTGGTGCCGCTGGATAATTCTACTCTTTCAATTGCCTCTACCGGAATGCTGTTTAGGTCAGTAGTGCCATGATAAGTATTAATATTATTGCCAATTGGTCTACCATTCAGTAGAAAGACAGACTGATTAATGGAGTGTCCCCGGTAGTAAGTTCCTGTGTGAATATCTGCGCCATAACCAGCATCGTTGACGGCGAATCCAGGTAGTCCTTTCAATATTTCCGCTGCACTATTTGAGCCTTGTTTTTGAATTTCTTCGGCGTCAATTTCGTATATTGGTGTAGACTGAGGAAGATTATTTTCTTCTGTATCGTTGATTATTACCCGTTCTGGTAACTCATTTTTGTCAGTTTGAAGTGGAGGCTGATTTGCTGTTTCAGTAGTTTCTTCGTTTGAAGCGGTGGTCTCTGGGGTAGCGGTAAAGCTGAAAACAAAATTGCCCTTATTCTGCTTTATTTCTCCTTTAGGTACGCCATTACTTCCAGTTACAACTACTCGGATGCTGTTAGCATCGAGAGGAGTAACGGATACTAATGTAACTTGGTTGGTAGGGTTGGAAATGCTAAAGCGATCGCTATCTCGTAAACGCAATTTTGCATTAATAATATCAGCTACAAAAGTTTCCCCATAGGTGGAGGTTAGCACTTGAGAAACCGTGCCACTTTTGGTTTCTAAAATAACCTCAATGCCGCTAGATATTGGCTGAATTTTAACGCCAGTTACTTGCGTAACCTCAGCATGAATCGGTGCTATCGATAATACTATAGCTCCGGCTATGGACAATCCATTAAATAATAGCTGATTTTTCACAATGTATCCTCACACAAAAAGACCATAAATAATTTGGGGCAGCTTTAAAAGTTAGGAGTTAGTAACTCCTGATTTTTAACTTTGATAGCAATGCTAAGTAAGACAGGCAGGTGAGCTTTTCGCCGGAATCTCGCCTGCGCTACAAAGAAATATTTCACAGTTCCTGCAAGGACTGTTATATTACATCCAGCCTTTTTCCGATTTCTCTAGAACGTAAGCGGCTACGTCTTCTATCTGTTCGTCGTTTAAGCGACCTTTAAAAGCAGGCATGGCATTTTTTCCATTCTGTACCTGAGTGACAATAGCCTCAATTGAATTCATGTTGTACTTCTGTAAAGCCTCTTTCTGTAGAGTTTTGGCAGCAATAACAACATTGCGCCCTCCCTGATGACAGGCGGCACAATTGGCACTAAAAATTTTGGCTCCGCTAGCCGCGTCTGCTGCGAAAGCAGGACTAGCGAAGGCAAGGAGAATAAATGCCGCTATAACTATGACTGAAAATAACTTTCTCAAGCTGCTCCTCCTCACTCGGCGCGTGCCAAAGCACTGATAATGCCCATATTTTTGAGGAGAGCGGCTTGCTATGTCAAAAGACAGGTTGTCATACTTCGAGATGAACCTACAATTATTCTGCGGGCAAATTGCTGCCCTTAGCTGAGAACTTCCTTTAGCTCGTGCTGGCTCCAAAGTGAGCGGTAAAGTCCAGCTTCTTGCAAAAGTTGCGTATGAGTACCAGCTTGAACAATTTCACCTTTTTCCATTACAAAAATTCGGTTAGCAGTGGCAGCAGCCGATAATTGATGGGAGATAAAAATAACAGTTTTGCGCTGGATACCTTCGGAAAGATTTCTTAAAATGGCGGTAGCTGTTTGATTATCTACGCTTGAAAGTGCGTCATCCAAAATTAGAATTGGCGCATCTATTAACAAAGCACGAGCAAGCGCAGTCCGCTGTCTCTGTCCGCCAGAAAGGGTGATACCGCGCTCTCCGACAATCGTTTCGTATTGTTGGGGGAAGTTAATAATTTCTTGATCGATTTGTGCTTGCTTGGCAGCATATTCAATTTCTGACTGTTCAGCTAGGGGATTGCCGTAGCGAATGTTGTTTTTGATAGTGGCGCTGAAGAGAAAGCTGTCTTGAGGAACATAAGCGATCGCACCCCGCAAATCTTTTAATTTCAACTTGGTGATATCATAGCGATCCAGAAACAAAGTATCCCTATTGATATCCAACAGGCGGGGTATGGCATTTGCCAGCGTCGATTTTCCAGAACCAATGGAACCGACAATCGCCACAGTTTCCCCTGGTTCAATTTTAAAGTTGATATTATTCAGGGCTGGTGTTGCGGCTCCCGGATAGGTAAAAGTGAGGTGACTCGCCTTAAGTTGACCTCTGACTTCTTCCTGTGGCAATGCGATCGCATCTGGAGCATCTTTAACTTTCGCTTCTGCCATTAAAATTGACTCAATCCGGTCGATACTAACTTCACCCCGTTGGTAAGCAGTAATCGTAAATCCTAGTAAAGCTGTGGGGAAAACTAATCGCTCAGCATAGAGAATTAGTACCAGAAAGTCCCCAATCGTAATCGCACCAGCAACAATTGACCTAGATCCCAGCCACAGCAAGAGCAATATGCTGATAAAAGCTAGACCTTGAATGAAGGGAAACAAGGTATTTCGCGTTTTCGCCAGTTGCAGATTTGCTTGCAAAAGACGGTCGTTCAGCCTTCCGAAGGCGCGACGCTCGTTTTCTTCTTGGGCATAAATTTTAATCAGGGCGATACCACTCATATCTTCCTGAATCAATTCGCTGATGCTGGATAATTCTTCTTGCAAAACCAGCTGTTCGTTACGCAAGCGATCGCTAAACATCTGCACAATAATCAGCATAAACGGGTAAACTGCGATCGCTACCAGAGTCAACCGCAAATCTATCGACATCATCACTGGCAAAGTTAGCGCATAAGCAAAAATCGTATTTGCTAGACTCAAAACTGCAAACCCCAACAACCGCCGGATATTCTCCACATCACTTGTCGCCCTGCTAATCAAGTCTCCAGCAGTGTTAATGGAAAAATAAGACGGTTCCAGAGTCAGCAGATGCTGAAAAATCTTTTGCTTTAGGTCAAATTCTACCTGTCGCCCCAGTCCAAACAGCAGGATACGCGACACCATTCGCACCACCCACATCACCGAAGCCAGCAGCAAAATTAGCACCACAAAGTGCTTGATTTGATCGAAATCAAACGCTAGGCGAAGTTCGTCAATACTATCCCGAATCAGCAAAGGGATATAAACGCCCAGTCCATTGACAACAAACAGGGCGATGATGCCTAGAGTAGCCGTCCGCCAGTGCGGACGCATATAAGCGCCTAATTTTTGCAGCCGTGAGTGAGCCATGTTAGTCGTTAGTCCGTTGTCCGTTGTCCATAAAGAATGGCTAATTGCAACCTTGTTTAGTGCCATTAGCCATTAGCCATTAGCACGTGGCTAATGACTACTTTAAAGTAATTGCTGATACAGCTGCTTCTACAACAAGAGTGGTGTCAACCAGCCGCGCAAGAAGTAATAGATTGAACTGAGAAACTCTTCCACAATGCGAGTTGTGATCGTCAGCGCTTCCACACTGGGAAGAAAATCTGAGACTTGCAAGCGTCGCACGGGTGTCGCCCCACCTTGAAACGTATAAAAATCTGTAGGTCTGGGAATAATCGTGATACCCAGATTAGAAAACGTTAGATTAGCGCGACGGATATTTAAGGCAGAGGAGACAAGGATAACGCGACGCGACCTGATACCCCGCTGTCTTAAAATTTCCTCAACCCTCTCAGCACTGGTGCGGAGGTCAACACCTCTGGGTTCTACAACAATTCGGTCTGACGGCACATCTAGCCGACGCAGCACCGTAGCAATATCGTTACCCTCATTAATAGTATTTGTATCTCCTTCCAGGTCAGGTCTTGGCCCAGCGCTGACAACTATCAGAGGGTCATTTCCTCGGTTTCGCTGTTCCCGGTAAAGTTGAGCAGCATAGAGAATGCGATCGCCTGTATCAGTTAACTGAATTTGTGTACGATAGGGCAGGTTAGCTTGCGTAGTTCCCCGCCCTAGCACCACAATCGCCCCAGCAGTCTCAGCCCCCGCAGGTGTCACGTCAACCGGACAATTGACTTGACAAATTGCCGCCCGTCGTTGCTCTGATAAAATCGCCTCTTGTTCCGCTTGCTGCGCCAGCCAATATGCAAAAATTGGCAAACTGGAAATCAGCAAAATCAAGAACGCTGCCCTAAATTGCCTTACAGCGATGTTTGATACAGCATTCTTGTTTATCCCTCCCAGTCCCAGCAACAAAAGGAAAATCGCCGCGCCTACTGGCTTAAGCGGAAACGAGAGAATATTCCATGCAGCTGAGACAACCCTGTAGTTGGGATTGTAAAACGACAGCAGGATGACGAGAAATATAATTACTCCGCCAAACCAAGCCAGATATTGCTTGGGAATCCATCTCGTCAGCAAATTGTAGACAATGATGCTAACCAACAGCCAGAGCAGAACCCGCGTTAGTAATAGAAACATAGGCGGTATTAGGTAATGGGTAATGGGTAATGGCTAAATGGTAATAGGTAATGGGGACTGGGAAATGGGGGAATGGGGACTGGGGACTGGGGAATGGGGACTGGGGACTAGGGACTGGGGACTAGGGACTGGGGACTAGGGGCTAAATAAGACTTTTTCCCAATTCCCAATTCCCAATTCCCAATCTCCAATTCCCAATTCCCAATTCCCAATTCCCAATTCCCAATTCCCAATCCCCAATCCCCAATCCCTTTCTATCTGCGTTTCAGCTGTGAGTTAATCGCCTCTGCCACCGACTGAATTACCTTAACACGGGCATAGTATTTATCATTCGCAGCAATAATCGTCCAGGGAGCGTTAGGGGTGCTGGTGCGCTGAATCGCTTGATTTACTGCCACTTCATACAAAGACCATTTTTCCCGATTGCGCCAATCTTCATCGGTGAGTTTATATTGCTTAAACGGGTCATTCTGGCGATCGCAAAACCGTTTGAGTTGTTCTTCTGGACTAAGATGCAGCCAGAACTTAACCAAAACGTAGCCAGCAGTGGTAAGCTGAGCTTCAAACTCATTGATTTCTTGGTAGGCTCTGTGCCATTCGAGTTCTGTAGCAAAGCCTTCGACACGCTCCACTAGCACTCGTCCGTACCAGCTGCGGTCAAAAATGCCAATCGTCCCGGCTGTGGGCAACCAGCGCCAGAACCGCCACAGGTAGTGATGGGCTTTTTCCTCATCTGTGGGCGCGGCGAAGGGATGAACAGTGTAACTGCGGGGGTCTAGAGCATCAGTTAAGCGTTTGATGGCTCCACCTTTACCCGCAGCGTCCCAGCCTTCAAACAGAACCAACACTGGCACTTGAGCTTCGTGAATCTTCATCTGGAGTTTACGCATCTCGATTTGTTCGTGGCGTAACTGCTGTTTGTACTCATCCTTTGAGAGGCTGAGATTGAGATCGACGCGGGCTAATAAGTTTGGTTCTGCTGGGTTAAGGTGTTCTTGCGGGGGTAATGCTGGGATTACTGGTGCCTGAATGTGCAGTCTGTCGAGTGCTTCTGTGAGGGTAGCTGCCATTTGGGTGAGGACTTTTACCCTGCTAAAGCGTTGACAGTTGCCTTCTACTAATGTCCAGGGTGCGGGGCCAGTGCTAGTTTGGACAAGCATTTTCTCGGCATAATTAATATACTGGTCGTAGCGTTTTTCTTGCTGCCAGTCTTCCGGACGCACTCGCCAAGCTTCTAAGGGATCTGCTGCATATTTTTTCAGTCGGTGCTTTAACTCTTTGCGACCCAGATGAATCCAGAATTTAGCGATCGCACTTCCATCATCCACCAACTGACGCTCAAAAGCATTAATCTGCGCCATCACTGTTGGTATTTCCCCAGAAGATGCTCTTTCAAATAGCCTGTCTTCTAAAACGCGAGTGTACCAGCTGTGATAGAAAATCCCAATGCTGCCGTTGCTTGGTAGTTTCTGCCAAAAACGCCACAAAAACGGGTATTGTTGCTCTTGCTCGTTGGGAGGCCAAATCGGGTGAACGGTAAAGCCTCGCGGGTCCATGTAGTTTACCATTTTCTTCACCAGGGAACCCTTACCCGCCGCTGCCCAACCTTCCAGCACTACAATCATCGGTAATTTTTTTTCCCAGCAGGATTTTTGGAGCCATCGCAGCGATCGCATCAAAGTCTCCATCTGAGACTTATAAGTGCTTTTATCCAGGGAACGTTCCAGATCCAGAGTGTCTAACATGGCGTTAAATGGGTAGCAACTGTACTTTCCTCGTCCCTAGGCTGCGGCCTAGGAACGCAATTCAGGGAGGGTCAGCCTCTCCTAATCTGTACAAAGCTTACGCTAAGACCATTAGCATTCCCTAGCTCTAGGCAGGTACAAGAATCAACCTGAATTATTTAACTTTATTACTTGGCTTCAAAAGCTCCAATATCACAAGCGCTACCCTGCGGCCTTGCAACACCTCGCTGATCAGTCATTATACAAGTAGCATTATTACCTGTATTAATCGCTGGGCTACCTGTTAATAGTGGCACCGTCGGAGTAGCACCGCCATTATTTACCAATGCCCCCAACATAGGATTAACTATTCTAATGCCAGCAGCGCAATTTTTATCACTGGCATCATTAGGGTTCTTCGCCGGGAATTGAATATTATTTCCGCCATTAATCATCTCATCAGAGCAATTCTGTTTAATATTCCAAGTATTGCCACCATTAGCCGCATTATTGTTGGCAATAATAGTATTCTTTAGCGTCACCTCACTATTACCACCAACAATTCCCCCACCAATAAAGCCAGCAAAATTATTAGCAACCGTGACGTTAGTAAGATTCATCTTCCCGCTTGTTCTCATGATTGCACCACCTAATCCCCCTATTCCATCTGGACTCGCTGCTTTATTGGCATAAAAGGTACTATTAATAATATCTGCTCTAATATTATTACCTGTCCACAAACCCCCACCCTGATTAAAAGAAATATTATTAGCGAAAGTGGTATTTTTTACAGTAAACAGAGTATTATCTATCCCTCCACTATAAGTAGGAGCAGTAGTTGTCCCCCCAACCACAAATATCGCGCCTCCAAAACCTTGCGAACCAGTACCTGTAACCTTATTGCCAGAAAAAGTATTATTCTCAATAGTCGTTGTATTGCTATTGTAGAGTTGGTTGAAAAAAGCACCGCCTTGATTGGTAGCAGTATTATTAGTGAATGTGTTACCGCGTAAAATAATTTTGCCAGTATTGCCATTAGCACCATCATTATAAATTGCACCGCCAGCACCACCAGGAGCCACAATTCCAGCGGTATTATTTGTGAAAGTGCTGTTGCTCACAGTTAAGTCGCTTAGCAAGTCATAAATTGCACCGCCAAGACTGGCTTCATTCCCAGTAAAGGTACTCTTATCTACAATGATTGTACTTTCACCCTTACTGTAGATAGCACCGCCTCCAGCTTCTCCAGGCTTGACGGATTTATTGTTATTGAATATACAGTTAATTACAATTAACTTGCCTCTGTAGCCACTAAAAACACCTCCTCCATCCTCAGCGCTATACCCATTAGCAATTGTCAAGTTTCTCAAAGTTAACTGTACAAGGCTATTGGTATAGAAAACTCGACTTTTGCCACCCCCACTCAAAGTAATTAAATTTCCTCCATCAACAACTGTGTTAGCGCTAAGAACTTTCTGGCTAGTAAATGTAATAGTATGCGGATTTGCACCGCAATTAAAAGACACGTAACCCCCACCAGCTAATGCAGAATTTAAGGCGGCTTCAGTGCAGCTTCCAGGGGTGCCATTACCGACAATTCCAGCAGCAGAGGCTGTATGTTGTGGGGGAACAATCAGTGTAAGTCCAACAACAAAAGTTAGGAAAGAGAGAGTGCGTCTCATACCAAAATGTAAATTACTACTCATTTTTTGGAGGAGGATAACGAGCGCTACAAGCAAATACAAGCGCAGCTTATACTTGGGACACCACTTCCGTAGCATCATTTGAATTTTTCAAGAGTAACTACAACTACTGCTTTGTTCTTCAAATTAGTAGTTGTTTGCTCCTGTTAATATAATTCTTTTATTTCTAAACAAACCCGGAGTCATGTTAGAAATTCAGTAAAAACACTGAATTTCAAAAGCTGGTAATATCCTTATCTGTGGAAATTACTTTTTTTGCTTAAACAAAATTTTTTACTATAAACAGTTGTTTTCAAAGTTGGTTATTTTTACGTAATTTTTGATTAATAAACTTGCGCCACTATGCCGTATGAATTCCGTAAATAATCTTGATTGATAAATAAATTAGTTCTGTCGAGTTTTCAGGTCAAAAAACCTCCGGATAACCATATTTAGATTGGTAATTTTTGACAGAACTGTGAACCAGGCTGGTAAAAATATTATGAAATTAGCTTTAAAAAGTGCTGGGTTGTTGCTGGCACCACTTGCCTTTCTACAAGGCATTGGTACAAAACAGGCGCTTTCTACACCGATTACTCCCGCTAAGGACGGCATTGGCACCGTCGCTACTCCCCAAGGGAATACAATTGAAATCACAGGCGGACGACTTTCTGGTGATGGAAGAAATTTATTTCACAGTTTTGAAGAATTTGGTGTCAGCACTAACCAAACAGCTAATTTCATTTCCACTCCCCAAATCAACAACATTTTAAGCAGAATTGTTGATGGTAAACCCTCTACAATCGATGGTTTAATCAAAGTCACAGGAGGGACTTCTAATCTGTATTTAATGAACCCTTCTGGGATTGTATTCGGTGCTAATACCAGACTGGATGTAGCAGGTGACTTTAATGCTACTACCGCTAATAGTATTGGTTTTGGCTCTCATTTCTTTAATGCCAGTGGGGATAATAATTATGCGGTATTATCAGGAAAACCTAGCAGCTTTAACTTTACTACTCCTCAACCGGGTGCCATTATCAATTCTGGCAATCTCGCTGTTAACCAGGGAAAAAACCTCGTTTTAATTGGTGGTACTGTTGCCAGTACCGGAACTTTGTCAGCACCAGGCGGTAATATTACTGTGGCAGCCGTACCAGGTCAAAATATGGTACGTATTAGTGAATCTGGACAGATACTAAGTGTAGAACTTCCAGCGAGTAAAGTCCCTAATTCGACACTCGAAACAGAAGCAGAAGCATCGTCTTTACCCCAGTTGCTGACGGGTGGAGATATTAGTCATGCTAAGGGACTAAGCACTAATAGCACAGGAGAGGTGATACTAACAGGTTCTGGAATTAAGGTAGAACCTGGGGATGTAGCAGTACGCCAGTTAAATTCAAGAAATGCTACACTTTCAGCCGACCGTAATTTAACGCTGGTGAATAGCAATTTGCGAACATCTAGGGATATGAACTTACTCGCCAAAGATACTGTAGTAGCGCGGGATAGTGTGGCGAAACCTTTTGTCGCTAAAGCTGGTGGTAATCTAAATATTCAAGGCAATAAGAGTGTTGATATTCTAGCTTTGAATCATCCGGAAACTACTCCATTTGAGAGCGATCGCAACCTTACCATAGCCAGTGACGGTACTATTTCGGGTGATGCTCATTATACCGCAGGCGGTGACTTCTCGATACGCAACTTATCAGGTGGTGCTGGTAAGTTTGTAAGTATCTACGATCCAGTTATTACTTCTGATGGCGATGTCACTCTTGGCGATTACACGGGTGCTTCTCTTAAGATAGTTGCTGGAGGAAAAATTAATATTACTGGCAATGTTTTAATCAATGCTATAGACCCTGCCTTAGATGCAAATACTCGTGTCTTTATTTTACAAGCAGGTGTTCCTGGTACAACAGATAATGTACCTTTTACGGGTACTCCGGCAGAATATTTTGATGATACAGGTTCTTATGCAACGTTTAGTAAATCTCCGGCGACAACACCAGCGACTATTACAGTTGCCGGAACTATCGACTCCGAGGATTCTCAACCTTTGCGAGTAAACGTGTCAGCCACAGGTGATATTAGTACCCAAACTATCAGGTCTTATGGTGCGGATATTGATATTAACAGTAGTAACGGATCTATAAATACTTCTGATCCAGTGAATCAAGTTTACAACTTGGATTCTCGTAATGGCTCAAACAATGCGGGGAAAGTGACTCTAACTGCTCCTAACGGCAATATTACCAGCGGGGATATTTATTCTTCTGGAAGTGATTATGGCACTAGCACAGCTGGTAATGGTGGTGATATTACTCTCAAAGCAGGAGGAAATATTGTTACAGAAACTTTAAACTCTAGTTCGATTTGCGAAGGTTGTACTTCTTCTGGCAATGCAGGCGCGATCGCGCTTCAAGGGAAGGATATCGAAACCAAACTGATTGATGCTCGGAGTATAGGTAGTGGTAAGGGTGGTAATGTCGATATTACTGCTGCGGGCTATGTTCGAGTTACTAATGCTTCTACAGCTTTGAATTCTACCAACTTCAGCATTGCTACTTCTGGAAGTGGTGGCGGTGGTGCAGTTACTATTAAGCATCAAGGCGGAGTCGCCACACCTCCTACTCCTTTCGTAGTGGGCGATTCAACTACTAACGGTACAGCTAAATCCATCACTACTGGAACTTCTACAATTTCGCCACCCGAATCTATTCCTGGTGTTTACACTTCGGGCAACATTAATATTAATAGCTCTTTGCCAGAGCCAACGCCTAGTCCTACCCCAACGGTGACGCCGCCATCTCCTACCCCAACGGTGACACCGCCTAGTCCTACCCCAACGGTGACACCACCATCTCCTAACCCGAATCCGGTGACACCGCCTAGTCCTACCCCAACTCCGGTGACACCACCATCTCCTACCCCAACTCCGGTGATAATGCCATCTCCGAATCCAGTGATATCGCCATCCCCGAATCCTAGCGACAATTTCCAGTTAGATAAAGGAATTGATAAAGACCTTCAAGGAAAGACGCGATCGCAAGTACCAATAGTACGCCCAAATGACGAAAAACCGCTTCTATGTGCCGCAGACAGTCTCGCACAAGAAGAGCGCCTGGTTTTACAAAAATTGGCACGCTGCCAAAATCCTCCAGAATTGCTCCCTAAGCCAGCCAAACTCAATAATCAGAAGCAATTAACTCCATAGCTGATGGTGAGGAAATTCTGATATTTTGTACAATTGTCAATAATAAGAGGCGATCGCCTCCGGGAGCATCCTTCCTTTGGTGTTGCAGGGAATACGTCCGGAGCTACTGTCAGGGAAGAAAACAACGGATAAAATTACTGAGAATGTGACTTGCTGCACGCAGCTGGTTATTCTTTAAAAGCAAGCCATTCTAAATTGTGAGAAGGTATTGAACGTGTCGCAAGCCAAACAAACGATTTTAGTAACTGGTGGAGCTGGATATATCGGAACCCACGCCGTACTAGCTCTGTTAAAGGCAGGCTATGAGGTGGTAGTGCTGGATAACCTGGTGTACGGACATCGGGAACTGGTGGAAAATGTACTCAAGGTAGAGCTAGTGGTTGGAGATACAAGCGATCGCGCTCTCCTCGACAACCTCTTCGCCACTCGCAACATTGCCGCAGTCATGCACTTCGCCGCCTATATTGCCGTGGGAGAGTCTGTAACCAACCCAGCCATATACTACCGCAACAACGTCAACGGTACACTCACCCTGCTAGAAGCAATGGTGGCGGCAAACATCAACAAGTTTGTATTTTCTTCGACTTGCGCCATCTACGGAATGCCGCAGGAAGTGCCGATGACCGAACATCATCCCCAAAATCCTCTCAGTCCCTATGCGACGAGTAAGTGGATGGTTGAGAAAATTCTCGCAGATTTTGATTTCGCCTACGGCTTAAAATCAGTCGCTTTTCGCTACTTCAATGCCAGCGGTGCTAACCCCAACGGGTTACTAGGTGAAGATCATAACCCGGAAACTCACCTGATCCCTCTCGTGTTGCAGACAGCTTTAGGGAAACGGGAATCGATCTCAATTTTAGGCACCGATTACGATACACCTGATGGAACTTGTCTTCGAGACTACATCCACGTCAGCGATCTAGCAGATGCCCACGTTTTAGGCTTAAAGTATCTGTTGGAAGGGGGAAAAAGCGATGTGTTTAACTTAGGCAACGGCAACGGCTTCTCAGTCAGAGAAGTGATTAACACAGCCCAAACTGTAACTGGACGTGAGATCAAAGCGATAGAATGCGATCGCCGTCCCGGAGACGCTCCTACTTTAGTTGGCAGCAGCGACAAAGCCAAAAGAATTCTCGGTTGGTGTCCTGAATACGCAGACTTGAGTAAAATCATTGCTCACGCTTGGCAATGGCATCAGCAGCGACATGGATAATTCTGGAGTAGAAGTCAGATTAAGGCGGTTAGAATCGATTGTTGAACAAATCGCGGAAGCGGTACTTGCCACAACCGAGACAATTGACCGTCTTACTGACCGGGTGGATGCTCTGACAATTCAAGTACAAGAACAAGGGCATCAAGTGCAACAACAGCACTATCAAATCTTTGCCTTGAGTGACGCAGTGCAAACTCTAGCAGAAACTCAGGATGATTCTCTAATGCGGCTAACGCAGCTTACAGTAGCTTTACAACGCCTTGTCGATGCAATCGTTGCATCCGAAGACCATACCGAAGCATAAAATCGGTCAACTTCGTTACTGCGTCCCGATTGGCACTGGGGCAACGGGAAAAAAGTGGAAGTACCAATATACTCCAAATGGAGAGTTTTCATGCACTTTCTTCGCAGGTATGCTGTCATACTTCCTATAACTGCTGTCGTTAGTTTTTTGAGTGTTAGTTGTAGCGGCAACAAAATTACCCAGTGTCAAAAAATCTTCCAGATCACCAATGGGACGGTTAATGAAATAAAAACCGTCACCGATGGTGGTAGAAATAGCTCTTCGGAAGCTCTACTCAAAACAGCTGATATCTGGAACAAAGCGGCTCAAGAAATGGAAGCTGTCAAAGTCAACGACGAGCAGCTAAAAAAGTTTAAAGCCGATTTTACCAAGATGTATCGAGATAGTAGTAAATCCACCCGCGACTATGTTGCTGCTCTTAAAAAAAGAGATTTTACCGCAGTTGATGTCGGGTTTAAAAACTTGCAAAAATCCTATAATCCAGAGAAAGATTTGGTGAATAGGATTAACAACTACTGTTCTGGTAGCTGATAATAAACCGTCCCTTATCGCACCAGCTTCGGATGCCCCAAGGTAAATATATAGCAATGTGAGCTTGATACGTGTCTCTAGAGACGAATCCCAGTCGGATGTTCTTGTACTTTAAGTAGCAAAGAGGGTTTCTCATCACTCAAAAACTGATAAATCTCTTGATCAGTTGATAAGTAGGTAGACATAATTAAACTAAACATCTGGTATAGGCTGGTTTGCTGAGGAGTCGCGTGTCCTCCCCTCAGCAATCTGCTAATATTCCCATTGGCATCTACAATAAATTAATTTCTCGTTCCCAGGCTCAGCGTGGAAGAATATAACGTTTCTCAGTTGAGTGAAATATTGTATTACGGTTCTGACTTTTCCGCCACCTTAGTAGGGACATGGCAATGCCCATTGGTGTCAACTTAACGTTAGCTTGGCGGTTGTAGACGCGATAGCGGCTTCCCGTAGGGTAACCGCAGCTATACAAACAAAACCCGCCTGCGCGGGTTATAAGAATCTTGATCCGTTAGTCCGCGCAGGCGGACTTCGTTTTTGTAGCCGCGAATTCCATTCGCTAGGGCTTAAATTGACACCGATGGGCAATGCCATGTCCCTACAGATTTATGGCACCTAACCCTTAAATGGCTATAAAACTATTAACTGTAAAAACTTAATAATTGAATCCCAGAATTTCTCCAATTGCTTTCACAATATCTAGATAAAAGTTTCCTTGCATTCCTCGAAATACTTCAAACTCTCCAGCAGAACCAAAAAATGGTCTAAGCGTCCAACCCAGTTGGCAGCCAACTAAGGCATAAAGTACCAACCAAAATTTCAAAATGTTTGTCCGGGTATCTTGCCCTTCTTTATCTGGTTCAGACATTGACTGCATACCTTGATACAAGAAAGCAATGCCAATAAATCCGGTAACGGCAAACATGAAAACATTTAATAATTTAAAAAATTGGTAATTGTAGGCGGTAATCATAAAAAATAGCGTGACTGGTGCCAAACTAAATAAAAGAACGCTAATTACCGCTACACAGGTCATCAGTATGGCAAAATACTGTCCAATACTTTTGCTTGAACCGAAAATAATACTAAAAAAGTACAATGTCGGCAAACAAAGTATCAGCGTCATCAAGTAAAGGCATGGGAGTTTCAAAGCTGACGATAAGGCTTGTAAAACGCTATGGGATGAACCAATGATCGCGCCGTAGAAGGCAAAAAATATGGAGCTGCAAACGAGGAGGGAGATGATTTTGCTGGGAAGTCTTACGCCTTGGCGAATTTCTTCCATAAAACTGGAGCGATCGCGCAACAACTGCATTAACACACCAAAATATTGTGTCGCCTGAAATTTTCGCTGAATCATGTTCTTATCCCTTAAGCTCATAATTTTCCCTAGCCCTGTTATAACCGATAGACAAGAAGCGGCAACAATATTTTATCCAACAGCAGCAAATAGCCTGATTCCGGTGATGGCAACTATTTTCTGTAGTCGCTTCCGGAACCATACTGCCAAGCTTGCACAAAGCGATCGCAGTAATATCTGCCGAGGGGCGGCAACTTCTTGTGCAACGGTTCTAAGGCTGTTCCCAGCCGATATAAGGCGGTGTAGACTCCCAGGTTAATGTAGTGAACCATCCAATCTAGCAGCGTCACCAAGCCCACCTGGGGAATGATTTGAACCACTATTCCCGGCTTTGTGAATAAGGTTTTAATTAGCGTTTTTGTCAAGGCGGGAAACTGGACGACATCTTGCAAAAATGGGCGTAAAACGTCGTCCCCCAATTGTTCCATCGCCTGAAATACTCCCGAAAGCAGCTGATTTATTTGATTTGGATCGACTTTTTGATCGACACCTACGCCCATCGTTCGCTGAAACAGCCACGTTACGGCAATATTTGGCTGATAAGGTTGCAAAAGTGCCAAAGCATTCTGCGAAAGTGCATCTGTTTGTAAAGCTTCGTGAATGCCTTCTGTTAACCGTTTCAGGTGTCGCACCATCGCCCCAAATCCACCAAAGCTTACGGGAGATTGGTTTCCGCTGCTATCTCCCACTGGCAAAATGCGATTCCAAGGCATCCTAATTGGGTTTTTGCGATAGGAGGGAAAGAAGCCAAACAGAACTCTTTCAAATTGCAGTTGGGAAAGTTCTACGCCTTGATATTCTGGCAACAAACGCAGGTATTCTTCAAAGAAAAATTCTAAACTGGGGCGGCTGTTGTCAGCATCCAGATAGGTAAATAAATACGTAGTTCTGCCGTCTCGTGCTGGAAAGGCTTCCCAAAAATACTGGCATTGGTTCTGAATTGGGGTGAAAGATGCGATCAGATCGCCTGTTTCATTCTGGGGATATCCTTTGGCGCAGCTACCTACAACTAAGCAAACACCATCTGGTTTTTCTCCTTGTCTTACTTGCTGGACAATGGGTGAAAAATTTCCCATTGCATCTAGTAGTAACCGCGTTCTTAAGCCACCAGCAGCCTCTACTATAACGCCATTTGGATGAACAACTGCTCCTGAGAATGGGGTGTTTTCAAAAAGTTTACCACCAGCAGCAAGAAATTTTGATTTGAGAATGTCTAGGAGAAAAACGGGGTCAATGCCGATGTTTAAAACGTCGCGCACCCAAACTTCAGAACCACCCATGAAGCTGACGCGGGCGGGGTTATATTGGGTAGCGATCGCTTTCTCTAATTCTTCCTCGGAAAGCAGACTCAATTCCAAAAATACTTCTAATTCTTGCCGCGAAGTATTCCATTCTTGCTCTCTGCCGCGCAATGTTCCCTTTTCAATTAAGGCAACTCGCCAACCTAACTTTGCTAAAGCTGCACCGACTAAAATACCCAAGGTGCCGCCGCAAATTACCACGTCCCAGTCTACAGTTTCTATTAAAACATTGCTTTCTTTTACTACCATTGGAATTGGTAGTGTATCTTCTTTGATTGCTTGCCAGAGGCTATCGGCTTTACGCAGTCCGTCCAGAGGATTTCCAGGTAGTTGAGAGAGAATTTGTTCTGTTAAGCTCATGGGTGTTTGTTTGCACAATATACTCCCATTCAATCGTACTCGGTAACAGTTCTTTTAAGGAGACGAGCCACTCCAAGCGCTCCAGAAAGCAGAGGAAAAGAGAGGGCGATCGCGTCTTTTGAGAAGTGGTCTGCTAGGCTAGATGCAAAGGTACTGGTATATTATTATGCAGTTAACAAGCATTGACTCAATGGGCAAAATTACTACAACGCTGGTAGTCACGAATCGTGCAGATCAGGTTTTAGCTGAACGGGGTTATATTAAGGCGGATGAGGTGCGATCGCTTGTCGTGAAAAATGTGCTGGTGGATACTGGTGCTACCACTTTGTGTCTACCACGGAATATTATTGCCCAACTTGATTTAAAATTACTCAAGGAAGTACCTGTTGCAACTGCAACAGGCATAGGTCAAGCACGCATTTTTGAAGATGCAAAAATATCTTTACTGGGACGAGAAGGAACGTTTGAATGTTTAGAATTGCCTGGAGGGTCAGATCCTTTGTTGGGAGTGATTCCACTGGAGGCTTTGGGAATTGAATTGGATTTACAAAATCAGCAGTTAATCCTCTTACCTATGAGTCCGACAGCAAGTTATTTAAGAATATAATTAGGACAAAATGGGAAAGCGATCGCATTCGGTATTTACCCGAACCGATAGCCAACGAAAATTTGAGTAAAATGATTGGCGATAACTAACACTCGAACGCGATCGCATAATGCAAAAGCCATTTCAAGAGCCTAAATTACCGCTTCCTCCACCACTAATGATGTCGGAGTCCGGCTCTTTTGCTCACTATACGCTTACCTCGCGGCTACCAGCGATCGCGCGGCGAGTAATTGCTGAAAATGACTTTACCGCAAAAATCGTCAATAATCTGGAAACGCTGATTCAGGAATTACCTGACGGGATTGTGCGATCGCTTCAAGATGACAACTCACCAGATTTAACATCGTGGAATACATATTTAGAACCTTTTGTCGGGAAGCGATGGCTAGATATTCCCTGGTTTTTTGCGGAAGCATACTTTTTTCGTCGTATCCTTGAAGCAACGCATTACTTCTTACCAGGATCTTCCCAGAGTATAGATCCGTATGCAGTGCAAAAATATAGAGGTTTGGAAACTGCGAATGATTCTATAAAAGCAATCAGCGCTAAAATTAACAATAGTGAAAAAGACACAACAAGTTTAATCGCACTGCTCTATTTTGTGCTGTGGGGAAATCGAGCCGATCTCAGTCTTTGGCCTGTAGATGCGGTTGATTCTAACTATAATAGTTTGGAAAATCACCCCGAACAGACACAGGTTTTAGTAGATGATACATTACTAATCTCGGATACAATTGCCAAGTTTGATAAAGTACGGATTGACTTTATCGTGGACAATGCTGGTTTGGAACTTGTCAGCGATTTGTGCTTAGCAGACTACCTGTTAGATACAAATGCTGCAAAGACTGTTTACCTGCACCTCAAGCCTTATCCTACTTTTGTTTCTGATGCGACAATTAAAGATGTCCACAGCACTCTAAAAATTCTGGCTACTGATGAGAATAGGGAAGTGCGATCCTTAAGCTTTCGCCTGCAAGATTACATTAATTCCAATCGTTTGTGTTTTGTAGACGATTTATTTTGGACATCCCCTTTAGTCTTCTGGGAAATGCCAGAATCATTGCAACAAGACTTAGCGCAATCAAGTTTAATTTTTGTCAAAGGAGATGCTAACTACCGCCGCTGTTTAGGCGATCGCCAATGGGATTTTACCACCTCTTTTGCAGATATCACCTGTTACTTTCCCGCCCCCTTTGTTGCTTTACGCACCCTAAAATCAGAAATCGTGGCGGGGCTACAACCAAGTCAATTAGAATCAGTATCGCGTCAAGATCCGCAGTGGTTGACAAATGGGCAGTGGGGGGTTATTCAGTTTGTTGATATAAAATAAATTATCTCAGTATTGAGCAGGCAGAGCCAGCCGGAATGCGTTCCCAGGCTCAGCCTGGGAACGAGAAACTAAATCGACATTCTCTTCTCTTGTCCCCCCTCTCCGCTTGCGGAGAGGGGGCTAGGGGGTGAGGTTCTTACCGCGACTTCATATCTGCGATCGCGCCCCTCGTAACGCCAGCGATCGCCGCATCTGTCGCTTTGGGTAAATGATAATATTTCCCTCCCGCCGATTTAGCTAATTCCTTGGCGAAACCAGTCGAAATAAATTTATTTTCCGTGTCAATTACTAACAGTTGAATCCTCAAACCTCGAATCCGGGCAGCAATTTCCAACAGTTCCCCTTTAATATCCGGCTTTTCGCCAGCTTCAAGCGGTTCGCCCAAAGAACGAGCTAAGGGAATATTCCCGCGCCCATCGGTAATCGCTACAATTACCACCTGACCAATATCCCCAGACATCTGAGCATTCATCCCGACTCGCACCGCCTGAGTCAAACCATGCGCCAGAGGCGAACCGCCGCCGCAAGGCATTCTCTCCAAACGCCGCTTTGCAGAAGCGATAGAACGAGTCGGCGGTAGCAGCACTTCCGCCTGTTCTCCCCGGAAAGGAATCAGCGACACTTGGTCGCGATTCTGATAAGCTTCCGTCAGCAGGCGCATCACCGCACCTTTAGCTGACTGCATCCGGTTCAGCGCCATTGAACCAGAAGCATCAACGACAAAAACCACCAAGGCTCCCGCTTTGCGTACCAAGCGTTTCGAGCGAATATCTCCTTGTTCAACAAATACCTGTTTTTGAGGAACTGGGGATTGGGGATTGCTCCGGCTTCTTTCCCGTCTTGCCTTTTGGTATGGTGCAGCTGCTCTGAGGGTGGCATCAACAGCAATTCGGCGCACCTTTCCTTTAGGCAACATCGGCTTAACGTAGCGCCCTCTATCTTCTGAGATGATCAAACTGCGACTTCCAGACTTACCGCGACGTTGCGCCATCTGAGCAAAGTAAAGCACAGTGGGGTCGAGAATTACACCTTCAGGATCGAAGACGAATTCTTCGGGAACACTCGCTTCTTCCTCTTGTGGTTCTTCCGGTTCTTCTTTCTCTTCCTCCTGCTCCTCCTGCTCTTGCTGAGATTCATCTTGGGGGGGTGGTGGCGGCGGTGGCGGTGGCGGCGTTTCCTCTGGAGGTGTCTGCACAACTGTCGCACGCGGCACAATTACCAATTCCACAGCACGACGCAAGTCGTCAGCAATAACATTTGTGCGCCCTTCCAATGCAGCAGCAGCTTTGGCAACTCGCACGGCGAATAATTCGGCTCGATGTCCCTGTACGCCGCCGCGAATTGCTTCATCAACTAGGTAAGCGATTTGTTCGCGGGTGATACGAACATCTTTGAGCCATTCTCGCGCTAAGACAATCTGAGTTTTCAGGTTGTCGATGTCTTCGCGATACATTTGCAAGAATTCTTGAGGAGATTTGGCGTATTCGAGAGCTTGTTCTACCGCCTCCACTCGTTCATCTAAGCCTAGTACACTATCCGCCGAAAGCGCGATCGCAATTCTATCGAGCAAATGTTCTCGCAGCGGCCCTTCTTCCGGGTTGTAGGTGGCAATAAATAAAGACTTACAAGGATGCTGAAAACTAATCCCCTCACGCTCAATCAAGTTGCGTCCCTCAGATATTACTGAGAGTAGTTGATTGCTAATTTGGTCATCTAGCAGATTAATCTCATCAACATACAAAACGCCCCGGTTTGCTGCCGCCAGCAACCCAGGCTGAAACACTGTTTCCCCCTGTTTCACCGACTTTTCCACATCCACCGAACCTAAAAGTCTGTCTTCTGTAATTCCTAAAGGAATTTGCACAAAGGGGGCTGGAATTATCTCCGTTGTCACCTCTCCGTCCACGGTTAGGGAGGGGTTATTACTGGCAATTTCTGCCAAAAGTGTGTCATCCCACTCGCTGGGCTGATTCGGATCGCAGTTACTAATGGAACCTTTGACAACTTCAATTGGAGGTAAGAGCGAGTGTAAGGCGCGTGCCATAACCGATTTAGCCGTCCCGCGACGACCAGCGATCGCTACCCCTCCCAGTCCGGGATCAATTGCTGCCAACAGCAGCGCCATTTTTATTGCTTCTTGCCCCACAACAGCAGCGAGGGGGAAGGCGGGGATAGCTACAGATGCAGGCATAGTTTTAAAGCGATGCAAGTCCAATTTTTCAGCATAGCGCAAAGTTTGTCGCCTTCAACTAAGTCCCCCACTGAAAATCGACCCAAGGAACATTGACAACCAATTTTGCCAGTGAGCAATTCAACGCAGACAGTACAAAAATCTCGCATTAAAAAGCCCGAAGTTTTGAATGCTGTCTCAGGTACAGAATTTTTTAGTTTTCTACTGAGCGTCTAGTCAACCATTTGGCTGAACATTCAGCCTGATGTTAGGTCAATTCACCGATCAAACCTTGGGAAGGATGACTAAAAATATCGCTAAATGTCCGGTCAACTGATTGACAGCACGTTTAGTAGGAAACTAAAAAATTCTGTGGCTGAGACTACAAACTCAAAACTTATCTGACAGAAAAGTTGATTCAGGCTATTAATTTAGTTGGGGTTTATTTTATCTTTCTTAAATCCCTAGATCGGCTTTTTGCTAAGCCTAGATGCACGATTCGTTGATGCTGTCAAACCAACAAATTATTTTGAGGTTTGATAATGAAAGTGACTCATCTAGCCCTCCAGTCCCAAACAAGCAAGCAAAACCCGTTTGTTTCGACTTATGTCGATTCTCAAAACGCCTATTTACCTAAGGCGAATATCTCTATCGTCGTCACCCACAAATGGGAGAAGACCAGATGACTCGTAGGCGTTCCGCCCTGGTAGATGAAAAGCAGCTAGCAAAGTTTGCTACCGAGATAAATTTAAACTTCAAAATGCGGTTAGGTCAAGGTGCTATTCGTGAGGGAGGCTACCACAATCCAAATTTACTCAGCAGCACTTTTAAAGCCGTCGTCGGCGCTTATTATCTGGATAACAATTTAGATGTTGAGAAAGTCCGCGATTTTGTAGAACCGTTGTTTGATTCCGTTCCGGAGGATATTGTAGTGTCTCTATCCAATGTGGACTCGAAAAATCGGTTTCAGCAATGGGTACAAGCAAACCCTGAGCTTGGCTCCACCCCACCTAAGTATGTCACACAACAAGCAGGCGGAACACCCCACGCCCCAGAGTTCATCGCCACAGTGTGTGTGGGCGATAAACCCTATGGGGAAGGTAAAGGTCGCAGCAAAAAAGATGCTGAGAAAGCTGCTGCTGAAGATGCACTGTTCAAACTGAAAAAACGAGGGCTGATCTAAGCTGGAATTTTGGAGAAATTCTAACTTTCGGGTCTTTTGGCTTCTAGGCAAAGCATTGCAAACTCTAAAGAAGAGTGGTAGCGCAGGTTAGAAGTTAAAAGTTATGAAGCCAAAAGATATACTAGGACTGCTTAAAGAAACGTTTACCGAATGGCAAGAAGATAAAGCGTCGAGGCTGGCGGCAGCTTTAGCATACTACACCGTTTTCTCACTTGCGCCACTGGTAATTATCGCGATCGCGATCGCGGCTTTGGTATTTGGGCAAGAAGCTGCCCAAGGTGGAATAGAAGAGCAACTTCGAGGTTTACTCGGTAGCCAGGGTGCCGAAGCTGTCGAAGAAATGATCGCAAATTCTCGTAAGGCAGAGCAAGGCACAATTGCTACCCTGATTAGCGTTGGTCTCCTCATGTTCGGTGCTTCCGGCGTTTTTGGTCAGCTGCAAGATTCACTCAACACCATCTGGGAAGTTGCGCCCAAGCCTGGACGCGGCATCATAGGCTTCATCAAAGACCGATTTTTATCCTTCTCGATGGTACTGGGAATTGGCTTTTTGCTCTTAGTTTCGCTGATCTTGAGTGCTGGGTTGTCAGCAGTAGGCAATTATTTCGGTCATTTGATGCCCGGTTTGCCATTCCTGCAAGTTTTAAACTTTCTCCTTTCCTTCGGTGTCGTAACCGTGCTGTTCGCATTTATTTTTAGAATTTTGCCAGATGCGAAAATCGCCTGGGGTGACGTTTGGATCGGTGCCGCGATCACCTCGTTGCTGTTTACCATTGGTAAGTATTTACTAGGGCTGTATCTAGGGAATGGCAGCGTCGGGTCAACTTACGGCGCCGCTGGCTCCTTTGTGGTGCTGCTGCTGTGGGTGAATTATTCTGCCCAGATTCTCTTTTTCGGTGCGGAATTTACCCAAGTCTACGCCAACAAGTACGGCTCCCGGATTGTCCCTGCTAAAAATGCCGTACCCCTTACCGAAGAAGCGAGGGCGCAGCAGGGGATACCCCGGACTCAGGACATCAAAAAGGCAGCAGGTGAGCAAGAACAGACAAGCGATCGCATATCCAGCTCCTCTACAGGCACAATAGAACGAACGGATCGCTCAAAATCCAGACACCCGATGGTTAACATCCTCGCCTTAATCATCGGTGTCACCCAAGGCTTTGCCCACTTGGTGGGAGGCAAACGGAGGCGGAACAACCGACCCAAATAAGGGCATCTGTAGCCTTTTACATCTAGTTCTCAGACAAGCATTAATGGCGATCGCCATTAATGCTTTATATAACTTTTTGTAAACTTAGTAATTCCTAAGATTTAATAAATTTCAACCACAAAATCCTATTAATACCATTTACCTTTACACTGGCAATATTGGAGTTTTTGTCAATAGCTGCTTATAAACTTCCACAATTTAAACTCATTGCAATCTTGTGAAGTCAAACCAGCTACCGAAAAAAGATTTTTTAGATTTCCGGTACAAGTAGCGCTAAGATTGGCAACTTGGATAAAGTTAGAGACCTTATTTTCGGCAACCAGATGGCGGAAACCGAAAAAAGTGTTAACCCCTTGCAGGAGCATCTGGATAAAAAATGCCCTAAATTGCCAGATTGCACATACAACACTTCAACCTTGGGTTATTTTAGGCTTAAAATCTCAGTAAATAGCTGAATGGCTCCCACCCCCTCACCTGACGTAGCCAATTAATCTCAATAGTGAAACGGGGGATTTGAATAATGACTGACTCTTACACCCAAAATGACTCCAGCGAGACTCCAAACAATAATAATTCTGCATCGCATGAGGAGCTTGCTCAACTCCGCAGTCTGCTCCTTGGTCTTGATAAAAGCGAACTTGACAAACTGTATGAGCGATTAAACAACCCCAACATTCAACCAGAGGATTTAAGCAAAATGCTTCCGGAAGCAATTATCCTGCGCTCAATGCAAGATAAGCAGCTATCCGAAGCAATAGTTCCTACCATAGAAGAAGCCATTCAAACCTCTGTTAGAAAAGACCTCACTGTTCTTGCAGATGCCATTTTTCCTGTAATCGGGCCAGCCAGCCGCAAAGCTATTGCGACAACGCTTGAAGCAACCATCCAATCGCTTAATCAAAGCATTGAACACAGCCTATCCCCACAAGGCTTTAAATGGAGATTGGAAGCTTTACAAACAGGTAAATCCTTCGCCGAAGTTGTGCTTCTCCGCACACTTCTCTATCGAGTTGAACAAGTCTTTCTCATCCACAAAAAAACTGGATTATTGCTGCAACACGTAGTAGCTAATTCGGTAGAGGCTCAGGATGCAGACTTAATTTCAGCGATGTTGACAGCTATCCGGGATTTTGTCCAAGACTCCTTCAGCGTGCAAAGAGGCGAGTCGCTGGATACGTTGCAATTTGGAGAACTGACCATTTGGATTGAACAGGGGCCGCAGGCGATATTAGCTGGTATTATCCGGGGAAACGCTCCCAAAGAATTAAAGTTTGTTTTCCAAGAAGCGATAGAAAAAATTCACCGCCAGCAAAGAAAAGAACTTTATGCTTTCGACGGGGAAACTTCTCCTTTTCAAGCCAGCCAACCTTATCTTGAAGACTGTCTCCAGACTCATTATCAACTAAAAAAAGAAAAAACTTCTCCTTTTTTATTGATATTTTGGGGAGTTATCCTGTTAGCTTTGGGAAGCTGGGGCTTTATTTCCTTCCGAGAAAACAGACGTTGGGAAACTTATCTAGAAAAACTGAATGACCAGCCGGGAATCACTGTGAGTAGTTCCGAGAAGCATTGGGGTAAATATTATATTTCCGGGCTTCGCGATCCGTTGGCAGCAGATCCAACAGCCTTGATGAAACAAGCAAATGTCAACCCCAAGGCAGTTATCAGCAAGTGGAAGCCTTACCTATCCCTTGATTCACAATTTGTAGTCGCCAGAGCCAAACGATTGCTCAAACCTCCTGAAACTGTCTCTCTGAAAGTTGACGAAAATGGCATTCTTTATGCTAAAGGCTTCGCTTCTCGTCAATGGATTGGAGAAACCCGAAAAATGGTGCAGTTCATTCCCGGAATTACTAAATACCAGGAAGAGAATCTGGTTGATACAGAATCAGCAAAACTGCTCTCTGCAAAGGCAGAGATTGAAAAACAAGTGATACTTTTCGGAGAAGGAACTACACAACTTATACCTGGGGAGGAGCAGAAAATACAGAACTTGATTCAAGCAATTAAAAATATTACAAATACCGCACGAGTTTTGGATAAGGCTGTCAGCATTGAAATTTTAGGACACTCGAACGCGGGCGGTTCGGAACAGAGAAACATAATAATTAGCTCTGCGCGTGCAAATGCGATCGCATCTATTTTGACCTCACGAGGGATTGAAAACGTCAACCTGAAAAATATAGGTGTCGGTTCAAGTCAACCTTTAGCCAATAGTTCTACTGATCCGAATCAAGCATTGAACCGCCGCGTCTCTTTCAAAGTAATTATAACCAATGTCCCCAACCGAGGGATTAACTAACCATGATCCAGAAAAAAGTTTGCATGGTGGGTGCCTTCGCTACAGGAAAAACCAGCCTTGTTGCCCGTTTTGTCCACAGCATTTACTCAGACATTTACCAAACTACCGTAGGCGTGAAGATTGATAAAAAATTAGTAAAAGTCGGACAACAGGAAATAAATTTCATTCTCTGGGATCTCTATGGAGAAGACGAATTTCAAAAGGTGCGAATGTCTTATTTGCGCGGCTCATCCGGTTATCTTGTAGTAGTAGATGGAACCCGTCGCACTACCCTTGATAAAGCCTTTAACCTCCAAAAAAGGGTAGAAGATACTATCGGCGCAGTTCCTTTTATTCTTGTCCTCAACAAATGGGATTTAAAAGATGAATGGGATATTGACGACAGCTCAATGGATGAACTAGCAGAAAGGAACTGGACAGTAATTAAAGGAAGCGCAAAAACAGGTTTAGGTGTAGAAGAAGCTTTTCTGACTCTTGGACAACAAATCATGGAGGGATAGATGCTTGACCTTCCGTATCCGATACTTGATTACCTTTATAAGCTGACAATACGAAATTGTTCTCTTGCTTATCTTTTTGTGGAAAAGAATGGTTGGTTGTCTAATTGGGGAGGGAACTTGGCCGCAAGGCTGGAAAGCCAAGCGCGTCCGAAAGAGATTTTTATCGATGAACATACTTTTCAAAAGATTGATAGGTTACAAGAAAAATTTTCCCAAACTACCCTGCCGTTGACAGGAATAGTTGAACCAATAAAAATATATTCTTGCTTGGTAAAATCATGAATAAATCTATCACAGATGAACTTTTTGCAATTCTCGATACTGTAGTTTTAGAACATCTGAATGACTGTTATTTTCAAGTCGTTGGCAATGTACCAAAATGGTTCATCCAATTTTACCCGGATGTCACTTCGGAAGAGAATAAAATAAATCTACAGACAAAGTTTCCTTTTCTGGAAAATTTTCTCATCGACGCTGAAGATTTTTGGCATGATAATATCCCCCAACCTCTGAAGTCGGGATTGTGGAGTGAAATTGATATGTCCGGCCAGGAATGCCATCTTGAGGCTTCAGCAGTTCGTTTGGAAAATAAGAAAATACTATTAATTGAGTTATTAGGTGTTGCTTATGAAGAGAAACAGTCTCTTATACAAAAGGCTAGGCAAAATAGTTTAACTCATCACTATTTACTCAAAGAAACTCAGAAAAAAGAAATTTTACTTCACTGCATTTTACACGATGTGGCGGGGCAATTAACGGGAATAAATTGCTGTTTTGCACTGCTGGCTATGGAAAATTTGACAGCTAAAGGACGAGATCGCCTGGAAATTGGGAAAAGGCAATCTATCAAGCAAGAGATGCTGATTCAGGAGATATTGAAGGCATTTTCTGCTGAGGTAAAATCCCTTGAGGATTTTACTGTCGATTCTGCCCAAGCTCCAGATGCGGTGAGGTGTGCAAGGGAGGTTGTAGAGGCTTTGTTGCCGACTTTTTCACTAAACAAAAGAATATTGCAATTGGAGCCAAATATTGATTTGGCTCAAGATTGGAAGGTAGTTGGTGAAAACTCACGTTTGGAGAGGGTGCTTTTTAATTTGGTGGAAAATGCTTTTCGTCACAGTCCGTTGGGTTCTACTGTGACGGTTGACGTAAACCAAGACGGCGAATTTATTCTGTTTACTGTGGACGATGAGGGGCCTGGGGTGCCGGAGGATATTTCTAAAAATCTATTTCAAAAATTTTCCCAAGGACGAGAGAAATCTGGCAAGGCTGGATTAGGACTATATTTTTGCCGCATTACGGTTGAACGCTGGGGTGGTAGCATTGGTTATTCAACTCGTCCTAAAGGTGGTTCGTGTTTTTGGTTTCGCCTTCCTAGAGCAGTTTTGCAGGCTCAGGCTGGGAATCAGAATTGATTTTAGATTTGGACTTCTAAGGGAAAAATAACGGTGAAGGTGGAGCCAATGCCGATTTCGGAAACAAGTTCCATTTTGCCTTGCAATAGTTTGACTAACCGAGAGACTATTGCCAGTCCCAGTCCTGTACTGTGAGGGTGGTAAGATTGCTGGCTGGAACCAGCTTGAAAGTAGGGTTCAAAGATGCGGATTTGGTCTTCTGGTTCTATGCCAATTCCGGTGTCAGCGATCGCTATCGCCCATTCCTCTGGCGATACTGTTTGACAGGTTAATTTAATACTTCCCGCCTCGGTGTAACGAATCGCATTTGAGAGTAGATTTGTGATAATCTGCTGCAATCGCAAGGGATCTGTGAAAACTTGATCGGGAGCGGGTGTTGGGCGTAGCCCTTCTCGAAGAGTAGGAAAGCTATCGGCGGTAGCGGAATCGCACTCTACGATCATCTGTAGCTGTTTTGAGTTTGCCAAAGGCTGCACCATCTCGATAACGCTGTTAATTAAAGAGCGCACATTCGTGGATGATGGCTGCAATTTCATCTTCCCAGCTTCATAGCAGGAAATTTCTAAAGTATCGTTGATCAGACGAAGTAACTGTCGCCCGCCCCATAACACTTTATCAATGTGTTCCAAATTGCGAAAGTTGTCGTTTACCTGATCTTTCTTTCTTTGTTGGAGCAAAAACAGCTCTGAATAGCCAATAATTGAGGTCAAAGGGGTTTTCAGTTCGTGGGCTAGATGAGAGAGGCTTTCCTGATTAGCTCTCACTAAGCGAGTCAGTTCCTGATTGTTAAGTTGTAACTGACTTTGCAGCTGCTGTAATTCCGCTAAGCGCTGCTCCATGTAGCTTTTAAAACATTGCGCGATCGCTTCATCCACTACAGCATCGATTAAACGAACCGCTCGCATCACGTCTATCGAAGATGCCTGCTTCAGATCCGCCTCTAAAGTAGAAAATGTCACCTGGCGCAGTAGACGATACTCCCGCGCAATTTCTATTGGCTCAAAGCCTTGTCCAGCCCGGAGAACGCCATGCTCCAAACTCGCCTCTACTAAAGTATTAATATCACTTTCCTGATATTTTGCCAGCACGGTTGCCATCGCCCTGAGAACATCGGGAAGATGATTCTCTATAGCCGTGCGGGATAGATCCTCGGCACTTTGAATCTGCCTATCACTGCGAACGGCTTCAATCCATTTATCTGTAATTGTTTCAGATTTATTGATGAGTAGTTGACTAAAATCCATTATGGCTTAGGCGCTCTTGAGTCTTTAAGCGTAGCACTTCCTAAATTTACCTTACCTTAAGGAGTACACGAGCTGACTAAGCCCAATGTTTTTGAGCGCCTACCTAGCCATTGAAAACCCAGCTTTATGCCTCTAATTCATAATCAATTTTAGGCTTAGTTAGCTGACTGTTTTCATTCCAACTCGCTGCTATTTTCATAAACGCGCAGGAGATCGCATTTGATTTTATCGACTAATTTTGTACTTCCTTTCATGCCTTTCTCAATTTCAAGTTGAGCATCGGGCATGGCATCAAAAAATAAACGCTCTCCCGGAAAAACTATCTTTTCAAAATTAAAGTTATCAATATTAGTAAGTCGTGCAATTTGAATTTGGCTAGTAGAATTAGTATAGAAGCAAAGGATTTGCTCAGAAGATTCAGAAGCCAGAGGGGAAAGTGTTTCAAGGATAGTTGCCACCTTATAACTCCTATAATGTTTAGTTATCTCTTCTATTTTTAACATAATGTATTTGCACTTCGCCACACTATCTGCCTAAAGAAAGGTGATAGGTTAAGCATTGATGTATAGCTGGATTCAAACTTACAAAATTTTAGAATAAATGACAGTCAACTTTTCAGTACAAATACGGAGACAAAAAATATAAAAACTTATATGCCGTGAGTAAGATAGACGAATTATAAAAGGAGTGTTAAACTCGACAGAGGTTTGAGTAAGTCAGCCTAATCCAGTGTTTTGCAGCCTATAAGTCGGCCTGGAAGCTGGAGCGGAGGAACCAAATTTTGGGGCATATCTGGAACAAGGTGATAGGTAGAAGGCAAAAGGTGGAATAAAAAGATTATTCATCCTTCCTCTTTGATTCTTCATCGAACGTCTAGAGGGGCATCTCTCAGCCCTAGCCCGTCAGCTAACTTCGTAGGCATTGAGAGGAGACTGGTAAAGTCAGCATTTTTCGGAATGTTCTGAACTTGTCAGTGTCCCCGGCTGGTACTGCTCTCGTTTCGTGTACCAAAAAGAGTGACTCTGAGGAGCTTCATAATGATATTGCAGCTGAATCTGTCTGCGATCGCTGTTGCTGGGCAGGTAGCCTGGAAACGAGCAAAACCTGTGATAGTCCGGGATGTAGTTATACTTCCTGCCCTTGGTTTTTTGGGGTTGATATTACTGTGGTGGATGGTAGCCTTGTGGCGAAGCGATTTGATGCCCACCCCAGCCCAGGCTTTAGTTGCTAATTTGGACTTTATTCTCAACCCCTTCTATGAACGCGGCCCCGGAGATTTGGGGATTGGATGGTTATTACTAGCCAGTTTGCGACGGGTATTAATTGGTTTTGGACTGGGTGCGCTGGTGGCAATTCCCATTGGTTTTCTGATCGGGATGTCCAAACCAGCGATGATGGCACTCAATCCCGTAATTCAAATTCTCAAACCCGTATCGCCGCTAGCTTGGCTACCTATCGCCTTAGCTATCTTCAACTTGGCAGACCCCTCAGCAATCTTTGTTATCTTCATCACCTCTTTGTGGCCTACGATTATCAACACCGCACTGGGGGTTTCTAGCGTTTCCAAAGATTATCTAGATGTAGCACGAGTGCTGGAAATGCCACGCTGGCGACGGATAACTAAGATTATTTGGCCTGCAAGTTTGCCATACATTTTTACTGGTTTGCGGATTAGCTTAGGTATTGCTTGGCTGGTAATTGTTGCTGTAGAAATGCTCACTGGTGGAATTGGAATCGGCTTCTTTGTTTGGGATGAGTGGAGCCGCTTAAACCTGAGTTCCGTATTTCTAGCAGTGCTGGTAATTGGCTTAACTGGGTTACTTTTAGACTACGCAGTTGATCAACTTCAGGCTTTAGTGACTCACCGCCGTCCTAAAGCTTCTTAGAAACATCCGGCGAATAGAATTCGCAGCTACGCAAACAAAACTCGCCGAAGCTTGCGGTTTCAACATACTTAATACTTACATAGCCTCGCATTCTGCGGACTTAACTTGCATCGCTGCACATTATCTTCGCTAGGGCTAAGGTACGCTTTCTACAGGAATTGCTGTTAAATACTCAATTCCTGTGATGACTAATAGGTAACTGTTAAACCCAGTGGCGTTTGGTTGAGTTAAAGCATTAAAAAACCAAAACTATGAGTTACACCCCAGATTGGACGCGACGAAAATTTCTTGAGGGCATGGGTGCCACAGCAGCAGGGATGGCATTATCTTCATGTACAATTAGCGGCGATCGCTCTGCCAAAGGACTCACCGAAGAAGCTAGGGCAATCGAACAGGTAGTAAAACCTGGCGATTTAGAAAAATCTGACATTACCGTTGGCTACGTTCCCGTTAATGACTGTGCGCCCTTTGCGATCGCATGGAAAAAAGGATTTTTCCGCAAATACGGCCTTAACGTCAAACTCATCCGCGAAGCTAGCTGGGCAACCTCCCGCGACGGATTAATATTTGGGCGCACCGATGCCGCGCCTGTTGTCTCCGGAGCCGTAACTAATGCCAGAATCGGAGCCGAAGGCGCACGCCACGCTCCCATGTGTGCCGCTATGGTAATTCACCGTCACGGTAACGCCATGACGATGAACAAAGCTATGTGGGATTTTGGGTTGCGCCCCTGGCATGAGTACCAACAACAGTATGGCGATCGCGCTTTAGAAGAATTTGGTAAACAATTTAGAGCCTACTTTGACAGTCAACCACCAGAACGCAGAGTTTGGGCTGTTGTACTCAGTTCATCCATTTACGAATACTTCGTCCGCTATTTATCTGCCGCCGCCGGAATCGATCCCATCAAAGAGTTTCGCGTCATCATCGTTCCCCCGCCGCAGATGGTTAGTAACGTGCGGATTGGTGCAATGCAAGCCTACATGGTTGCAGAACCTTGGAATACACGAGCAATTTACGAAAAAGCAACTACAGGCGAACAGGGAATCGGTTTTACCTTCGCTCAAGGTAAAGAAGTATGGTTGGGACACCCAGACCGACTTTTGGGAGTGATGGAAGAATTTATTGATAAAAATCCTAAAACTTATCGTTCCCTGGTCAAGGCAATGATTGAAGCCTGCCAGTATTGCAGCAAACCCGAAAACCGCCAAGAAGTAGCCACGCTACTTACCGAGCGCTCGTTTACGGGTGCAAAACCTAAAAAAGGCCCAGTGGATAAGTTTACGCGCCCTGCAATTATGGGTGAATACAACTATGGGGGCTTTGATGGCAAAGACCGCACTATAAAATCCACTGACGGCACAATTTTCTTTGATATTCCTAACGGTATTCCCAAAGAGCCAGGAGAACATTCAACGTTTCTCTGGCGCTCCAGAAGCATTTGGTTGATGACTCAAGCAGCTCGTTGGGGACAAATTAAGGAATTTCCTAAAAATGCCGAACAACTGGCAAGCAAAGGCTGGCGAACCGACCTCTATCGCAATATTGCCGCAGAAATGGGAATTGAGTGTCCTAAAAATGATTACAAAGTAGAACCACCTGATGTATTCATCGACAAAAAAGGCTTTGATCCCAGCAATCCAGTGGGGTATCTCAACAGTTTTGAAATTCGGGCGAACCGTCCTACTCGTTTCTTCATGTCTTAATTAATAGCCATTAGGTAATTGGGCAGGCGATTAAAAGGCAATTACAACTCATCTAACATTCAGGAGGCTTTTATGACTCAATTTACTTCTTACTCAACAGGTACTAATGAAACCTTACCTGGTAATGGTTTTCTGGAGATTGAAAATATCGTCAAGTCCTACCCAACTGCCGATGGAGGTGAGTTTGTAGTTTTGGACGGTGTAAATCTCACCATAAAGGAAGACGAATATATTTCTGTGATTGGGCACTCTGGCTGTGGCAAATCAACGCTACTCAAGATGGTAGCTGGTTTAGAAAAAGCCACTTCCGGCTCAGTGCGACTGGAGGGCAAAGAGATTCGTAAACCTGGAGCCGAGAGAATGATGGTATTTCAACATTACTCTCTGTTACCGTGGTTAACGGTCAAAGAAAACATCCGTTTGGCTGTGGATGAAGTCCTGAAAAAAGCCACCCGTGCCGAAAAAATAAGCATTGTTAATGAACACCTAGCAATGGTGAATTTGAATGCCGCCGCCGACAAATATCCCGATGAAATTTCCGGCGGTATGAAACAGCGGGTAGGCATTGCACGGGCCTTAGCAATTCGCCCTAAAATGCTGTTAATGGATGAACCTTTTGGGGCATTAGATGCGCTGACCAGGGGGAAATTGCAGCGACAGGTACTCGATATTTGGGAAAAACAACGGCAAGCGGTAATGATGATTACCCATGATGTGGATGAAGCGTTGTATATGTCAGATCGGATTGTGCTGATGACGAATGGGCCTCACGCCAAGATTGGGGAAATTTTGGAAGTGCCTTTTCCTCATCCACGCGATCGCCAACAAATCCGCGAATCTAAGGAATACTACGAGCTACGCAACCATGCTCTAAATTTCCTAGATCGCTACTTCACTCAAGACGAGTAAATTCCACCCGCCTCTTATCTCTTATCCATCATTTGTTTTATTTGAATGAGGTAAAAGCTGTGAATATTAAGCCAATGTTGGTACGCCTTGAAAGCGCAATCGGTCGAAATGATTTAATGGAACAAATGATGTTGCTGCCTGGGTCAGTTTCATCATCTTCTGTTAACACTGAATCCAAAAAATCAGTCAACTTAATCGTTGGTTACAACAGATCCCCCAGCAGTCAAACCGCTCTGGATGTCGCTCTGTGGATTGCCCATCAAACTCGTTTAGTCACCAAGAAGCAAGTCACAGTTCAAATTGTCTATGTTGTAGATGACAATTCCAGCAATCATCATCCAAATTTCTTCGACTTTAAGCCAGCAAGTAACCCATCAATTCAATACAGCCCATTAAATTCCAAAGCATCTGCATTCAAGTCTGCAACACCTGTCTTTACTCAACCAACACATCAGCCAGTAGCAGCAAGCCCACGGGTGACATCGGTAGATCCTTCCTATTTCAGAGCAATGTTCTATCAGGATCAATTCGCGCAAGCAAACCGAGTCTTATCACAAGCAAGAAGCCTTGCTGAAGAATGGAGCAGTTCTTTCAAGGCTCATCTCCGCTTTGGTTGCCTTGCGGCGGAACTAAAGAAAGCTGTTGAAGCTGAAGCGGCAGCGGCACTGCTGCTAGGCTGTAATTCTATCAATCATCCGCTTGTCCAGCAACTAGGTGATGATTTCCCTTGTCCGGTACTGGGTATTCCTAGTGTGCTAAATTTGCAGGAGGATTTTAACCAAGACCAGTAGCCATAGTTGTTGTGAAAACTTGCTACTACTTATACCGAGTTGCCGTCAAACACATCCTTATTAACTCTCTTAGAGGACGTCTGAAAAGTCATAATCGAGACGCTTAGAGGGTGGAGATCCCCCTTGCATCCCCCTTCTCAAGGGGGACTAAGACTTGATTCTCCCCCCGATGAATTGGGGGGCTGGGGAGGATCAAACTAACTTTTGACACTGGGACATCCTCTTAGGTTGGGCGATAGGGAAACCCAACCTGCTATCAGTGAATGCAACTTGGGATCAATGCAATTGAGGAGGGGGGGCAATCACGATCCGTGTAAATGGATCGTGATTGCCCCCCCTCTTTAATCATTCTTTGAATGTGCGACACTACAATTATTATTTACTAACTAATTTTTCCAGTAAGATGCAAGCAGTAATAAAATTCAGCCCTTGAGGTATTGTGTGGAAAACTGGCAAGGCATTATTGCTACCGTAACATTTATAAGTGTCATTGTATTAATCATGACCGAATGGCTGCACCTAACGATTGCTGCCTTTGTGGGAGCATTGCTACTGGTACTTACCAACGTCATGACTTTGACAGAAGCTATTGACTACATCAGTAAAAGTCATGGAACGCTGGGCTTATTCTTTGGAGTCATGGTACTCGTGCGGGCATTTGAGCCAACCAAGATATTTGACTACTTAGCAACTCAAATGGTGCTGCTAGCCAAAGGGGAAGGCAAACGGCTATTACTAGGTATTGTAGGCATTACTACCCCAATTTGTGCAGTTTTACCCAATGCAACAACAGTAATGTTGTTGGCACCTTTAATTCCCCCAATGGCACAAGAAGTAGGGGTAGATTTTGTTCCCTTACTGATTCTAATGGTATTTGTTGCCAACAGTGCTGGGCTATTAACGCTAGTTGGAGATCCAGCCACATTTATTGTGGGTGATGCAGTCAATATCAGCTTTACAGATTACTTAACTCGCCTCAGTTTAGGTGGATTAATTTCTGTTTTGACAGTTTGCATCATGTTACCTTTCTTATTTCCCAAAACTTGGCGCAAAAAGTTGGACGATTTGGAGCATCTGCCACACCCTAAAATTAATCATCCGCGAGTTTTGGCAGTAGGCGCCTTAATCGTAGCTTTCGTGCTGATATTTTTTGTGGTAGGAGAAACGCTACCAATTCCTATGTCACCTGCCACAGTTGCTTTATTAGGAGCAGCTTTGGCAATGCTCCTTTCTCACCATAGCAAGATTGATACAGTCAACAACATATTGCGGGATGTTGACTGGAGTACCTTGCTATTTTTTATGTGTACTTTTGTACTAATTGGAGGTTTAGAAAAAACCGGAGTTATTAACGGATTATCAGGAGTATTAGCAGTAATATTAGGACGCAATATTTTCTTGGGTTCCCTACTTTTGCTATTTTCAGTAGGTATACTATCGAGCGTTGTCCCTAATATCCCGCTAGTGGTGGCAATGGTGCCGTTACTCAAACAGTATGTAGTTAACGTCGGCTTTGTAGGATCAGAAGTGCTAGAACCGGGCTTTCAAGGGCAGTTTCCACCGGAAGTTCTACCCTTATTTTATGCCATGATGTTTGGTGCCACTTTAGGAGGAAATGGCACTTTAGTTGGAGCATCTTCCAACATCGTAGCCGCGGGAATTTCTGAGTTACACGGGCGGCGAATTTCGTTTAAAACTTTTCTGCGTTACGGCATCCCAGTAGCGGCAATACAACTTATTGGCGCAGCTTTGTATGTGATAGTGCGATTTTTACTCTAGACGATGCAAATTTAGTATATTAGCCAGGAAAAATAAAAAGGCAAAAATGATTCTTTATTTTTGCCTTTTTATTTTTACCTTTTTAGTGGGTGTATGAAACCAGGTGCAGCACGTCGCGAAGTACGCTATAGCCAGCCAGATCCCAAAGTAAGTAGGCAAGAAAACCGATCATAGCTAAGCGTCCATTCCACAGTTCGGCTTGGGGATTCCAACCAAACAGGAAAGCATTACGATCTTTACCATTGTACTCAGTAGCAACAGGTGGAGTTGTAGTTGTAGGGCGAGATTGCATTGTTTTTGGCTCCTGAATAAAGTGTGTAGTGAAGGGTTTAATTGTTATTTAATTATTGGCAGTACGTCACGAAGGAAGCTAACGCCGGCAATATCCCACACTAGGTAGGCCATAAAACCGATGGCGGCTAAGCGTCCGTTCCACAGTTCTGCTTGGGGATTCCAACCAAAGATAAAAGCGTTACGGTCAACGTTGTTGTAAGCTTTAGCAACAGGAGGTAAATCAAGGGTGTTTTTTTCCATTGTTTTTGCTCCTAACAATCAATCAAAATGCGGACTAGAGAAATTTAGTATCCAACCAGGTTCAGCACGTCGCGAAGTACGCTATAGCCAGCTAAATCCCACAGTAGGTAAGCAAGAAAACCAATCATTGCTAAGCGTCCGTTCCACAGTTCGGCTTGGGGATTCCAGCCAAAGATAAAAGCGTTACGGTCAATACCATTAAATGCTTTGGAAGTTGTAGGTAAATCAGTAGGGCGAGTTTCCATTGTTTACAGTCCTTAATAAATCTTTGTACTTTTATACTAAGCATCCTCATTGGATAGGCTCTCTGCCTGTAGTAGCAACCTGCACACCCTTCTAAGGGAGGATTTTGAGGTATTTTGGGAAAGGTAAGCCTATCGAAAGAGGGCAAGAAAGAGTCAGGGCGACAAAATTCTTCTTCTCGGCTAAGATAGGACGCTTTTGAGGTATTTTGGGAAAGGTAAGCCTACCGAAAGAGGGCAAGAAAGAGTCAGGGCGACAAAATTGTTCTTCTCGGCTAAGATAGGACGCTTTTGTTGCTAACAGCGGGTAGGAATATCATTTGTGTAGAGATTTGATGGGCTACCAACCAATCCCTCCAACCAAGCAAAAAAGGGGGCTAATGTGTAGCGTCACTAATGAAAATAGGTATAAATTCAATCAGGTGTTAATACCTAAAAAACTTAGCTTATCGACAATAATTTCCCAGTTGTAGAAACTTGAATTAGCTATAAATGACTTCTGGGTGTTTTAAGCAAACAAATTAAATAGAGAAAGCTAGACTTTCGTTAAATATTATTGCTTTACTACTTAAATTGAACTGTTAGTCGCGATCGCATCTTCTCCCTCTAGCTGCTCAAAAGAGCAGCTATCCTTCCGTAGCGTAGCGCCCTCATCTTACCAAAGGCATATATTTCAGACCTCAGGAGGATGCTGTAACCTGCCGTAGTCGGCGATTCTGACGTACATAGGCGATTTTTGCCACAAATGCCACAAATACAGAGTTCCTGCTTAAGTAGGTGAGTAGAAAGAAGCCAAAAACACAAAAAACCCGTTTTTTTGAAAAAAGCGGGTTATGTCGTGGTCATTATACTCTTAAATTGGCCAGCATAACTTGACCAAGAATCAAGAATGAGTGAAAAAGTGGCAAAAAAAAAGTAGGCTAAGGGTGCCAAAAACGCAGATTTTCGTGGCTGATAGTGGAGGCAGTTCATAATGACTACTTACTTAATTTATAATTTGCGCTGGCTTTAAGGTTCTGGGAAGGAAAAACCATGTTTGAAACTACGTCAGGAATAATGGAACTGGACAAAGCGCTATTTTGGATAGGGCAACTTACGCCAGTCGATCCAGCAGTAAACACGCCAGAACGAGCGGCACTTGTATTTTCAGGGCCAGAGTTTTTTGTGGCGCTGATTGCTGGGGTGGTGCTGGCGTTTGCATTGCAATTACTGTTAACAAACCTCTCCGTCGCCGCCGGGATTTCTTACTTAGGTCATCAATCAGATTCAAGTTCTAATGATGATAATGAATCTGGTAGCTTGGGCGGGACAATTCGCAAAATAGGGACAGCAGTCGGAATTTGGACGCTGGTGACTGTCACCATTGCGTTAGCGATCGCGTGTTTCCTGGCTGTGAAACTCACCCTGGTTAGCAGTAGCGGTTTAGGTGCCATTATTGGTTTGGTAATTTGGGCGACCTACTTCTGCCTGCTATTTTGGGTAAGTTCAACGACAGTGGGATCGTTAGTTGGTTCAGTCGTTAATACTGCAACCAGTGGCTTCCAAGCAATTGTCGGCACAGCAACCGCCGCCATAGGTGCACAAGCTGTTAACAATCAAGTTGTATCAACCGCAGAGGCGGCAGCAGCAGCAGTGCGGCGAGAACTGGGATCGGGGATAGATCCTTCCAGCATCCGCGAAACGCTGGAGGATTATTTAGGCGCTTTGCGTCCCCCAGAACTCGATATGCAAAAGATTCGAGGTGAATTTGAAAGATTGCTGAGTGACCCGCAACTAAAAGCGATCGCTAACACCGACAATCTCCGCAACATCGACCGCCAAACCTTTATAAACTTGGTAAGCGATCGCACAGACCTTTCAAAACGCGACATGAACCGCATCGTCGATCAACTCGAAGGCGTGTGGCGGCAAGCCGTGGGATCGCGAGAGCAACAAACAGATCGGATGGGCGAACTGCTCAACTATCTGAAGTCTGCACAACCTGGTCAAGTGAAGTCAGATGATATCAACGCCAAACTCGACCAGCTGATTGCAGAGATGCGGGACTCTAAGAAATCCGATCAAAAATCAGCTGACGAAGCAGCTCCTGGCCCAATTCAGCTAACCGTTCAGCAGGGTTTAACTAGCCTCATGGGATTGGCAATGGGACGCACGGATCTCTCAGATTTAGATGTGCAAACCATCTTAAGTTCGCTCTCCAAAGCTAAAAACAAAGTAACCGAGCAAACTGACAAACTAGCGACACAAGCAGGAGTTAAACCAGAACTCCCCTACAGCACCATTCGAGCCGATGTAGAAAACTACCTGCTCAACACCTACTCCTGGCAGATCACCCGACCAGGACTCAACCGGGAATTCAAAGAAGTCATCTACGATCCCCAAGCCGATCCGGGGACAATTCGCCGCGAATTAGAGCAACTAGACAGGGGGTATTTTGCCAACCTGCTGCAACAGCGGGGCGTATTTACCCAAGACAAAATCAACGACATTGCCGATCAATTAGAAGGTATCCGCCAAGAAGTTTTGGTGACAGTGCGCGCAGCTGAGGAAGAAGAAAAGACGCAGATCCTGCGTCGCCGAGTGGAAGAATATATCCAAACAGCTCCCACAACTGAACTCACTGCACCAGGCATCAACGACAATTTCAAAGGGGTGCTAGAAGATCCAGATGCCGACCACGAGACACTTGAGCGTCGCCTTGCTTTGTACGATCGCTATGCCTTGATGCAATTGCTTCGGGGACGTACAGACATCACCGAGGAACAAGCCGATCAAATCAGTGCCAATCTGGAACAATCACGCGATCGCGTCCTCATTGAATCCCAAGCCCTGCAAGACCGGGTAAAATCCGAAACCGAGGCGCTGTGGGTGAATTTAGAGTCTTATCTGCGGAACACAGGTAAAGACGAACTGAATCCCGAAGGCATCCAGCGGGATCTAAAAACTCTTCTTTCCGACCCGCAAGCCGGACTATCAGCGCTACAAGCAAGGGGTTCTCGCTTTGACCGCGATACCTTAGTCCAGCTACTAAGTCAGCGGCAAGACTTGAGCGAAGATCAGGTCAATCAAATCATCGATCAGGTGCAAAATTCTTGGAGCAACGTTGTCCACGCACCACAAATGGTCATGGATAAAGCCAAACAGCAGGTAGACAAAACCAGCACTGCTCTAACAGATTACCTGCGAAACACAGGTAAGGATGAACTGAATCCCGAAGGCATCCAGCGGGATTTGACCAGACTGCTCTCTGACCCCAAACAAGGTGCGACCGCACTGCGGCAACGTCTGTCTCAAGTAGACCGCGATACTTTGGTGAAGCTGCTGAGTCAGCGGCAAGACCTCAGTGAAGATCAGGTAAATCAAATCATCGATCAGGTGCAGGGTACGATCAAAAACATCGTCAGAGCGCCCCGTCGCTTTGCCACCCGGACTCAGACACAAATTCAAGATTTCCAAAGCACCCTGGAAGACTACCTGCGGAATACTGGCAAAGACGAACTCAACCCAGAAGCAATTAAGCGCGATTTGCAGTTGTTGCTGCACGATCCGCGCACCGGAGTTGAGAGTATAACAGATCGCTTGTCGCACATCGACCGCGATACGATGATCTCCCTAGTGTCGCAACGGCAAGATATTTCTGAGGAAGAAGCTACCCGAATTGTGGATCAAGTCCTCTCGGTACGCGACCAATTTGTTGAGCAAATTCGCAGCATTCAGCGGCGAATTCAAGACACGGTTGACGGCATTTTTGCCCAGATTCGCAACTACCTCAACTCGTTGGATCGCCCGGAACTCAACTATGACAGCATCAAGAAAGATGTTCGCCAGTTGTTTGACGATCCGCAAGCTGGGTTTGATTCGCTTAAAGATCGCCTCTCCCATTTCGATCGCAACACTCTGGTTGCGATTATGTCTTCCCGTGAGGATATCTCCGAGGCAGATGCGAACCGACTTGTCGATCAAATTGAAGGCGCACGCAACAGCGTACTGCAACGAGTGGATCGCCTCCAACAGCAAGCCCAACGCCGCTTAGACGAAGTGAAGTATCAAGCGCAGCGACAAGCGGAAGAAACCCGCAAAGCTGCTGCCTCTGCTGCTTGGTGGCTGTTTGGGACTGCGGCAGTTTCAGGTATTGTCAGCGCGATCGCTGGCGCTTTAGCTGTCGCCGGAACCCGTTAAAAGTAGAGACCTTCTATACTTCCCAGGCTCCCGTCTGGGAATGAGATGAACCAAATTTATTTCAGCCTCTCTAAGAGAGGCTTTTTTTTATATTAATTACACCTTTAGGCAGATTTAGTATTATGCCAAAAGCGAAGTAAGTATATGCACAAATAGCCATGAGCTTGACAGCATCTTCTGTTTGGGCGATCGCTATCTTTATCCTCACTCTTACCCTCGTCATCTGGCAGCCGCGAGGTTTGGGAATCGGCTTTAGCGCCGGGGGAGGAGCATTGCTGGCACTTGCCACAGGTGTTGTCAGCTTGCAGAACGTCCCCCAAGTCTGGCAAATTGTCTGGAACGCCACCTTCACTTTGGTGGCACTGATTATAATTTCCCTAATTCTGGATGAAGCTGGATTTTTCCTTTGGCTGGCACTTCATATCGCCCGGTGGGGCAGGGGTAGCGGCAATTTACTTTTTGCCCTGATTGTGCTGTTAGGAGCAGCTGTTACAGCAGTATTTACCAACGATGGTACCGCCTTAATTTGGACACCAACTGTGATGGAAATGCTGCTAGCACTGGGGTTTGGCAGTCAAGCTATCCTTGCCTTTGTCATGGCTTGCGGCTTCATTGCCGACGCCACCAGTCTGCCCCTATCTGTCAGTAACCTGGTTAATATCATTTCCGCCGACTATTTCCAGATTTCCTTTTTGCGCTACGCCTTGGTTATGGTGCCAGTGAATGTTGTCGCAGTTGTCAGCAGTTTAAGCGTCCTCTGGTTCTACTTCCAGCGAAACATCCCCAGTAGTTATAGTGCCACTCTGCCAAACCCGTCTACTGCCATACGCGATCGCCTAGTGTTCCGTTGGAGTTTCCCCATTTTAGGCTTGCTACTAGGCGGATACTTCCTAGCCGAACCCTTAAACATACCCGTTTCCTTAGTCGCTGGGTTGGGCGCATTGGTCATGCTAACTTTAGCGGGGCGATGGTTCCAACCCTCAGTCCGCCCAGTCATTAACCTCCGCCAAGTTTTGCGAGTTGCCCCTTGGCAAGTAGTTCTCTTCAGCTTGGGAATGTATCTAGTCGTCTTCGGGTTGCGGAATGCTGGCTTAACAACTTTCCTCAGCTTGAGTTTAGAAAATCTATCTCAGTGGGGAATCACCCTCACCACAATAGGTACAGGCTTTTTGGCAACTCTGCTGTCGTGCGTAATGAACAATTTGCCCACTGTGTTAATTAATGCCTTGGCAATTCAAGACATCAGTAGTTCTTCCCCAGAGATCCGCGAGGCAATGATATATGCAAACGTCATAGGCTGCGACTTGGGGGCAAAGATAACGCCCATTGGCAGTCTGTCTACTTTGCTATGGCTGCACATTCTAGCTCGTAAAGGACTCTTTATCAGCTGGGGTGAGTATATTCCCATTGCCCTGATCCTGACATTGCCAGTGCTATTTGTAACCCTTTTAACTTTGGCAATCTGGCTACCCTGGCTAGTTGCCTAATTATCCCAGAGATAGAGGCTTAGTTCATGAACGCTTCGTAAAGTTTAAGCAAGTTTAAGTAAATTTACTTTGTTGATCTTCATCACAAAATCCGGAACGTCAGATCACAAGACTGTATTAATCAGTGTCAACACGCAGTTTTTGAAAAAGCTGAATACTAGCATAGCGATTCAGTAAATATAGAGAGGTGCTTATGGTACTGATGCCTAAAACTTTTCCAGAAAACACTTCTAACTGGCGCATCTACTCAGAAGAAGCCCGTGGCTGCCAAAAGCAAGCAACGCCGTTGTCATGGACTAATAAAGCATCAGAAACCGTAGTAGCCTGCCAGCCAACTCAAGAGTTTGAACAACGTCCCGTAGAAGCGTCCCTCCAAGCATCGCCTCTAAATTTGGATTCCACACTGGAGGAATTAACTCTCCACGACGCTTGCATCGATTTGGAATGTACCGCCGAGGAAGTAAGTAAGCTTTTTGAAGCTAACCCGTTGCTTCCAGGCATCATTATTGCCGACGGGGGTAATTTCGTAGGGATGATTTCGCGGCGGCAGTTTTTTGAGTGCATGAGCCGTCCCTACAGTTTAGAATTATTTTCCAAACGTCCTGTACTGGCGCTATACAGCTTTGCCCAAAGCAAAACATTAGTATGCGATCGCAACGCCTCAATTGTAGAAACAGTGCAGCAGTCATTAGAGCGATCGCCTGAATCAATGTGCGAACCAATTGTAGTGCAACTATCAGGAGCCTACAAACTCTTAGACGTGCATCAGTTACTATACGCCCACTCGCAAATTCATCAGTTAGCAACAGAAGCCCTGCGGCTATCAGAAGCGCAATCTAGACAACAAGCAACCAAACTAGAACAAACCCTGTACGAACTCCAGCGCACCCAAACCCAACTAATTCAGACAGAAAAGATGTCCAGCCTGGGGCAAATTGTTGCAGGTGTCGCCCACGAAGTTAATAACTCCGTCAACTACATACACGGTAATTTAGCTCATGCCAGCGATTACGCCTACGACTTGCTGCACCTAGTGCATCTCTATGCCAAGCATTATCCCGAACCTGTCCCCGAAATTGAAGAGGAAATGAAGGCAATTGACCTTGATTTTCTGATATTAGACTTGCCGAAACTCCTATCATCAATGCAACTGGGATCAGAACGCATTTGTGATATTGTTCTTAGCTTGCGGAACTTCTCCCGACTCGACGAAGCCGAAGGTAAGCCAGTCGATATTCACGAAGGCATTGATAGCACACTACTATTTTTGCAAAACCGGCTCAAAGGGCAAGGGCAACGTCCCGACATTGTTGTGCATAAAAAGTATGGCGACCTTCCTTTAGTAGCTTGTAATGCTGGAGAACTCAATCAAGCATTTATGAATATCCTCTGCAATGCCATTGAAGCTGTGGAGATGAGGACTGAGGACTGGGGGCTGGGGACTGGGGACAAGGGACAAGGGACAAGGGACAAGGAACTGGGTAAGAGTCCTTCCAATTCCCAATACCCAATCCCCAATCCCCAATCCCCAATTCCACAGATTCAGATTTGCACCGAAGTAGGAGATAACAATCAAGTATTAATTCGCATTACAGACAACGGTGTTGGGATGACATCTGAAGTGCAGCAACGTCTATTTGACCCTTTCTTTACAACAAAATCTGTAGGCAAAGGTAGTGGTTTAGGGTTATCAATTAGTTATCAGATTGTAGTAGAAAAGCACTGTGGCAAATTGACCTGTGTTTCCGAACCAGGCATTGGTACAGAGTTTGTAATTGAGATTCCCATTCAGCAGTCCAATTGTGAATCTACTCTCTCTCGGTGCGCGTGAAATTTGAGTTATTAGTATTAGTATAAAACGAGCGATACCACCTACCCCCTTAAAAAGGAGGTAGCCCACCCAGGAATATAGAGAGTTATATCAAAACTTGCTTATAAGCTCATCAATTACTATTTTGACTGAAAAATTGCTTCAGCAGCATTACGATGCTAATCAGTTGCCGATGGAGTGGCTGAAAAGCGGTTGTGATTTATCTCCCTTTAGGCGATCGCATATTGAAGACACTCGATTATTTACCCATCGCTGAGATTGAGCGCGATCGCGTCCTAGCCTCCCGTTGCGCGGACGAGAGTTTATTCGCCCTTGACTAAGCCCACCCCAGGCAGGCTGCGCCAACAGTCGTGGCGGAAAAGCCTTGCCAAAGCTTGTTCCCTAGTGTTAGATAAAATGCGATCGCGATTTTCCTTTGAGATGAAAATCCCCATCCTCTGCAACCGGGCAGCAGGGATTTTACAGCAAAATCCGAATACTTTATATAATTTTCGTTAATAATTGTCAAGGCATCCATAAAAAACTATATTATGTGTAAACTCCACATAAAGATGTCAATTTAGTAAAGACCTAAGTCTCGGTAGAAATCAGGGGAAGCATGGAGGAGTGCATTTAAGGAAAATAGGTAGGTGAAAAATGACAATGCAGGCGGCAAAACCCCGAATCAGCGATAGCAGAGGATTAGAATTCAAGAAAAATCGTTTTTTTACGCTCTCTCTGGATATGTTTTTCGTAGCCGGTTTCGACGGCTACTTCAAGCAACTTAACCCGATGTGCGAAAAAACACTGGGATTCACAACCGATCAGCTTTCGGCTAAACAGTGGATCGAATTTATCCATCCCAAAGACCGTCAAGCTACCATCGCTCAGTTGCAGGAAATTTCCAGTAGCACAGAAACTATTTCCTTTGAGAATCGCTTTCGCTGCAAGGATGGCTCCTACAAGTGGCTTTTGTGGAACGCCGCCGTCTGCCATGAAGAACAACTGATTTACGCCACCGCCCGTGATATTACTGAGCGCAAACAATCAGACGAGGCGCTGCGGGAAAGTGAGGAGCGCTTCCGCTTGTTAGTCAAGAATGTCAAAGACTATGCCATTTATATGCTGGATACCAGCGGCAAGATTATCAGTTGGAACAAAGGTGCAGAAGGAATTAACGGCTATCAAGCCAGTGAAATCATCGGTCAGCATTTCTCCAGCTTTTTCCCCAGCGAAGATATCCAAAAAGGCAAGCCAGAGCAAGTCCTGAAGAAAGCGGCAATAGAAGGCCGGGTTGAATGCGAAACATTGCGCTTACGCAAAGACGGTTCGCAGTTTTGGGCAAATGTCGTAGTAACAGCCTTGCGAGGCGAAGACGGATGGCTGCGCGGCTTTGCCACCGTGACGCGCGATATCACTGAGCGCAAACTTGCACAAGTGGCACTGGAAAAAGCTAACGACGATTTAGAAAGACGAGTCGAAGAACGCACCACTGAGCTAAAAGCAGCCAACGAGCTTCTTTTAAAAGAAGTTGTCGAGCGCAAAGCGGCTGAGGAAGCCAGAGGGCAATCAGAAGCACAATTGAGAGAAAAAGCGGCCAAGCTAAAACAAGCCTTGAGCGAATTAAAACAAACTCAGGCCCAGCTGATTCACAGTGCAAAAATGTCCAGTTTAGGGCAGTTGGTGGCAGGTGTCGCCCACGAAATTAACAACCCCGTCAGCTTCATCCACGGAAACCTGGAATACGCCAGTCACTACATTGAAAGCTTGATGGAGTTGTTGCAGCTGTATGGAAAGCATTATCCCAAACCAGCTGCGGAAATCGAAGATTTCCTCGAAGAATTCGACCTAGATTTTGTGATGGCAGATATGCCCAAACTGCTGTCGTCAATGAAGTTGGGGGCGGATCGCATCCGTCAAATTGTCTTATCGTTGCGCTCCTTCTCGCGCCACGACCAAGCGGAGAAGAAGTCTGTCAATATTCACGAAGGCATTGACAGCACTTTGAAATTGATGCAAGACCGCTTAAAGGCTACTCCAGGGCAGAAAGCGATCGCAATCATTAAAGAGTATGGCGACCTGCCACCCATAGACTGTTATGCTGGTCAGCTCAATCAGGTATTGATGAATATCCTTAGTAATGCCATCGATGCTTTGGAACTGGGGAATCGGGAATCGGGAATCGGGAATGGACAAGATTCTTCCGAAATTCCCACCCCAGAGATTCGGATTTGCACCGAGGTTGTAGATTCAGATCATGTCCTCATCCGGATTATTGACAACGGTTGCGGGATGACCGAGGAAGTACGTCGAAAGCTATTTGACCCTTTCTTCACCACAAAATCAGTGGGCGCAGGTACAGGACTCGGCTTATCTATTAGCTACCAAATTGTTGTAGAAAAGCACGGCGGTCAATTAACCTGCGTTTCCGAACCTGGGAAGGGTGCAGAATTTTTGATTAAAATTCCTATTCACCAATACCGTTCTCAACCAATTCTGTCTCGGTGCGCGTGAAAAGAAATCAAAAGTCCTCATTCCCAGCCTCGGACTGGGAACGAGAGAATTTTATTGACAAACCCACTTCCAAAGTGGGTGTGTTTTCCCCTGTTGGCGAATTTGACAGACCTGTTGCTCTAAGCGTTGTTGTTCCCGATGAGGCATTCCCAACAAAATGTTACGACTTTGCCAGACTAAAACGGATACGGTCATGCCAACACAGAAGGCGAGTCCCAGTGTCGGTAGCGGATTATAAAAAAGACCATATCGCAATGCCGCCCAAGTAAAGTGTTCCCATATCAGAGAAATTGGGTAACGCAAGCCCCACAAGCTTAAGGGACCAACAGTAATCCAGAGTAACCCGGCAACTAACCATCTGCCGTAGACAGTAAGCTGGTGTAACCTTTGCACTTGTTGCCCAAAGCTAGGGTCATCCGAGGGATGAAGGATGAAGGATGAGGAATGAATTGGTTGCTCATCTGGCTTGTGGTCTGATTGATCGCCGCTTGGCTGATTCATTCTTTTGCCTCACCCAATTCAGATTTCATCGGAAGTTCTTGGTTCAGTGGCGGGAATGCCCTTGGATTGACCTGTGCGCTCTCGCCACCATGCCAATAGGGTACTGGCAACGAAGATACTGGAATAAGCACCAGCAACGAATCCAATAATCAAGGCTAAGGCAAAGTTTTTCAGGGTATCGCCGCCAAAGAAGAAGAGAGCAAACAAGGTCAACAGCGTAGTTAAGGTGGTGTTGATTGACCGCGTTAGGGTTTGATTAACTGCATCATCAACAATCTGATTAATATGCAGCTCTGGATTGAGTTTGACAACTTCCCGAATTCGGTCATAAATCACTACGGTATCGTTGACGGAGAAACCGATGATGGTTAACAGCGCCACAACAAATAAGCTATCAACTTCAGTGCCTAGAACCAAACCAAAAATGGCGAAGCTGCCCACGGTAATCAAAACATCGTGAAACAGGGCTGCAAAGGCGAAGAAGGCATAGTCTAGCTGGAACCGAAATGTTAGGTATATAGTGATGCCAGCGAAGGATAGGATGAGTGCCAGGAGTCCAGAGGCAAAAAGTTGTCGTCCGAGGGTAGGGCCAACAGTGTCTATCTGAGTTTTTTGGGGGTCGAAGGCTCGGAGTTCGCTTAAGGCATTTTGCAGCTTGGTGCGTTGTTCAACATCCAGTGCTTTGCTACGAATTGATAAACCATACTGGGTTTCACCGCCAACGTTTTTGGTTAAAACTTGGATGCTGCTGTCTGCCAAACCTTGAGCAGCTAAAACTTCCCGAACTGCGGGAATGTCGATGGGTTGGTTGCAGTTGTCCGGCTTAGAACAGTCGAGTTCAAATTGTAACCGCGTGCCGCCGACAAAATCCAGACTGGGACGTAAGGGCGCACCTATCTGCGTCCAGTTGATTGCCATCGCAATGATGCCCGCGAGCATGAAGACGCCGGAAATTGTCCACCAGAGCGATCGCCTTTTGATTACACTTATTTTCATTGTCCTGCCCCTGCCTGAGATTTTCCAAATGCTTGCAACTTCGGAGCATACAGTTCCGGTTTGCGTAATTGTGGAAATCCTATCGCTGTCATTAGCAGGGTACGACTACAGGTAATCGCTGTAAACATACTCACCAAAACTCCAATAGCCAGAGTGAAGGCAAAACCCTTCACCAAACCTGAACCCAGCCAAAACAAGGCTCCACACGCAATCAAGGTGGTCACGTTACTATCTAAAATGCTGGAAAACGCCCGGTAAAAACCAGACTCTACAGAGCGATATAAACTCTTTCCGGCTCTTAATTCTTCCCGCGTCCGCTCAAAAATCAGGACGTTGGCATCAACTGCCATCCCGATACTGAGAATAAACCCAGCAATTCCCGGTAGGGTTAAAGTGACACCTAATAAAACAAAGGTAGCTAATGTCAACAGCGAGTAGATAACCAAAGCGACATCAGCAATTACGCCTGGTAGCCGATAATAGACACCGATAAAAATCAGTACCAAAGTCAGACCCCCAACACCAGCGTAGATACTGCTTTGGATACTATCTCGTCCCAGCGTTGCTCCTACTGTGCGGTTTTCGATTATTTCTACTGGGAATGGTAGGGAACCGCCTCGCAACTGAAGGGCTAATTCGTTAGCGGTTTCTAAGGTAAAATCGCCGGAAATTTCGGCATTTCCGCCTGTAATTCCAGTTTGGGCATATTTTGGATCAACACCGGGAGCGCTAATCAGCTTATTATCCAGAAAGATGCCCAGCCTGCCGCCATTTTTGGCTACATCTTTGGTTAATTGTGCAAACTTTTCGGCTCCGTCAGGATCAAACCTGATACCTACAGCCCAAATGTCACCATTTGGTGTGGGTTGAGGAAGGGCATTTTTCAGGTTTTTGCCTGACAGCCCGGTGGGTTCAAATGCTTCTCGTTCGAGTTCAGAGATTTGTTGTTGCTTTTGGGCGATCGCTTCTTTATTTTGGGCGATCGCTGTCGCATCTCCTTTCGCCTCCAACTGCTGCTGTTTTAGCAGTAATTCCTGCAACTCGGTTTCTCTGACACCCAGTTGCGTTCCTACTACCAGGTTCTGGCGGCGAAAATCCAGCACCGCTGTACCACCTAGTACCCGTTCTGCCTGTTGCGGGTCGCTCACCCCCGGCAACTGTACCAAAATTTGGTCTTGTCCGACAGTTTGCACCAGGGCTTCCGACACCCCAAGACCGTTAATTCTGCCTTCTACTATCTTCAAAACCGCGTCTAAATCTTCGCGCTTGATTTCCTTGACCTCTTTTGTGGGTTTCACCTGAATTGTCAATTGTGACCCACCCTGGAGGTCTAATCCCAGCCGAATAGGTATTCTGATAACCACGGTGATGGAAGCAATCACCAAAACCAGGATTAGGGCTAATAAGGAACGCTGTCTCTGCATACCACGACTTGCTCAAACAAATGCTATGATAATCCCTTTTGGGCGAATCCAGCAGTTTTGATGGTTAGTCTAGTAGGACAGGCAAGACACCTGTCCTAGACAAATTAAACTTGTAAGGCCATCATCTTCTGCACAGCTTCTACAATTTGCTCTGGTTGCACAATTGTCAGCCGTTCCAGATTTCCGTTGTAAGGTGTCGGGATATCCTGGGAAGAAAGTCGCAGCACTGGTGCATCTAGCTCATCGAATAAGCGATCGCTAATTGATGCTGTCAATTCCGCAGCAATTCCACCAGTTTTCATACATTCTTCAACGATGATTACCCGGTGGGTTTTCCGCACGGAAGCACCAATGGTATCAAAGTCTAAAGGCTTGAGGGAAATCAGGTCAATCACCTCTGGATCGAAACCTTCCTTTTCCAGGTTTTTCACAGCTTGCATGACGTGGTGACGCATCCGCGAATAGGTAATAATTGTTACATCTTTACCTTGTCGCACCACTTCTGCCTTATCCAAAGGCAACACATAGTCTTCCTCTGGCAAATCTTCTTTCAAGTTGTACAGGAGGACGTGTTCAAAGAATAAAACTGGGTTATCGTCGCGGATGGCGGCTTTTAGCAGCCCTTTGGCGTTGTAAGGTGTGGAACAAGCGACAATTTTTAGACCGGGTACTGCCTGAAAATAAGCTTCTAATCGCTGAGAGTGTTCTGCACCCAGCTGACGACCGACACCGCCGGGGCCGCGAATCACCATCGGGATTTTGAAGTTACCGCCGGAGGTATAGCGTAGCATTCCGGCGTTGTTAGAGATTTGGTTGAAGGCGAGGAGCAAAAAGCCCATGTTCATGCCTTCAATAATCGGTCTTAATCCGGTCATAGCGGCACCAACTGCCATCCCTGTGAAGCTGTTTTCAGCAATGGGGGTGTCTAGTACGCGCAGGTCGCCGTATTTTTTGTATAAGTCTTTGGTAACTTTGTAGGAGCCGCCATAGTGACCAACGTCTTCACCGAGAACGAATACAGCTGAATCGCGTGCCATTTCTTCGTCTATGGCTTCGCGGAGGGCGTTGAAGAATAAAGTTTCTGCCATTTCTAGGGTAAGGAGGAGTAAGATTTAGGTTCAGACTAGGATTTTACCGTTTTGGGGCAGTGAATTTTGCAAGCGATCGCACATCACAAGCATTTGCAATCTGGATGCACCAAACACCCCAGTATCCAAGATATAAAACCCGTTTTCTCTCGAAAACGGGTTTTATATTTTTGTTTTATGTGTCTACTTAACTATAGCCACGAAAGATTTAGCGATCGCAACAGCCTAAAGACTACAGTAAGCGAAAAATAAAGGGATAGCGGTAAGCTTGGTCAGTATTGCTCAAACTATGGGTAATTGCAAAAATTGTTAGTCCCCAGTGGAGAAGAAACCCTAAAGGCACCAGGATAAAGCCCAGTAAACCAAGGGTTAGAAAAACTAACACTCCAATAATCGCCCCATACAACCATACATTGAAGTGGAAGTTGATGGCTTCCTTAGCATTTTCTTTCACAACTGGGTCTTCGGATACGAACCAAATCGCAATCGGTAGCCCGATAGACACAACTGCGGTGCTAAAAAAGATTGAGCCATGAGCCAGTGCCGATAGCAACTTCCGCTTGTCTGTGTCGTACATCCTTCCCCCTAATGCAGATAATTCTTTTCTGTTGCCTTGAATGTAACACGCGATCGCCGGGGGTGAGCCGCACTATTAAAGCGGCTTCCCGTACCTAAAAAAGGCTCTCCTGCAAAAGTAAATAAGCACAAGACTTACGCAGTTAATTAGTGAATGCCTGATTCTGTCGTAAGGGCATGGCAATGCCATGCCCTTACAGTGTGTTGACGTGCGTAAGCCCTAACGCACAAATAAATTTTGCTTATTTTTCCCCCAATTACCGATTAGCAATTACCAATTCCCACTTTTTGCTGAATCGGAATCCGGATGACAAATTCCGCCCCTTGAGTTGGTGCGGAAACACACTGCAAGATACCGCCATGCTTTTTCACAATTTGATAGCTGATTGACAACCCCAAACCAGTCCCCTTGCCAACGGGTTTAGTGGTAAAAAATGGGTCAAACAGCCTACGCCGAACCTCTTGGGTCATGCCACAACCATTATCAGCAATCCGAACGACTACCCAATCATTTCCCTGAAGTTCGGTGCTAATCCTAATCTCTGGGATTGGGGATTGGGGATTGGGAATTGGGAATTGGGAATTGGAAGGACTCTTACCCAGTCCCTTGTCCCCAGTCTCCAGTCCCTTGCCTCCAGTCCCCAGTCCCTTGTCCCCAGCCTTCATATCCAGCGCATCAATGGCATTAGTGAGGATATTCAAAAATACCTGATTCAGCTGCCCTGCATAACACTTGACTGGTGGCAGCTTCCCATACTCTTTAATTATTTTAATTTCGGCGTGTCTTCCTCCTTTTTCCCAAGCTAGCGCCTGAGAATGCAGGCGGTTTTGCAGAATTAGCAGCGTGTTGTCAATACCTTCGTGGATATTGACAGCCTTCACCTCTGCCTCATCTAGCCGCGAGAAGTTCCGCAAAGATAAGACAATCTCGCGGATGCGGGTTGCTCCATTCTTCATTGATGACAGAATTTTGGGCAAGTCTTGTGCCAGAAAATCCAAATCGAGTTCTTCACTCAAAGTTTCAATTTCAGCGGATGGTTGGGGATAGTGTTGCTGGTAAAGGCATACCAAAGAAAGCAACTCTTGGGTATACTCGCTGACGTGAGTGAGATTGCCGTAGATAAAGCTTATTGGATTGTTAATTTCGTGAGCCACACCCGCCACTAACTGTCCCAAACTGGACATTTTTTCGCTTTGAATCAGTTGTTCTTGTGTGCGTTGGAGTTCTTGGAGAGTATGTTCCAGCTGCTGGTTCTTTTTTCTCAACTCGGTTTCTGATTGTCGCAGGGCGTTTTCTGCTCGTTTGCGATCGCTAATATCAGCTACGATGGCACCAATAGCCATCGGTTTACCATCCTCTCCGGGTATGGCAAATTGAGAAGCCACCCAATGACACATTACCCCTGGTTGCTCCGCTTTTTCGCTACACCCTTCAACGTTGAGAACCGATTCTCCTGTTGTTAGTATCCGGCGATAAATCGGCTCAATTAGTGGTGCAACATGGGGAATAACTTCACCAATAGGTCTTCCGATAAATCTTTCCACATCCAAGCCACAGATTGTTTCTGCTAACGCCTCGTTGACTTGCAAATACCGCAGTTGGTCATCTAAAATACACATTCCCACAGGTGCGGCGGTGATAAATAAATTTAACAATTGCTCGCGCATTGCTAATTCTTTTTCTAGGATTTTACGCTCGGTAATATCTCGCGCCACAATGATAACCGAGTCTTCCTGAATTGGTGAAATGCTATTGGCAAACCAATATTCATTGTTTCCAATTATCATGCTGTATTCCGTATTCACCGTCTGTCGTTGTTCTAAGGCGCGGCGGATATTGCACAAAAAGGCATCAGCTTCTGCTTTCGGAAAAACTTCGTGTAGGGTTTTGCCTATTAAGTCTCTTGGCGGTTTGTACGATAGTGAGGGATTTGTGGGAGCAATTTTTAGATAGCTACCTTTAGCGTCCATAACTATAATTACATCAGACATTGCCGCAAATAATGCTCTCAGTTCAGCGACTGTAGCTTGCAACTCTTCTTCTGCTAGTTTGCGAGCAGTAATATCTTCGTATGTACCAAGAATTCCGATTACATTACCTTCATCGTTATGTAGCGGGACTTTATTTGTATCTACCCAAGTCTGTGTACCATCAGCTTGAAGTTGGGTTTCGATTATGTGATACTCAGGTGTATCCGTTGTCATTACACGCGCATCGCACTGGCGGAAAAAGTCAGATTCCTCGCGCTTCCAAGCCAATTCGTAGTCTGTAAGCCCAACAATATCCTCTGGATTGTTTAAGCCAGCTGCGAGGGCAAAGTTACGATTACAACCCTGGTAAACTGAGTTTTTATCTTTCCAGAACAAGAACTGCGGAATGTTGTCCATTGCCAGATGGAGCTTTTCCTCGACAAGATAGCGCTTCTCAATTTCCGTTTCCAGTTTGCGATTGGCTTCTTCTAGCTGGGCGGGGCTGGGCAAGGTTAAGATTTTCGGAACCAACGACAACAGCACAATTCCGGTAGCAACGGACACTATAGCCGTTAGTGCTTTCACCAACCCCGAAATCCAATATATCGGGTGCCACAACGTCCATATCTCCAAAAGATGCCCTGTACCACAAGCAACAATAAAGGTGCCAAATAAGATGAAAATCCAGTCGAAGGGCAAATCGCCTCGCTTGCGGACAATTGTCACCAGTAGTAAGGGAATTGAATAATAAGCTAGGGCAATCAAAGAATCTGAGAGGATATTTAGCCCTACTAGCCCTGGTTTCCAGAGGTAGCAGTGTCCGTGAGGAATAAATTGATTTGAAGTAAATATATTTTGTAAAATTTCTAACATAAAATTTTCTTATTTTTGGCGCTTTTACCCAGATAAGAAGAACGAGTATCGAGCCAATGATTGGGGCTGCACGGGTAAATTCATTCTTTATGTAGAGGGCAGATAGGGTCTCTTCAGAAGAATTACCCAATTATCGACCGGAGCCATAGTTATAACAGCTGCTGACGGCTGAAGCTCCTAAAGTGCAGTAATAGGATTCATTTTAATTTTGCTCATTAAAGCAGAGCTGTTAATCCGAAAATATACGGAAAGTAGCGATCGCAATATCCCTGAGAACGTTAAAAATACGGGCAGTTTAGGTGGTTAATGGCACCTACATGATATAGTAAATATATAAAGAGAAACTTTAAGCTTTATAATTATTAGCTTTGATAATTATTATTTTTGCAAAGCCACGAACAAATTATCAGAATGGTAACTGATTCACATCTCCAAGAAACGACAATTAAAGCCGAATTACAACAAGCAGTTGAGCGGCGGCGCAACTTTGCGATTATTTCTCACCCCGACGCGGGTAAAACGACGCTGACTGAAAAGCTTTTGCTGTACGGAGGCGCAATTCACGAGGCGGGAGCAGTCAAGGCGCGACGGGCGCAAAAAAAGGCAACATCTGACTGGATGGAAATGGAGCAACAGCGGGGAATTTCGATTACCTCGACGGTGTTGCAGTTTGAGTACGAAAATTGTCAGATTAACTTGCTGGACACTCCCGGACACCAAGACTTCAGTGAGGATACTTATCGCACTTTGGCAGCAGCAGATAATGCGGTGATGCTGATTGATGCGGCTAAGGGTTTGGAACCGCAGACACGGAAACTGTTTGAAGTGTGTCGGATGCGAAATCTCCCGACTTTTACTTTTGTAAACAAACTCGATAGACCAGGACGCGAACCGTTGGATCTGCTGGATGAAATCGAGCGGGAGTTGGGATTGCAGACTTATGCGGTAAACTGGCCGATTGGGATGGGCGATCGCTTCAAAGGTGTCTACGACCGACGAGAGAAAAAAATTCACCTGTTCGAGCGCAGCGAACACGGCAAGCGCGAAGCCATTGATACGGTTGTAGAATTAGGCGATCCTCGGATTGAAGAACTTTTAGAGCCAGAGCTTTACTACCAACTCAAAGACGATTTAGAACTCATAGAAGGCGTGGGGTCAGAACTTGACTTAGATTTGGTTCACGCTGGCAAAATGACACCCGTATTCTTTGGTAGCGCCATGACCAACTTTGGTGTGGAGCAGTTTTTAAACGCCTTTCTGGATTATGCCTTGAAGCCGGGTTCGCGCAACTCCACCAACGGCGAAATTCCCCCGACTTATCCAGAATTTTCTGGCTTTGTCTTCAAACTCCAGGCGAATATGGACCCGAAGCATCGCGATCGCATTGCCTTTGTGCGCGTCTGTACTGGTAAGTTTGAAAAAGATATGACGGTAAATCATGCCCGTACTGGCAAAGCTGTTCGTCTGTCTCGTCCCCAAAAACTATTTGCCCAAGACAGAGAATCAATTGAAGAAGCGTATCCAGGCGATGTGATTGGTTTGAACAATCCCGGCGTATTTGCGATTGGTGACACAATTTATACTGGTCAGAAGCTGGAATATGAAGGGATTCCCTGCTTCTCGCCGGAAATCTTCGCTTATCTGAAAAATCCTAACCCTTCCAAGTTCAAGCAATTCCACAAAGGCGTTTCCGAACTGCGGGAAGAGGGCGCAGTACAAATTATGTACTCGGCGGATGATGCCAAACGCGACCCAATTCTGGCAGCAGTGGGACAACTGCAATTTGAAGTGGTGCAGTTCCGGATGCAGAATGAGTACAACGTTGAGACTTTGTTGGAATTGTTACCTTATAGTGTGGCGCGTTGGGTTGATGGTGGTTGGGAAGCGTTGCAAAAAGTTGGGCGATTGTTCAACACTGTCACGGTAAAGGATAGTTGGGGTCGTCCGGTGCTGTTATTCCGAAATGAATGGAATTGTCAGCAGGTGCAAGCAGATCACCCAGAGTTGAAGTTGAATGTCGCAGCGCCTGTCGTTGCGGGACAACAACCAGTGGAGTTGTAAGTTAAGGATAGTTGTAACGTTGATTTTGGTTGCCGGTAGGGGCATGGCATTGCCCATCGGTGTCAATTTAAGGCCTGGCGACTGGAAGTCGCGGCTAAACAAACTCAGTCCGCCTACCCTTCGGGAACGCTAAAGCGAACGCGGACTGACGAAATATCAAGGTTCTTTTAACCCGCGCAGGCGGGTTTTGTTTGTGTAGCTGCGACTTCCAGTCGCCAAGCTAACGTTAAGTTGACACCAATGGGCATGGCAATGCCATGCCCTTACAAAATGTCGCAATTTTCTAAGGGTTGTATGAAACCACCCTGCCTCCCTAGAAGTCCAGAGAGATAGAAGAAATGATACAAATGTAGCCAAGATGCTACGGATATAGGAAAGATTTTGGGCGAGGCAAAATCCCAAATTTTGATACTTGAGAGCGGAAGTATGGGTATCTTGGAAGGACGCCGAGTGAAAGAATTTTTATGGCTTCTCTACCTGACCCATCTCTGGACGATGGTCTAACAGCCCTGAAACAGGGAAATTACCAAGATGCGATCGCTCACCTTGAAGGTGTCTGCGAGGTTGATCTCAGTTCAAAGTCAGTCGTCCGCGCTCAGATGGGGCTGGTGGTTGCTTACGAACGCACTGGCAAAATTGAGAAAGCGCGATCGCTTTGTGTCGCCCTCAGTCAAAGCAAATATCCCAAAGTTAAAAGCTGGGCGGAGCCTATCAAAGCTAAGTTGGATCAACGTTATCCTCAAGCGCCCCCAAAATCTGAACCTTCACCGGAAACGGCAGATGTGACTGGGTTTGCCCCTCTCAACGAAACAACGCCAGCGCTAGAACCGCCCCCAAAATCTGAACCTTCACCGGAAACGGCAGATGTGACTGGGTTTGCCCCTCTCAACGAAACAACGCCAGCGCTAGAACCACCACCAGCGTCCGATGTCACGGGGTTTGTCCCTCTCAACGAAACCCCACCCCCACAAACCCGCACGGGGACGGGTTCTAATATTGCTGATGTCCCTTTCCAAACAACTGCAACAGCGACACCAACGGACACATCCCAGCCTGATAAAAAAGACGTAAGTGCGCCTGTACAAAAGGCAGTAAAAGGGAATACACAAGCAGAGTCTCCCCGATCTCCTTCCCGGTCAGATGGGAACGAGAATAAACCACTCTTAGCGGCGGCAATTTCTGAGACATCTGTAACTGATAACACCAGTAAAGATGCGGATGAATTGCCTGTTGAACAGACGCGATCGCCTGCGTCTTTACAATGGAAGCAAGCTGGACGCGCCCAAGGATGGAAAGCTATGAAAGCAGTACAACAAGAACGTTTGTGGTTGCTTCAGGCTGGAGTTGCGATCGCTTTATTTTGGGCGATTTCGCTTTTACTTCAGTTCGTGATGACGGCGACGAACAACTTCTTGCTCAATATTCCCTTTTTGCAACCTATCCAAGCTTTTTACGAACAACCAACCGGGGTTGTAGTAATAGTTTTACTGTTGCTTGCGTGTTTGTCGCCTTGGATACTCGATCTTATACTCAAGCACTTTTATGGCATCCAACCCCTGTCTCTTTCTACGCTGTCTAAATTCAGCCCAGAGGCAGCTAAAATGCTACCGCGCTATTGCGGACAAAAGCGCTTAAAGTTGCCAACTTTAAAGATATTACCTAGTAGCGCTCCAGTTGCACTGACTTATGGAAATTTACCCCAAACTGCCCGCATCGTAGTTAGTCAAGGGTTATTAGATCAACTGGCAGATGAGGAAATTGCCGCCATCTATGCAGGTGAGTTGGGGCATATTGTCCAAAATAGGCTGGTTGGAATTGCGATCGCATTTGGGATGTTTCTAATCGGCGGCTTTTTCTACTTGTTAGGATCGGATTGGGCGTTTAATTGTTGGTGGATTGCCTTAGCGTGTTTGCCGTTGGGAGCGAATTTGGCAGTAATTTCCCTGGTCGTCTTAGTCGCACAGCTTGCTTACATAGTTTATTGGCAAGTAGCGCGTTGGGGGGACAGAACTCAAAGTCCTGTACTAAAAATACCTGCGGCGGTTATTTCGGCTTTGAGTTACGGCTTATTTTGGCTAACTCGCGCTTTAGGTTTGTGGTTGTCGCGATCGCGATTTAATTATAGCGATCGCGTGGCGACAGATATCACTGGCAACCCCAATGGACTTACCCGTGCTTTACTTAAAATTGCCATTGGCATTGCCGCTGATGTCCAACAACATCAATCAACTAGCTGGCTTTTAGAAAGCTTCGACTTACTGATGCCAGTGGGACACCGACAGGCGATCGCTTTGGGTAGTGTCACGCCTCTTACTAGCTTTGAATCAGTTCTGCAATGGGATTGTCTCAACCCGTCTCGTCAGTGGATGACGATTAATAACTCTCATCCTTTAATAGGCGATCGCTTGTACTTAATATCCCTCTACGCCCGTCACTGGAAGCTGGAAACCGAACTAAACTTCACTCAAATACCCTCACTCAAAACCCCAAAAACGAAGCTAAGAACTCCAAACTCCAAACTCCTCTTACAAGGTGCGCCCTTTTTTGGCATCTTGTTCGGTTTAGCCTTGGGATGTTTATTTTGGCTGCTGGGTTGGATTGGTAGTTTCTTCGGAATCCGGCAACTTGTCTGGATGCTGGACGATTACTGGACTATTCTTCTCGGTTGCTTACCGATAGGTTTTGGCCTTGGCACCTTTTTGCGGATTAATGCCTTTTTCCCGGATATCAAACCAGGCAACTTGCAAGATCCCAACCTGCCAAAGCTCTACGCCAGTACCGCCACTCTCCCTGTGGATAGTAAGCCAGTACGTATGCAAGGAAAACTCTTAGGGCGGCGAGGTATGAGCAATTGGCTGGGACAGGATTTAATCTTGCAAACTGACACGGGTTTAATCAAATTACACCCTTGTTCCCAGCTAGGCCCCATTGGCAATCTTTTACCCTCATCTCGTCCCGGCGATCTGGTAAACCTTCCTGTCACCGCCATTGGCTGGTTTCGTCGGGGGGCGACTCCCTGGATCGATTTGGAAACTCTGCGATCGCAAAGCGGTATAACTACTCGCTCTTACCATCCTATCTGGTCAACAATTTTGGCTTGTGCAGCTGCGGCTTGGGGAATTTACATTATTTGGCGCGGCTAGTCAATATCTCAGGTTTTTGTGCATCTAAATTTCCATAAATCTACACTTGGGGAGAGTCGTTGGTTGCCTGCAATCGAGTAAAATAGACGACAACGATTGACAAAAAACAATTAATTGGTCTTATTTTGTAACGAAAAGTTGCGATTTTCCTAGTAAATGTGTTACATTTGTTTACATAGGAAAGTCATTATGCTAGACGCAGCTTCGCTTTTGGAAAGATCGCAAGGGCCGCTTTTCCGTCTTGGCATCAGGTTTTCCTCCTCCCAACACAGCAAGCTTGACCAGCCCACGCGAGTGGCTGGTTTTTTTTTTGCAGATTGGTTGTGTGTAAAATTTGAGTCAAGCGTCAAAGTAGGGACATGGCATTGCCATGTCCTTATAGATGTATCGCACCCAACAAGTCAGACAAAAATGAATCTAATCGGGTTTCTTCTGCGTGCGTCTTGGGTTACAGTAGCGATCGCAGCCTTTACAGGTTCCATCAGTGGAGCTTGTAGTGCTTTCCTCATCGCCTCGATCAACAACGCCCTCAGCAGCAACAACACATCCACAAATCAACTACTCTGGGGTTTTGTGGGATTAGCCATCGTCACCCTTGTAACTAGCTTAATCTCCGGATTTTTGCTGGTTAGTTTATCGCAAGAAGCCGTTTATAAACTGCGACTGCACTTGAGCGGTTTAATTTTATCATGCCCCTTGCGTCACCTAGAAGAACTAGGAGCGAACCGGATTTTAGCAACATTAACAGAAGATATACAAGCAATCTCTATTGCAGTGTTCAACATTCCTTTCCTTTGCATTGACATTGCCATAATTTTCGGGTGCTTAGTTTATTTAGGCTCGCTTTCCTGGGTAGTATTACTAATAACGGTAGTATTTTTAGTTGTCGCCATTGGTAGCGTTCAATTTCTATTATCTAAAGCCGATCGTCTTCTAAAACTTGCTCGTGACGAACAGGATCGGCTATTCAAGCACTTTCGCGCCATCACAGACGGAATTAAAGAACTCAAACTAAACGTTCGTCGCCGCGAAGCCTTCCTCACCGAAGAACTCCAAGTCACTGCTGCATTGTCACGAGATTACAGAGTCACCAGTTTAAGGATTTTAGCGATCGCTTCTAGTTTTGGCGACCTTCTCTTTTTCATCCTTCTTGGCTTATTAGTATTTGGTCTTCCCCAACTTACAACAATTAACACATCCGTTCTATCTGGATATGTCCTCACCCTTACCTTTATAATGCGGCCGATTCAGAGCATCTTACAAATACTACCCGGACTCAGCCAAGCCAGTGTTGCTTTACAAAAGATTGATACTTTAGGCTTATCTTTAGCCAGCCGTTCCGAAAATATTCCCCAAGATCAACCTGACCCGGAGCCATTTTTCAAAAGTGTAGAACTCACCCAAATCAGCCATACTTATCGTAGAGAACAGGAAGAAAGTAATTTTACCCTTGGCCCAATTAGCTTGACTTTTCATCCAGGCGAACTGGTTTTTATTGTTGGCGGTAATGGCAGTGGTAAGTCCACCCTTGCTAAAATTATCGCTGGTTTATATATTCCTGAATCGGGGAAAATTCATCTGAATGGAGAACAAATTACTGATAATAATAGAGAATCTTATCGTCAGCTATTCGCCACAGTATTTTCAGATTTTTATTTATTTGAGCGCATTTTAGGGATTAATATTAACAACCTCGATAGCCAAGCCCAAGAGTATTTAAGACAACTTCAGTTAGAGCATAAAGTCCAGATAAAAAATGGCGTACTTTCCACCACAGAACTTTCCCAAGGACAGCGCAAGCGTCTTGCTCTCCTCACCGCTTACCTGGAAGACCGCCCGATTTACCTATTTGATGAATGGGCATCAGATCAAGACCCTTTCTTTAGGGAAATTTTCTACAAACAACTTTTACCAGAGCTTAAAAGTAAAGGTAAAACCATACTGGTAATTAGCCACGATGATCGCTATTTTCATCTAGCAGATAAAACAATAAAACTAGACTACGGAAAATTAGCGTAGGTTAAGTACCGAAACCCAATTACCAAAAGCATCAGATACGATAAATCGCCTCTGGAACAACTCCTAACTCTTCCATATAAAAATGCTTTTAAATCTCTTGCCTGAAAATTTCTGTATTTATAATAACAACTTAACTTCACGCAAGGCTAACTCCTCTGGCATAACTACCCTCCACGCTAAGGTAGTTCTTAAGAACGAGGTAGCCCAAGAGCAGTTTCTCGAAGATAGATAGCAGAAGAGTTATGTAGGACGCAAATAGAACCGCCAATGGAACCGACACACGGCAATACAAATACAGCACGGGATCTGGTAAAACCGGAAGACAAGAACTCTGATCCAATTACTCAGGTACAACGGGATAGTGTAATTACCTCTGAAGACTTGCCTCCAAAGCCATTTCGGATCAGCATTACCCTAATTAGCCTGCTGCTGCTTTTGCTTTTTGCTGGCTTTTACTTCGGCATCATTAACGTCTAGAACATCAGCAGCAACAATGACCTATTTGGCGTTTCACCTTGTCTTTATCCTGCCACCGCTCCTCCTACTGGCATGGCTTCAGCGCCAACCTCTGGCTGGTATGGGAGGAGTTAGGGCTTGGTTGGGGCTACCGCTAATTGCACTGGTTGCAACAATCTACACCACCCCGTGGGACAACTACCTGGTTTGGCGCGATGTGTGGAACTACGGCGCGGGTCGTGTAATAGGTACGATTGGCTACGTACCCGTGGAAGAATATTTATTCTTCATCCTTCAGCCACTCCTGACGGGTCTTTGGTTCTATTGGGTGTTTCCTCGCACCACCGAACCGGTAAAGCAGGAGGATTCTGCTTGGCTGCGAGCATCTGGCATCGTTTTCTGGCTCGTTCTCAGCATTGCTGGAGCTTTCATGTTGCAGTCGGATAAGACTGTGTACATGGGGCTAATTTTAGCTTGGGCAGGCCCCGTACTGGCGCTACAGTGGGGAGTTGGAGCAAAGCAACTCTGGGCGAGAAAAGACGCTTGGCTGATTGGCACTCTGATCCCTACAGTTTACCTGTGGATAGCCGACCGCATCGCCATCGGACAGGGCATTTGGAGCATTTCTGAGACCTATAGCATTGGATTTAAGCCGTTTGGGTTGCCGATTGAGGAGGCGACGTTCTTTTTAATCACGAACCTGCTAGTGGTGCAAGGACTTTTACTGTTTCTATTGGTGGGGAATATGCGATCGCTCTTACCACTCATCTCTTTCCCTATTCTTAATAATGGGCGACCAGAACTTCCAAAAGCTCTTGCTCAGGTAGAGCCTAACGATACGGTTTGAGATGGTTGCCTCTATTTTCCACATCACCTTTTGGGAGTAAAACCGAGATGCCTATTAAGGAATTTTTAGAACAAATTTCTGACACAGTATGGGAAATTCCGGTTTCCTACAAGGAAGGGATGCGCGTTCCCGCCCGGATTTATGGAACAGAGAAGATCATTTCCGAATTAGATGAAGCGGTATACGACCAAGTAACGAATGTCGCGACGCTGCCAGGAATCACCAAATATGCTTTGTGTATGCCCGACGGACACTTTGGCTATGGTTTTCCGATTGGTGGCGTGGCGGCGATGGATGTGGAAAAGGGAGGCGTAATTTCCCCCGGCGGTATCGGTTTTGATATCAATTGCGGAATGCGCTTGATGGTTACAAACCTGACCTACCATGAAGTCAAACCCTATATTAAAAAGCTGGTAGATAGGCTCTACGAAAGGGTTCCGGCTGGAGTGGGAAGCAGCGGTTTTGTGAAATTGTCCCGGAATGACTTTCGCAAAGTGGTCGAACAAGGCGCTCAGTGGTGCGTTAATAATGGCTATGGTTGGGAAGAAGATTTAGAACTCGTTGAAGAAAACGGCTGCATTAAAGGTGCTGATTCTGCAAAGATTAGTGATAAGGCAATTGACCGGGGTTTCAATCAAATTGGAACTCTAGGATCTGGCAATCATTATTTAGAAATTCAAGTTGCTCGAAAGCACGATATTTTCGATCCAGAGTTAGCCAAGACGATGGGAATTACCATGCCAGATCAGGTGGTGGTGATGTTCCACTGTGGAAGTCGCGGATTTGGTCATCAGGTGGCAACTGACTATCTGCAAAGATTTTTAAAGGTAATGGATAGCAAGTATGGAATTAAAATACTTGATCGAGAATTAGCTTGTGCGCCCTTTGATTCTCCGGAAGGACAAGCCTATTTTTCTGCGATGAAATGCGGCATCAATATGTCTTATGCCAATCGTCAAGTGATTCTGCATCGCATCCGCGAAGTATTTTCGGATATCTTTGAACGTTCGGCGGAAGACTTGGGGATGCACATGGTTTATGATGTCGCCCATAATACCGCCAAGCTAGAGAGTCATGTTGTGGATGGGAAAAAGCGATCGCTCCTCGTCCATCGTAAAGGTGCCACTCGCGCTTTTGCACCGGGAATGGCAGATATTCCGGAACGCTACAAGAATATTGGTCAGCCGGTTATCATTGGCGGCAGTATGGAAACCGGATCTTATTTATTAGTCGGCGTACCCACTGGCGATCAGACTTTCTTCAGCACTGCACACGGAAGCGGACGCACAATGAGTCGTACCAAGGCGCGAAAAGCTTGGAAGGGAGAAACACTCTTGAAAGATATGCAGAAGAAGGGTATTTATGTCCGCAGTACTTCAATGTCTGGACTAGCAGAAGAAGCGGGTGCAGCTTACAAAGACATCGATGATGTGATTGAAGCGGCTGAGTTAGCGGGGATTAGCAAAAAGGTGGTGCGGTTGACACCGATTGGAAATATTAAAGGATAAAGCAAATTTAACATTTGCGCGATCGCCTGATGCACAGAGACACAACAACACTCTTGTATTCCGGCTAGTCTGCGACGTAGGGGGAGCCTTTAGCCGGAAGTAAATGTATTCTCGCTGGAATTTCTTCAATCATCGCAGTGCAGTTCCATCAAAGGGATAGTTTATGCAGGTACGCACGCCACTTACAGTCATTACGGGGCCACTCGGAAGCGGAAAAACAACTCTGCTTCGTCACATTCTCGACTCTTTTCCTAAAAAGATTGCCATTTTGATGAATGAATTTGGCGAGATTGGTATCGATACTAAAATCATTCAAGGCAAAAATGTCCAAATGGCGGATTTGGGTGGCGGTTGCGTATGCTGTTCGCTGCTAGGAGAATTTGAAGCCGCTGTCAATGAAATCATTGATAGTGTTGACCCGGATAATATTGTGGTGGAGACAACTGGGGTTGCAGAACCAGATGCGCTGGTGTTCGACATTCAAGAAAGCTTAACCAAAGTGCGGCTGGATGGGGTTGTGACGGTTATCGATGCAGATGCAATGGTGAAATATCCGTCTGTGGGACATACAACTCGGATACAAATAGAAGCAGCAGACACTCTCCTTTTGAACAAAGTTGATTTGGTTTCCGAAAACGAGTTAAAGGCAATCGAAGATAAATTGCGCTCCTTCAACGAAGTTGCCTCAATTTTACATACTAAGCGATGCCAAGTAGACCCAGATTTACTATTTGGTATTGGTCGAGAGCGAGTTCAACCGCAACCTCATCACGTTCACCAACTTGAATTTGAATCCTTTAGCACGACAAGTCCTGCCACTTTCGATCGGCAATGTTTTGAAGAATTTGCCGACTCACTTGGGACAGATGTTTATCGGGCGAAAGGTTTTGTACGATTTCCTGAAGGAAACTATCTTTTTAATTTCGTGGCTGGACGTTGGGATCTGGAGCCATTTGAGCAACAGGGGACGGAGCTAGTTTTTATCGGCAAACAGGTAAGCGATCGCAAGGAAGAAATTATTAGTCAGTTAAAGTCGTGTGAGCAATAATCCTATGCCTTATGAGTTTCTTGAAGATGTTGCCACTGCTGATATTGCTTTTCACGCTTGGGGAAAGGATTTAGAGGAGCTTTTCATCGCGGCGGGTGATGCAACCATGAACGTGATGATTGATAATCTGGATGCGATCGCGCTAACCGAGACGCGCACCTTCAGCTTAGAAAACGATGAATTGGATATGCTGCTGTTTAATTTCCTGCAAGAATTCATCTACTACAAAGACAGCGAGTTACTACTGCTGAGGGCGCAGCAGGTTGAGATATCCGAGAAAGATGGAGTGCATCAGCTAAGTGCGGTTACGAAGGGAGAAAAGCTAGATAGCGATCGCCATCAACAACGGGTAGATGTCAAAGCGGTTACTTTACACCAGTTCCAATTGGAAAAAACAGATGACGGTTGGACAGCAATGGTAATCCTTGATATTTAGCGCGTGTCTGCAAAAAGGCTTTGCAAATTGTAAATGCCGATGCGGATATTTATAAGATTGCAGCGAATATAGCAGTTCTCTATCGAGTGGAACATAGGTTGTTTGTAGGGGCGCATGAATTGCCCCTACTCTGTAGTTTCTCAAAGAATGACTAATTCTCCTTTAAGTCAGTGACAGTCGATTTAAATACTCTGACCGGGGAAAATATTATCCAAGCTAAGCCTCTCTAGCCTACGGCACGCTACGCTAACGCCGACTCACCAAAAACCCAAGTTTGGAAACCTGCGAAGGCAGATTTCGTCTTTCGTCTGTATATCCATAACTTACAGGATACCCTTATCCTTCCAATCGCAGTGGGTATTTATAAACATCCTTTCAAGAGGAGATTTTTCCCATAATGCACAATTTGATAGAACCACTGGGTAACTGGAATCCCCAACTGTTGCGGGAACTCAAAGGCCGTCTTAAACCTCGCAACATTCTGCTGGCAACTGTTATCTCTGTGCTGGGTCAATTTGGAATATTCATGTATTTTCAAACCCAGCTGCCGAATTCTGTTAACCGAATCGCGGATATCTACAACAAATATTGCACGGGTAAGCCCCTTCCTAATAGTAGTGAACCGCAATGCTTGGGGGATGGATTAGGCAATATTGTCATCAAGTGGCAATTATGGTCACTAGACCGATTTATATACCTGAGCATTATTGGCATCTTAATCCTGTTACTAGCAGGAACCTATTTGCTAATTAGTGATTTGGCTACTGAACAACGTCGCGGCACCCTGAATTTTACTCGCCTCACCCCTCACTCTACTGCGGGTATTTTGACGGGAAAACTGCTGGGGGTTCCGATTTTGATTTATCTGGTAGCCGTCGTTGCAGTTCCTTTCCATTTGTGGGCTGGACTCGCCGCCAAAATTCCTTTGGGAGAAATTTTGAGTTTCTATGGGGTTCTCGCTGGTAGCTGTATTTTCTTTTACAGTGCTGCGTTGCTATATGGGATTGTCAGTTCTTGGCTAGGCGGTTTTCAAGGTTGGTTGGGCAGTGGTATGGTTCTTGCTTCACTAATGCTATCTAAGGGAATAAGTACCACCAGTTACTATAATTCCACTACTTGGCTGAAGTTACTTAACCCCTTTTGTCTAATCCCACATTTGTCTGCTAGTTCTTTTAATGAATCTTTCGCCACAGGGTTAGAAGGTTTTAAGTGGTTTAGTTTACCATTGGGTAATAATGTTTTCACTGCCGTCGGCTTTGTGCTGTTGAATTACGGCATTTTGACTTGGTTTATTTGGCAGGCTTGGCAGCGTTGCTTTCGTAACCCCAATGCCACTATGTTAAGTAAGCAGCAGAGTTATTTGTTAACTGCTTGCTTTACAGTTTTGACTCTAGGATGTGCCAATTACAACTCCATAGAAAATCGTAGCGTTTACGCTGCGCCGCTGTTAGAAAACCTCTTGGCGCTATCGTTGTTGAATCTGTTGCTATACCTCTGTTTAATTGCTGCTGTGACGCCTCATCGCCAAACTCTACAGGATTGGGTAAGCGCTCGACCCAAGAGGGGTTCTAATAGCAAGAGATTCGCTGATAGCTCGTTGGTAAAGGACTTAATTTGGGGTGAAAAAAGTCCAGCGGTAGTAGCGATCGCGCTGAATGTAGTGATTGCGATCATCCCCTTGGCTTTATTTATTTTACTGTCCCCTGCACAATCAGCTACTGGTATAAATGCTGCTGTAAAAGTAAATGAGAGCAGAACTGGGGCGTTGTTTGGTCTTACTTTAGTGGCTAGCTTAATGCTAATTTACGCAAGCATAGCCCAACTGCGATTATTCATGCGAACTCAGCAACGGACGCTCTGAGCAGCAGGTACGCTGGGGGCAATAATCTTATTGCCCCCAACTATTTTTGTAGTACTGGGAATTGGCAATTTCGCTCCATTGGCGGTGCTGTCGCTGTCTATTGTCTTTCCCTTCGCTTTCTTACTAAACCAGGAGAGCGTTTTTCTGGTAATTACGTGTCTGGGACTAACACTGGTATTACTGAACCTGCAACTGACACGCCAGTTGCGACAAGCAGGCAAGCAAATCAAAGGCTCCAGCCACGTCACCTCGTAGTGAGAAACGCGCGATCGTTGTTGATGGCGATCGCCATCAACACCAAGTAGATATCAAAGCTGTTAGTTTACACCGTTTTCAACTAGAAAAAACCGATGACGGTTGGACGGCGATGGTGATTCTTGATATTTAGCGCGTGTCTGCGAATTTCGGAATTGAGAGCGATCGCGCAGCAGCAATTTATGAGCGCGATCGCACCTTGGTCTATTCCAGTTCAAGTTGAGCGATAGGCTAAAACCTTTCGCAACGCTTACGCGCTTTTCTCAATTTCAGCTTGGGTGGTGGATGCGATCGCCCCAAATTTCCTCTTCCCTCTTTTTATTACTTTTCTACTGAACCCTTACCCAAAGTTTTCCAAAATACATCATTCTTTGTACATAGAAGCTGCTCCCAAAAGATTCCTCAGATTTTTTTATAATATTGATTCACCACTTTGAGGCTAAATATTTTATCCCCCCTACCCCTTCCTACCCTTAACAAGTTGATATGCCGTAAACTCATAAAAAAAAAGTGAGGGGGATGTCTTTTCGTAAACAATTAGTGTATAAAACTGCTTCAGATGTTTACCCAATACTAATTCACCATTTTGAGGCTAAATATTTTATCCCCCCTACCCCCTCCTCTGCTTAACAATATGAGGGGCGGTAGGTAAAGGAGTAGTTAATTCGGGGGGATTATTTTTTTCCAGATAGATGAGTAAATTTGTGTAATATTTCCCACTTTAGAAAGAATATTATAAGGTTTATTGCAAATATTATAGTTAAAAGTAAACAGTTTGGAATGAGCTTATGCAGATTGTAGATAGACAAGAAAACTTCAGCTATAAGCACTACAGCAGTGAATGGAAGTAGGGCTTTACCCCTAGTGCTGAGATTTGGAATAGTCGTCTGGCAAGGGTTGGAATGGTTATTGCCGTCCTCATTGACGTATTTAGTGGTCAGGGAGTGCTGCACTTTTGGCGAATACTTTTAAAAAGGCAATATATTGCTAATCTTTCCTCTTTGTAATTACGGATTTTTGAATCTGAATTTGCTCTTTTAATCAAGTCGTTGTTGAAATCTAAAATATGCAAGCACTGCCAGAAAAAAACAGAACAAAAATACACTGAAGCTGCTGTCAACATAGAACAAGGCTTTACACCAAATTCAGAAATTTGGAATAGTCGCTTTGCCATGATTGGTTTTGTATCAATCCTTATTATTGAGGCTTTAAGTGGACAAGGTATTGTTCACTTTTGGAGCGATACCCTCAGCAATCTCTGGTAATTGTTGTAATCAATAAGAAACATAAACTAGGACAACCATGAAAACTGAAGACACAAAAAATACCAACACTTCTGAACAAACTCCTGTGCAGCATGATAGCGAAACGCCTCTTCCTAAGAAACCGTCTTTTCTATTTATCATCAGCACTTCAGTAGGACTTATCACCATTATCACCGTAGTTATAAGTCTTTATCGCGGAATCGCTGGGTTTTAATTCTACTCAATAGAGGTTCTAAACGTTGGCATTTCCTTAAGGAATTGTCAACGTTTTGATTTTTATAAAAAATTAACTAACTCAACTTCAGGTAAACCCAATATAGAACTAGAAAGCCTACCTCGACGGAGACTGTCCTAGAAACTGAAAGCGCAGTTAGAGCTATTGTAAGCAGCAAAAAAGATCCACTAATTTACTCCTGGTACGCTCTAGAAACGCGATCGCATCTCCGAATAAAATAAAATTATCGCTTACTACGAGCAATCTTAGCTCTACTGTGGGCAGACCGCAGGGACTGGTGTTTCGGGGTAAATATGGGAGTTTACTATCAACCCCAATTAGCGGCAATTGTACCGGATAGCTTTCTGAGTTTAGGAGTAGAGCGATTTAAGCCTAATAGTAGACTCCGACTAAGCTACTTACTCATGAAGGATACATGAGGGAATGGCTCTATTGGTATGACCAGAATGGCAATCGACTTATTCCACCAGAGGAAATAATTAGGCAGGAGCGTCAACGAGCAGAGCGTTTAGCGGAGCGGCTGCGCCAGATGGGAGTTGACCCCGATACTCTGTAGAAATGCGATCGCTTACTGCTGAGTCACCAACATCTTTATCCCCTGTTTTGGACGGCGTGTTAACAATGGTTGCAACACAACTGGACAATCTGGTTGTAGTGTTAGATGAAATTTTTGCGCGATCGCTTCCACTTATTCCTACTGAAGGTATCTCGATTTTGGATGATTTTAGATTGGAAATTGAGAAATCTCCCTTCCAGTCCCCTACTCCCCTACTGCTTCAATTGCTCTAAGTGGTTGAGGTTCTAGGTTCCTCGCACCATATAGCTCAACGAATCTTCTCATAAGCCACATTGTTTCTCGATCTGAACGCCGACTTAAGTTGACTAAACGGTATATATTTCTTTCTGCTAGTTTACGCAAGTAGGGTAAATCTTCAAACAGTGTCAAACAAGCGGCAAAATGCAAGATGATTTGCAACAATGGTTTGGGCCATTCCAGATTACTGTAGATGTCTATAAACAACTTATGCTCATTCTCATTCAGAGGAATAGCACTAAACATTACAGTTATATGTTTGTTGTTGTAGACCGGAATTATCAGCTCTACAGTATAGGGAGTATGCAATATTAATCCCGCTTCAACTATCGGCTGCCTCCAAATCCTCAGAGCATTGGCTGGAGAATCTAAAATGGTTTGAAACTTAACCATTCCACCCAGTTCTGTTGGCTGAGTCTGGCTAACATTAATCACTTTTAAGTTATTCAGGCTGAAATTGTGAATCGTCTCCAGATGTTTTAAGTTCAACAAATGATAGATTTGACAGAGATAGGGAACAGGCAAAATATATTCCTGGCTGATCATATGTTGATCTTGCAGTTCAACCATTCTGGATTGAACTGTAGATATATATACTTCATCCAGATAAGGATTTGAATCTTTCCGGTATCTTTCGACCGTGCTAACACCACCGCTATTAAATGTTTGCTCTGGTTTCAAACATAGCCAACTTCCAAAAAAGAAAAAGGCGGTCAATAATTGGAAGATTTCTATTGGAGAGATATATCCATCAGCCAATGAAGCAAAACTTCTATCGGTGATTCCAAAAAGCCAAGATGGAATACCAAACGCCCAAATATTATTTTTGAGCTTGGTCATCAAAAGAGAAAGTTCTAAAGATTGAATGTTCTGTATAGTTTCAGAACCTTTGGTGGGCAATATACCGCTAGTCATAGCAATTCAAAAAAATTATTTTTAAAGCTTCTCAGCACAAACTATCCCCGAAAGGATAGACCGGATAGATGCGTAAGCGTTACTTAGACTTTTACCAATTTTTCTTTGTGATGCTATACACCATATTTTCCCTACTCTCCTTAAAAAAGGAGACTTCAAAAGAGCGCAAGTGTAGCGCAAATCTAGCCAATTGGTATTAGTAGGCTCGCTTTGGATATTTAATGGTGAAATTTAAACCTCGATAAAACATCTAGATAAGAGCAGTTGCTGTTTTATCGCAGATATTTCAGAAAGGTATTCCTTCTAAGAGCATATTTGTGCCTATATATAAAGTAACACGTAATATTTTTTAACACCCTCTATCCCAGGTTAAGAGTGACTTTATACCAAAATAAGGAAGGCGGGTAAAGTCAATATGTATTAAGATAGAGAAAGTAGGGTTTAAAGATCACTTGTATTAGGCGGAAATTGGGGATTGGTGAAGAGGAAAATCCCAGCTTCCCGTAATAAAGAGGGCGAACCTTCCGGCCCGCCCTACAAAAATCATCCTTTGTTTGTGCTGTCCTGAGTATTAAACGTGTGCGGGATTAAAAATGCCCCAATCTTTAATACCCTTATTGCTTAAGATTGCTTCAGCGCGATGAATCTCCTCATCTGAGCCATGTACTATAAGCAAATACTTGCCTAGATGGAGGCGATCGCTATAACCTCTAGCTTGTTCTTCGGGAATGCCTAAATCGGTCATCGCCTTAACCAAATTATTACTAGCTAATGCTCCCAATCCAGTACCCGCCACGCCAGTAAGTAGCGCCACGCCAAGGGAACCCGCTGCTAAGACTGGGCCTACACCGGGAATTGCTAGACTGGTCAACCCAACTAATATAGTACCCCAGGTAGCGCCTGTGACAGCATCAGCCACCACTCCTGTTGCAGATCCTACATCTTGACTACCAACGCGATCGCTCATCTCGGCACCGCTAAGCTGATCGTTGTGGTCTGCATCCCTAGCAATGACAGAAACTTTGTCCATTGGGAAGTCTGAAGCTTTTAATTCATTGATTCCCTGTTGGGCTTCTTCACGGTCAGAAAATACTCCAATACCATGTATGCGATCGCTTACTTCCATATCTTCCTCCACCTATAAATGCAGAATTACTTTGATATTTTTGTGGTTTTAGTCCGCTTTTTTTAAGAGAAACCAGGTTATGAGTGCCTTGCTCCTCTTAGCTTTACGCTGTACTCCACAGTTAATACTTCTTGGTTAATAGCCGCCACCCTCAAGGGTGCGGCTACACGGACAAAGGCTACCCTTCGGCAGCCTCAAGAAATTTTAGCCGTTGCATTAACAGACATGGTTTGTGCAGCATCGAGGCAAAATAGCCTGATGGCTTAACCGAGAAGTGTTGACTTCACAGCCGTACCTTAAACTTACCTTTACTCGGATTGTCCTATCTTCCCACCGGAGATACAGCTTACTGTTAATTTAGTCTGTTAAATAGAATACAAAAACATCTCGGAAGTAGCAATATTGGCTCCTCCTCAAGGAAGATGGGAAATTACAAGCAATGTACCTGAGTAGCGTAGGGATATATTTGCGAGCATTGGGATACACCCGACAAGTGGATGCGATCGCTTCCTACCTTGCTTATTCTATGGCTAGGAAAACATGAGAGCTAATATATCCAGTGCCACCACTTACCTATAATAAACCTCTTGCATAAATGCCTTGAACTAAAGTACTCGCAAAGCGAGAAGCAAGCTACAGGCTTAAAGCTAAAACCCGTTTTAACGGGTTGAAAATGTTTGCCAGTCAGCTAAAGCTGACTTTGGCTTTCAGCCCGAAATTTATTTCAGGGCTAACTTTTGCAAGAGGTCTAATGGTTAATTTATCTTAAGACACGTTTACTGCCTCTTATTTGTTTGCTGTCGTCAAGTTTTAATTGAAGAGCCTATGGTTATTTTTTTAAGGTTGTAAATTGGCTCCAGTTGTTGCGTAAATGCAAAAAGATTTGGATACAAAATTACAATTTTAGCTTTTGATTTCAGTAGTTGCGATTTCCCGCCCTCCATCTCGCAATAGAATCCCACCGACCACAGCAAGAAGCGCACCAAGGATAAGAAATCCAATATCCCAGGCAAGTTCATTAGGCCCAGATTTTACATGATGAATGCCGAGAATGTGGTGGTTAATTATTCCTTCAATTACGTTGAAAGCACCTGCACCAACAAGCAAAGCTCCCCCAAAAGTCTTTGATTTCCCCACAAAATCGCCACGCAAACCCGCACGCCACAGCAACAAGAGTCCAGCTATAGTCATGGCGTATGTGCTGGCATTGAAAAGACCATCCCAGAAGGTATTTACTTCAAAATTGCCGATGTTCGTAGTAGGCTGAACGCTTGTCAGCATATGGTGCCATTGAAGGATTTGATGCAGCATAATGCCATCAAAAAATCCGGCGAAGCCCATGCCAAGAAGAATACCAGCAATAATTAGTAGTCTGTGTTGGTTTTGTTTAGTTTCCATATTTATTAGTCAATTAACAAATCCAGGCTAATATCGACTAAATCTGGGGTGTAGGTAGGCTTACTACATCCTCAGCAGTCACAAAAGTATGCCCAGCAATGAGACAGCGTAACCCATTGGTAACGAAGTTGTACTCATCCCAAAGACCGAAGAATCGATAGTGCGGATTATCAGTGATGAGAGATGCACCTTTAAAATCCGCTCCTCTGTAACTAATAGAGTTTACTTAAAAATAGTTTTAAGTTTATTTTTTTTTACTTCTTCGTGTGTAAAACATTGGCTGTCTTTATAAACTTTCATATGTGCAACAGCAAAAAATCAGGACTTACGCAACTGTCACAAGCAATGGCGCTTGCACTCTCGCCAAGTACCCAAAAACTAAACGATAAACATGGGAATGTCCGGACGTTTTAGTTGTTTAACTAAATAATTTGACAACAATCCATGCTTAATTTGATAAATGGTTTGTCCACTTTGATAAGCTAAATTTTTCAGCCTAAGCCAGACTAAAATAGCACAGGCAATGTGGTTTCTTTGAATCCGTCCTTTGCGACATTGGCATGATTCAATACCAGTCAATTGCTTTAATTCTCTATGAAACTCCTCAACCTTCCAACGCACCTTACACACTTTTTGTACAACGTCCGTCGAGTCTTGAGATAAATCGTTTGTAGCGATAAAATCCGTTCTATCGGTAGAGACAGTCACCCGGAATAGTTTCACTTTCTTTGCCCCAGGAAACTTTTTTATTTTAACTATTTTACCTGATTCTAACTCCTCTTTATCCCAAGATAATAATTCAATTTTCTGATAATCTTTTTCCTTGCCCGTATCATCAACAAGTCGATTACGTTTGAGAGGGCAATAATAATATTTACCCAAATCATCAATATATAACATCAATTTATTTGTGGCATACCAACTATCCATTAAGACGGCTTTAAACGGTAAACGTTTATGGTATACAAGGTTTTGCAGCATCTCCATCACATGGTCTATCTTTGTTTTTCCATCTCTTTGGGGGTCATAAATACGATAGTCAACTACCCAAAATTTTCCAACCTCATGATTGACATATATACAATTTGTTAGCCCAATTCCTTGGATTACACCATGTTCGTTCCCGCTGTACTGCCGTTTGCTTGTTTCTATTTCCGTAGCATATCGTTTATCAATTACTGTACCATCAAAAACTAGATAGGCGTTATCATTTATTTCTATGATATCTTTGACATTATCCCAAAGTAAACGTGGCGTTAGCTTTTCATTCTTAAGATAGCGATTGATTTTATCATGGCTAATCTGCCCCAAATGGTCTGCCAAATTGGTAAGAGTATAATTAATTTGACTACTTAGTAAGTATTGGCAATAGTTAAGTTTAGTAAATTTCATCATTCTCTTCTGATTCTGATGCCCGACGCTCCTAATTTTCTCATAAAATGTTAAAGACATCCTGACGCTATCAATTACTATTACTAATTTGAGTAAGAGCCTCTTTGGCGGTTGACTGTAAATAATACATCCGTACTATTGAATGGCGCTCGGGTGAGCCAGTTGCGTAAGTCCTGAAAATGTTGAAATGAATAAAATTAAAATTTATTTTTGTTTTCGCAATTTTAATTAATAAAGACATGATAATTAACAATTTAATAGTCTAATTATAGAAAAGTTTTATGTGGTTTGAGAAACCCAACAAAAACTTATGCGTCTTGGGTGAGGTTCCTCTACTCAACCCAACTTCTACATTGCTTGCAATCAGTGCAGGAGTATGTCAGCAATTACCATTTATCCACAAGTGAATGTTCGCAAAGCAATTTCGAGCGCGATCGCGTTATCGGCATACTTGAAAAAAAATCACTTTTGTTTGGAAACCCCACCCTCACCGTTTACGGTGAGGGTGGGGTTTCCAAACAATTTGCATCATTGGAATGCTCTAGAGGAATGTAGCGTTGGCGGGAGAGAAAATGCTTAATTTCTCCTCGTTCGTTGTGGATGGGGGCGCAATTAAACTGCACCTTATATTCCTTACCATCCTTGCTGTAGTTTATTGTCTCACCCTGAAATGGTTGTCCCTGCGACAAGTTCCGACGCAATTTCTCTAAGACTGAGCGATCTGTTTTAGAGCCTTGCAGGATACGTGGTGTTTTGCCAATAATCTCTTCGGCAGTATAACCCGTCATTTTAGTAAAAGTTGGGTTAACAAAGAGAATTTTTGGGCCAGGTTCATCAAGTTCGGCTGATGTGATAACGATGCACTCTTCGATCTGTTGCACAGCTTCTTTGAGTAACCGCAGTTCCTCTCCTTCTTCCTCAACGAGAGTGATGTCCCGCAGAAGCCAACGCAGAGCGATCGCTTTGCCTCCCCAGTTGCGGATAGTAGCTACCGTCAGGGACACATCCATAGACTGCTCCCTATCGCGCGATCGCAAATGCACTTTCCACTCCTCAAGCCGATCCACTTGGCAGAGCCGATTTAGTTCCCAACGAAACGCTCGACGCTCTTGTTCAACTACAAACAGAACCAGCGGCTTACCCACCAAGAACCGCTGCGGGACGTTGAGCATCGTCGCCGCAGCGCTGTTTGCCTCCTGAATGACCCCTGCCATATCAGTCACCAGACAGGGTGGGATAAATTCCAATAAGTCTTGGTAGCGCTGGCGTTCCGCTTGGGCTACCTGGTGAGCCGCAGCAAGCTTCTGATTTAATAAGCTTAACTGCTCCTGAGCTACTTGAAGTTTTTCCAAAGCAGCATACAGCTCCTCGAAAGATTCTAATACTAGGTCTTGTTGCTGTAAAATCGATTTACGAGCGTACTCGTTCAAAGTAGCTGCGCGCCAGTGTGCAACCTTTATATCCTGAAAAAATTCATCGAAATTCATATCATTTCTGGCTCCATCTTTTTTATCAACGTGTTTATCTAGGTCTATGTGCGGATTTTTCTAACAAGCACATAAGCACTGGTTGCTATCCCTCAGCTCTTTTCTTCAGTAATGGTGGCAGGAAACCGTGGGTTTAAAGATTAGGTGGACGAGCCAGAATCAACCTCTGTAGATAGGAGCATCGGCTTTTTGTATCTACGCTAAACAATTCAGCATACTACTACAGTTCCGGCTACAAAACTTTTGTAAAACTTGCAGTATTAGTAGTTTTTCTATTAAGTATCCTTAATGCCTTCTTAGCGCTGATAAATCGCTATCTGAAGCCAATTAACCAACTTACTCCAAATTAACCCGGCTGTTTTATCTATTCGTCTGCCTAAAGGCACGATCGAGTTTTGATTTTATCTGTAAATATCTATACAAAAGCCTTTGGTGAAGCGCTTTAGGGGCTTGGAGGCAATACTGCTGGGATAAGGCTTGCTCCCCCTTAGCCGCTTAGAAATTGTTTAAGTCCCGCTAAGGCTAAGCAAGAAACTTTGGGATGGAATGCGATCGCATTCCAAACATCACAAAAATTCTCCTAAAACCAATTACCCTGTCTCATCTGCAAATATTCAACAAAATGCAGCTGGGCAAACAGGGTAATTTAGGTGTCGGTTTTAATCCAATTAGATATTCTTAGTAAGCGTAAGACTGATAAACCTCAACTTTGGGTTTTTCATCAACGGATTCGACAATCGGATTAAAACGTAACAAATGGCGGGCGCGTTCCGAGAGGGTATCGTAAGTAGCACGCGGGACATGAATACACACCTCCGGACGATATAGCCAGCGACGACTATAGCCAATTACCACCATCGGGCGTGGTGTTTCCGTATAGTTAGGAGTACCCCGGTGCAGACCCCGCACATCGCGGATCATCACATCACCTAGTCGCATCGTGATCGGTTCTAACTTTATTTCACCCGACTCCATGCGGCGCAGTCCTTCCTCCTTTGAGATCATGTGCGTACCGCGCACAATCTCCATCGGGCCGTTTTCCAGGGTTATATCTACGAGTGGAAAGTTGACTGCAAGCTGGAAAGGTGGTGTTTCTTCACCAGTTTCCGGGAAAAGTGGCGGCGCATCTCTATGCACATCTTGATATTCAGATCCCAGTAAGGGCGTGTCCGTCGCCAGCTGACACATGACTGCATCTTTGCCTACCAATAGCTCAACAATTGCCAAAATATCGTCATCTTCGTAGATACTGGGGTCAGCAAAGGGAGCTGTGAAGGGAAGGGTGACATAGTAGCGGGATGTGCCGCGATTACGCAGCTTACCTTCGCGGGCGATGTGATCCGAGAGCATTGGCGCGAAAGCCTCACGCCAGGAATTGAGTGTTGCTGGAGAGAAGTAATTGGGCAACACGCAATAGCCATCGTTCAGAACTGATTGGGCGAACGATTGGATTTGTTGGTTGTTATAACGCTTTGTCATCATATTTTGATTTTAAGCATTCATATAGCGGCTTGGTATTTGTCTAGACTCCAGTTGTAACAACCATTAATAAATACTTCTACCCCTTCAAGCCACTAGGTTTAGCGTTGAAATGAAACTTCATAAACCCAATATTTTGTAGCGCAGTTTTAACTTGTTGCTGGATTTCAGTAAGGGGCTTTTGTGTATAAATGATTACACGCACTCTTAACGTTGAAGCAATTCTTCAGGTAGACGGTGGTGAAAACAATAGCAGTTATCTTGTCTATTAAGGACAACAGATCAGAACCTGTGGTTAACGCTCCTGGGAGCTTCTACAAGGGTTGGGAAAATAAGGCATTAACTCCTAAGTCTCCGCTAGACTCATGAGCCATAAGGTACAAACCAATGCGATAAGGTCGGCTATGCGGTAAGCGTAGAGTCTACAGCATAGAAGCTCCTTCAGTAACAACTGGGAAGAGAGCTTACGCAAAATGGCGCAAATACACTTTGCTAGGCTCGCTCCTAGTGTGGGAAGCGTTCCGGGTTGTAGTAGAGGTTTACGCGATCGCATATGTCACGATTACGCTAGCTTCTCGCTATTGTAAAAATCCTTAACACTGCCCTTGGCTTCCACCCAGAAACTCCCAGGTTTTTTTTCTTATACCCATCTAAAAAATATTACGCTATAGCAGCCCTAAACGATTTGTGAATGCGAGATGCCCGACTTCTTTGAGAAGTCGGGCATTTAGATATATATTCATTACTCTTAAATTTAAGATATTTTACTGAAAAACAAGTTTTATTGCTTTGAATACTAAAACAAACTTGCGATCCCACCAATTTCCCAGAACACACTTTTAAGAGGTGTGTTCTGGGAAATTGTCTATCTCAGCCGTTGTCTAGACTGTTGAAATTAAAACGCTTAATTTCAACAGCCAGAATTCGCCACCATAACCTTACTGCCATCCGCACTCGCAGCAGTTTGGATTAGCGTTGACGCGCAGGTTCTGGGGACTTGCGGAACAAGTTGGCTAAACCGATTAAACCAAGCAAACCTAGCCAGCCCCAGGAATTGCTATCACGTGTTTCAGAACGAACTCCAGAGTAAGTGGTTGTCCCAGTAGTATCACCAGGAGTTGTCGTCGTGGCATCAGGAGCCGTAGTTGCTCCAGTCGTGGCATCAGGAGCCGTAGTTGCCCCAGTCGTGGCATCAGGAGCCGTGGTTGTCCCAGTCGTACCACCAGGAGTTGTCGTAGCACCGTAAGGAGCCGTGGTTGTCCCAGAAGTTGAACCACCTGCACCTGTCGTTCCTGTCGTTCCTGTTGTTCCTGTCGTTCCTGTCGTTCCAGTAGTGCTATCTGCACCTGTTGTTCCTGTCGTTCCAGTAGTTCCAGTAGTGCTATCTGCACCTGTTGTTCCAGTAGTGCTACCTGCACCAGTCGTTCCTGTCGTCCCTGTTGTTCCAGTAGTTCCAGTAGTGCTACCTGCACCACCAGTCCCTGTCGTCCCTGTTGTTCCAGTAGTTCCAGTAGTGCTACCTGCACCACCAGTCCCTGTTGTCCCTGTTGTTCCAGTAGTGCTATCTGCACCTGTTATTCCAGTAGTGCTACCTGCACTACCAGTCCCTGTTGTTCCAGTAGTTCCAGTAGTTCCAGTAGTGCTACCTGCACCACCAGTCCCTGTTGTTCCAGTCGTTCCAGTCGTTCCAGTCGTTCCAGTAGTGCTACCTGCACCACCAGTCCCTGTTGTTCCAGTAGTTCCAGTAGTTCCAGTAGTTCCAGTAGTGCTACCTGCACCACCAGTCCCGGAACCCGAACCACCCGCACCACCGCCAGTCTGGGCAGAAGTAGGCAAAGCTAAGGGTAGAGTGGCTACAGTCAGGGCAAAAGTACCAGCAAACAAGATTCTGGACAAATGAGAAGGCTTCATAGTAATGTTTTCTCTTAATTTTCTAGACAGCTGTGGTTTTTGATGTTGCCAACAAGGTCTCGGCAACTTAATTGGCGGTTGAATTGAAAACAGTCATAGGTTTTGCGATCGCGCAGCACCGATTCAGGAAAATTCTTGTTTTGGTTAGGGTTGGAATTGCCAGAGGTATTTGCTATTTTTCTCAAAACTTATCGTATGTAAAGCAGATTAACTGCTATTTTTTGCTACAACTCCTACCGGAAGATAGACATAGTTCTACTTAAAGAATTGACCTGATATTAAGCTAAGCTGTGCTTTTGAATACAGTAATTACTGTAGGCAGCCTGATTGACTGACAAAACTCCTAAAACCCTTGAAAAATCGTAGTAGCGCGGCAAGCTTAATTTGCTGGGGTTATTTCATTGGGGATACTTTGAAAGTACCCCCTACACAAGGAGAGAAAATTAGAAATCCAATTACCTTTCGGCTTCGCGGACAGATCGCACGACGGCGGAACCTGCGCGATCGCCCATCAGCTTTTCTTGGTCATACCCTAGCACCAGCTGCCACGCTTCACCTGGGTATTGCTCCGCTAGAGGCAAAGCTACATCATCTAACATCCACTGTCCGTGGCGTTCGTCTTCCTTAATGTGCAGTTCCCAATAACCCATCGCCGCCGCTGATAGTTGCAACCGTTGCGCTGCGGCTAAATAGTTCCTGTACCATGAAGGGCCAGCCACTTCAAAATAGGTCAGTCCACCGCAGTAGCGTAAGAAGTAGATTTTACGCTCCGTCACGAGGAAGTTATGATTATCGCAAGCCAGCACTTCCCAAGGTACTAAATCAAAGTATGCCTCTGGCTCGGTGTTCATCCCAAACTCGTTAAGCATCTGGGCAAAAAATGTAGAATGCTTGCGAGTATAACGACCGTTACCGTACTCTTCTAGCAGCACTTTGGTGAGCGTACACTGCACCTCATTTGCCGCACCACCCAGGATACGAGACAAACGGCTGCCTTCGACTAAGCCATCAAAGGAACCAATTGCCAGCAGGTGACGATAACCTGCCTCAGTCATCTGTTCCCGCAGATAGCGACTATCATCTGACAAAGATGGATCGAGATCGGCAGCTACACGATCAATTAGCGCTTGCTTGGGATCAAGTTTTTGCAGTGCTGCTACGTCAATTTGGGCTATTTCCCAGTCTTGCCAAGCTTCCTCAATTTGGTCGCGCACTAATTGCAAGTAGATAGACCGCTCGTTAGTGTAGTGTCGCAGATCGTCGTACCAAAACAGTTTGAGGCGATTAATGCGATAAAGTATACGCTGTAAAAAGCGGTGTGCGGCATCATCGCCCGGTGCGTCTTCATATGCACTTTTCAGCGCCGCTCCCATTGCCGTTTCAAAGTCAGTAGCGATCGCTGGTTGTGCTTGTATTTTCTTGTCTAAATCTTCCATTTCGAGCAGATTTATAAATTGCTGCTCGGCTCGATCGTAATTTGTGGATTTTAATTGAGCTGTTGGCGTACTTTTCGCCTCAGAGTTAGTAAGCGAATTCATAATACTGGGTCTATTCCTTTGTTACTCTTACAATCCGCAGATAACGTTTATTCGGTTCAGATATTTACATTTATTAATAATAGAATTTATAAATTTTATTCCTAACTTCCTAAAGAGGGAACCTTTTGTCAGCCTGTAGATGGAAATAAAAAAAACTATTAAATGCTATTAAAACCAGATGATGCGTCAGGTTTTAGCTCACAACTAGACTAGAAAGTGTATACCAGAGGAAGATGTAGGGATAAGTCTATGCAAACGGCTGCGATCGCATTGCCTTCAACTCTCGAATTGAAAATCGATTTGACTGATGAGCAGTTTTGGAAGCTGTGTCAGAACAACCGCGATTATAGATTTGAGCGCACAGCAGCGGGAGAATTAATTATTATGCCACCTACAGGTAGCGAAACTGGCAACCATAACTTTGATATTGCCGTAGAGTTAGGAATCTGGAACAAACAGACTAATCTAGGCAAAGGCTTCGACTCTTCAAGTGGCTTCACACTGCCTAATGGCGCAAATCGTTCCCCTGATGCGTCTTGGATTCGTCGCGATCGCTGGGATGCTTTAACCGCCGAAGAACAACAGGGATTTGCTCCCATCTGTCCCGATTTTGTGATTGAGTTGCGATCGAAGAGTGATTCTCTCAAAGAATTGCAAGAGAAAATGCAAGAGTACATGGAAAATGGCGCTAGATTGGGTTGGTTGATAGACCGAAAAAACCAGCGAGTGGAAATCTATCGTCAAGGTCAGGATGTGGAAATTCTAGAAAATCCGGCAACTTTATCAGGGGAAGATGTTTTACCTGGGTTTGTATTAGATTTAAAACAAATTATGTAGTTTTATTTAGACGCGCTAATACTCTTTTTTAAGAAAGCGATCACCTGTCTATGTGAATAAATGTTATCAACAGCAGAGAGTGTGATTCTCTAAAAAGAAAAGTCTTGTAAAATTTTGCAATTCGATACAATAAAATAATGCTCGACTTAAATACCTTATCCGAATTCTCGCGCACCCACTGTATCGCCATTTGTGCGTTTCTGGTTCCAGCCAACTTGGTTGCTACCACGCTGACAGTAGTTGCCGCTGCACGCCGTCGTCCGCCAGTCCAAGTATGGCGGAGTGCGATCGCGGCAATTTTCTTTGCTTTAGTAATGGTATTTCACGTCTGGACTTGGTTCCAGATAGGCGTGGTGATGGCTCCTACCTACATCCTGCTGTGGCTGGGAAGCACTTGTCTTGTCGCCAGCCTAGCAGCGATCGCCTACAATCACCACACCACTCGCTCAAGCCGCAACTACGCCACTGCACCGACTGCTGCTAACAATCCTTGAAACAGTTTTATGCCATCAGTGCCGCCCAGCATAGCGTCTGAGGCGCGTTCTGGGTGCGGCATCATTCCCAGTACATTTCCCTTAATATTGCAAATCCCTGCAATATTATTTATAGAACCGTTGGGATTGTCTCCTTCATAGCGGAAGACGACTTGATTGTTATCTTCCAACTTTGCCAGAGTATCGGCATCGGCGTAATATTGACCTTCGCCGTGGGCAATTGGTAATGTGATAACTTGCCCAGATTTGTATTCTTGCGTCCAAGAGAGATTAGTGCGCTCGGCTTTGACAGGAGAGCGATCGCAAATAAAATGCAAATCCCGATTTCGTACCAAAGCCCCAGGTAACAATCCCGCCTCAGTTAGCACCTGAAAACCGTTGCAAATACCCAAGACAAACTTACCCTGTGAGGCGTGTTCGATTGTTGCTTTCATTACTGGGGAGAAACGAGCGATCGCGCCGCAACGCAGATAATCCCCGTAGCTGAAACCACCCGGAATCACCACCACATCTAAATCCGAAATATCAGTTTCTTCATGCCAAACCATTCGCGTCGGCTGAGAAAGCATATCGCGAGTCACATAGGCGACATCGCGATCGCAATTTGAACCTGGAAAAACCACAACCCCAAATTTCATTTTTTTTCCTTCTCCCAAAAACCCTCCTTCCTCTTAGCCCCTCCCCGTTGACGGGGAGGGGTTGGGGTGGGGTGAAAAACCTAAATCACGCCTGTCTGCGCTTCCACCTCAATTAATTCAAACCGATAATTTTCAATTACCGGATTTGCCAACAACTGATCGCACATCCGATCCAATTGCTGACGCGCCTCATCCTCCTCAGATGCCGTTACCATCAGCTCAATGTACTTCCCGATTCGCACCTGCTCGACATTTTCATATCCCAAATGCTGCAAACTCGACTGTACCGCCGTGCCAGCTGGATCGAGAACTGAAGGTCGGAGCGTCACGTAAATTTTAGCCTGATATTTCAGATTCACAGACGATTCCCCAATTTTTCACTTCCAATGTCACAGATGTACTATTTTAAAGCTGGACGGGTGCAAGATGGGTGATCTTCGATGATCTAACGTGGAAATAGAGACTGTTATCAGTTAAAACCTGAAAAGATTAAGAATATCTAAACCAGATGAGACCATGAAAGCCCAACGCACCCGCAGTCAGGATCGGATTCTGAACCTGCTCAAGACAATGAACCGAGCTGTCTCAGCTCAGGATATCTATGTAGAACTTCGCAATCGCGATCAGAGTATGGGTTTAGCAACAGTTTATCGCTCTTTGGAAGCTTTGAAACTAGAAGGCGTAGTGCAGGTGCGGACGTTGGCTAGTGGCGAATCGCTCTACAGCAGTGTCCAGCAAGACAAGCATCACCTGACTTGTTTGCAGTGTGGAGACTCAATTCCCATCAACGAATGCCCAGTTCATAATCTGGAGACGCAGTTGCAACAGTCGCACTCCTTTAAGATTTTTTACCACACGCTGGAGTTTTTTGGACTATGCGATCGCTGCTCTATCGCTCCTGTTGCTAGTGAAAACAGCTAACTGAAGGATAGCTAATGGCTAATTGTTCATCGCCATTAGCCATTAACTAATTAAGCGTCTTCGTCTAAATCTAAAAATTGCGGCTGATTAGATTCTCCCACAATCGAGCGAAGTCCCTCCAAAGTACCAGGAATGCTGCGGGGGTCCATAAACATCACCTTGCTGCTGTCACTCTTGCCAATCGTCGTCCCCATTTCGATATAATTTTGGGCTACTAAGAATTGCAGAGCTTCTTGGGCATTGGCATCAGTTTTGAGGATTCTTGAAATCACTTGCATCGCCTCAGCTGTAGCCTGAGCTTTAAGAACTTGCTGTTGACGTTCGGCTTGAGCTTTGAGAATGATTGTTTTTTGTTGACCTTCCGCCTCCAGAATTGCAGATTTTTGACGAGCTTCTGCGTCTAAAACTTGCGCTTCAGCCCTACCTCTAGCAGAGTTAACTGCTGATTCTCGTTCGCCTTCAGATGTCAAAATTGCCGCCCGTTTGCGACGTTCTGCCGACATTTGTAATTCCATTGATTCCTGTACCGCCTTGGAAGGAACAATATCTCGCAGTTCTACCCGCGTGACTTTTACTCCCCAAGGATCGGTAGATTCGTCCAGTTCTTTTAGCAAAAGTTCATTAATTTGAGTACGGGCTGTAAAGGTTTCATCTAGTTCTAATTTACCCATTTCTGAGCGAATTTGAGTTAATACTAAATTCACCATTGCTGACTGGAGATTTTCCACTTTATAGTAAGCTTTCTCTAAATCCAAAATTCGCCAGTAAACTACAGCATCAGCAGTGATAGAAACGTTGTCGCGGGTAATACATTGCTGGGGAGGAATGTCTAGAACTCTTTCCCGAATGGTTGCTTGATAAGCTACTCTTTCATAAACTGGAATAACAAAATTTAGACCCGGCTTGAGTTTCTTGCCGTTATATTTACCCAAAGTTTCCACTAAAGCTTCGTTTCCTTGGGTTACAATTTTGACACCTGAGAGGGCAGAACCACCCAGGACTAAAGCTATCAATAAACTAAAAAATGATTCCATTTTAAACCTCGTTCTTTGTAACTCGTCCGATTAGAATATTAGGACTATGACTTCAACAGATTTGCTGGCAGCACAATCAGAGTTGTGCCTTCGCGTCCCACAATGTAAACTTTTTGATTGGGAGCGATCGCTAGTTTCTCATCCCCACACCTTGCCCGCCAAGAACTACCTTCGTATAGAACCCTACCCGTCTCTCCTGGCAAAATCTCTGAAACGGTTTGAGCCTCGGTAGCATTTTCAATAGACGATACCCGACGCTTCGGCATCAAGCGATGGCTGAGGTAGACGAAAGCAGTGGAAAGCACCAGCCAAAGCGCCACCTGAAAAGCCCCCTTCAGTGGTAGCAGCATCGTAACCAGCGCCACCACAAAAGCGCCCATGCCCATCATAAAGGCGGTAAAAGCCGTTGGTACAAACAGTTCTACTAAGCAAAGCATTGCCCCTACTATTAACCAAAACATAGTCAGGTTCAATCCAAAGAAGCTTCCCAGCAACCCCATAAGTGGAGAGGTATTTATTTGCCTTACCAGTAACCAGATCGTCATAAAACTCAATCCCTTCTTGATAGCAGGCGTGAGTGTAGTTATTGAGGTACAATCCACTATTCCACTCTAGCCAGTTAGGATTGGAAGACATCGTGACTTTATTATTTACTACAACACTTCATCTATGTTTCCGAGGAAAAAACTCAATTTTTCTTATTGACAGTATGATTTAAGATTTTTGTATAAAAACTTTAATTTATGAACAGTTCCCAGTTTCAACGCGAACCGAAGGACATCCTCTTAGGACATCGCTATCTTTGGGCAGCTAACCCAGCCGCAGCAGCGATCCCACCTGGCGAGTTAGTACAAGGCAGATATCAGGTTGTTGCACCTCAAATTTGGCGGGATACCCTTCCCGAACAGCCGCCTCACCCCGAACAGTTGCCAAACAGCGTTTACCCTTACCTGCGTTTGTATCCCCAGCGCCTCCACGTCCCGGAGGCTTATGGATACGCTGTGCTAGAAACTTCGACTGCTGCTGTCGAAATTCTCTTACTGGATGCGCCAATAGATGCGACTGGCAAGCTTGTCCCTTCTTTGGTGGAAGCTTTGCCGCAAGCACCAGCAGTGCGTCAGATTTATTGGCTTTGGCAAATTTTGGAACTTTGGAAACCTTTAGCAGATAATGGTGTATCTTATAGCCTTTTAGTGGAAGACAATCTTCGGGTAGACGGGTGGCGGGTGCGCCTATTGGAACTTTACGCCGATCCAGTCGAAGACACGGGTATAGGATTTTCCCCAACACATAACGGTAATGGTGCATCAGACAAGTCAGATGTTGTTACCCAAGCATTTGTGGAACTGCCACTGGAAGAAAGCGCAACTTTTGTTCCTAGTCTCTATGACCTGGGTTCGTTATGGGCTAGATGGTGTAGATTGATACACGTATCGGTGGCGACGCAGGTTTTAGAGATATGCGAACAGATGCAAGCCGGGAATACTTCCGAGAAAGCGATCGCCCAAAAGCTGAATCAGCTATTACTGGAACAAGCCGCCCTTTTGCCCTTGCGCTTGCGGGTTGCTGGAGCAACAGATACTGGCCCTCAGCGCGACCACAACGAAGATACTTGCTATCCCACAGTACAGGATTCAAAAGCAGACTACACTTCTCTGAATGACCCACTGCTTCCCCACTTGAGCATCGTTTGCGATGGAATTGGCGGTCACGAAGGCGGAGAAGTTGCCAGCCTTCTAGCAGTACAATCCCTGAAGTTGCAAGTGCGGGCGCTTCTGGCGGAGGTGGCAGAACAGACGGAAATGGTGCAGCCTGAACTCCTGAAGGAGCAGCTGGCAGCAAGTATCAGAGTGGTGAATAACCTGATTTCCTCCCGAAATGACGAACAAGGCAGAGAGTCCCGGCGACGCATGGGAACGACGCTAGTTATGGCGCTTCAGTTGCCACAAAAGATTAGTCCCAACCCGCAAACCTTATTAGACAACGCCCACGAACTCTACATCGCCAATGTTGGGGATAGCCGCGCCTACTGGATTACTCCCCATTCCTGTCAGCAGCTGACTGTAGACGATGATGTTGCTTCTAGGGAGGTGCGCTTGGGGCGCAGTTTCTACCGCGAGGCATTGCAGCGCCCCGATTCTGGCGCACTTACGCAGGCGTTGGGTACGCGGGATGCTGAGTTTTTGCGTCCCAACGTGCAACGGTTCATTGTGGAAGAAGACGGCTTGCTGCTGCTGTGTTCCGATGGTCTAAGCGATAACAACTGGGTTGAGCAATCTTGGGCGGATTTCGTGGAGCCTATTATGCAAAGCAAGATTCCTCTAGAGGCAGCGGTTCAGTCATGGATTGAGTTGGCTAATCAAAAGAATGGTCACGATAATACGTCTGTGGTAATTACTTACTGCCGCGTTTCCCCAGAGTATCCAGTGTTACTCAACCTTGGGGAGATAGGCAGTAAAGCTCTAATGCCAACAGTCAACCTGCAACCTGAGATTGTCGAAGGGGCAGTTTACGCTGAGGCTGTGCCTTCTCAAGAAGTTCCGGTTCCGGCAACGCCACGACAGCGCCGCCATAAAACTTTAGCTTTATGGTTGGGGTTATTGCTGCTGCTGATTGGAGGCAGTATTGCTGGGTTGTACGCTTGGCGGAAATATGATGAACGGGGGTTCAATCAGATGCGCGATCGCATTTTTCCACCCTCAGCCCAGCCTCTACCCTCGCCAGATACTGCCTCCCCATCACCGCTACCACCACCCTAGGGGCTGGGGACTGGGTACTGGGTACTGGGTGAAGAATCTTCAAGGGTTCCCAATCCCCAATCCCTAATCCCAAATCCCAAATCCCCAATTCCCAATCCCTAATCCCCAATCCCTAATCCCCAATCCCCAATCCCCAATCCCTAATCCCCTTAGTACCTTCCTGTGCAAAAATATAAAATTGTTCAAAATAGCACTTTGCTGGACGCTGGGTAGAGAGAAGCCGCTGGATAGGCAATGCTCCCAGTTCAATGTTGTGGAAGCGGGAATCCCCGCTTGCAGACTGCACCAGTTTGGCTCAGATACCCAGCCGGAGATTGTAAGAATGAAAGTTGGCGATCGCGTTCGCGTCATCAAATCTGTAATTGTTTATCACCATCCTGAAAACAGGGGTAAACCTTTTGATGTCAAGGATCGGGAAGGAGAAGTTATCGGGTTTGCAAATGAATTACACGGCAAACCCATAAGCGCTAACCTTCCCGTTGTAATCCAGTTTGAGAAAAAATTTAGAGGTCATTTCCGCGAAGATGAAATAGAAATCATCGAGTAGGCTAATTGCTAATGGCTAATTGTTGACTGCTATTAGCAATTAGCCATTTATTTCTTACGGCGATTAAACCAGCCGAATATGTTGATGTCACCCCGCATTTTCTGCAACTCTCGGCGGTTGCTTTCTGCCGTCATGTAATACCATTCGGAGTAAGATTTTAACTCTTCCCGGTATTGCACTTCTCGGTAAAAATCGTGAGTCGCCCGGTATGTGGCAAAGACTTCAGCAGCTGGTTGAGTCCCAATGATAATTCGTAGTATCTTTTGTGACATGATGATTAGGGGTTATTTATTTTGGATTTTGAATTCAATCTAAAATCTAAAATCCAAAATTGATTAAAGCCAGCCTCTCAGGCGATAGATTACTATTCCAATGTATTCTTTTAAAGCTCTAGTTGACCGTTGTAACCTTTCCGCGTCTGGTAGAACATTCAGCACGGTAGATTGGATGCTGCTGTTGGTTTCGCGTAAGTCGGTTTGTGTTACCAGAAAGTCGGTAGGTGCTGCGATCGCTTCTATGCCCTGACGCTTGAAAATCAGCAGCGATCGCGGCATATGAAATGCTGAAGTAACTAATAATACCCGACCAATCCCTCGCGATCGCAGGATTTGCCGCACATTCACTGCATTTTCGTAGGTGTTGAGCGAAGTGGGATCTTGGAGAATAGCATCTTTTGGGACACCTAATGTTTCCAATATTACCGCCATATCCCCTGACTCCGACGCTCCAGATCGTCGCCAGTCAATACGTCCGCCGCTGGCAATTACCAGCGGCGCTTTGCCCTTGCGGTATAACTCGGCACCATACAGGACGCGATCGCCTTCTTCGCTCAAATCGACACCGGAACGGGGTGGCGAAGCTGGCTTAGTAGCGCCTCCCAAGATGACGATGGCTTCTGCCGATGGGAGTTCTGCGGCTGAGAGATTTTGCCATTCCAGGCTTCGCATCAAAGCGTTACTCACCCAGCCATTACTCCCCACCAATAGAGCAATCAAAGCCAAAGAAATCGGTATAGGAGTCCAGCGCGATCGCTTCCACCACAATACAAGTGCCACAACCATCAGCACGCAGGCAAATCCCAAAGGGTAGAAAAATAGCGGTAGCAGTTTCGAGAGAAATAAAAACATAAAAGGTTAAATAGCAGCAACAAACAGAGGGGATTCAGCGCATAAAACTGACAGCCCTCATCAGAGAGAAGTATAAGAGGTCTAGAGGGAAATGGAAAATTAGCCATTAGCCTAGTTGATATCTTCTCTCACCACTCCCTCAATTTCTAGAATCAAATCGGCACCATAAACTTTGGAGGGTGTTTGAAAACCTACACTCACCTGTCCGGCAAGCACCTTGGTTACAATTGCCAAAGCCGTCATTGAAGTGAGAGTATAACCTTCCGGGCATTGTAGCCGCGATCGCTTGCTTGAGCCAGAATCTGACACCTCTCCCCACAGCCTAGTTACACCTTCCTTTCTCTGTGCATCTGTTGGCCCTGGCGCTTGAGATTGAATTAGACGTTTCTGTAAATTCTGTACTATAGGCAACCCCAGCAACCAGCCCAGATATCGACTTGCCACCATAGCCCGATAAGCAGATTCGGAGACAGCCGTATAAACCTCAATGTTGGGAATCCCTGTGCTGTAAAAGGCTGTAGATACGTCTCCCCAAGGAATTGTCGTGGTTAAAACTGCGCCTTGTCCAAAATCAATCATCCGAGTTTTCCAGGCAGCAGGAACCGGAGTAAGAACCCCACCACGCCGTACCAAACCGCCTTTATCCTGCGCCTCCACCATCGTCGTTGCAGTTCCTCGCGACATATTACCTGCGGTGAAACCAAGGGCGAGATGTGTTGCTGAGGGCATCTGTGCTTTGAGGTAAGATGCTAGACAATCAGAGGGGACGACATCAAAGCCTACGCCAGGAAGCAGCATCACTCCTGCGGCCTTGGCTTCAGCATCTTTGGCAGCCGCTGCCTCAAAGACTGCGACTTCCCCGGTAATATCCAAGTAGTGAGTTTTCGTCCGCAAGCACCCTTCAACCATTGGCTGTGAGGTTTTAGAGAAGGGGCCAGCACAGTGCAGTACGGCTGCTACATCCCCTAAAGCCGCATCCACGGCAACCGAATTGTCTAAACTAAAGGCGCGGTGTTCTAAACCAAGGGATGTCGCTAGCGGCTCCAATTTATCGGCATTGCGTCCAGCCAGGATAGGGCGTAACCCTCGCTGCACCGCTAATTTGGCGATGAGGGTTCCGGTATAGCCGTTAGCACCGTATAACAAAAAGTTTGATGACATTGGTAAAGGTATAGATACACGCCAGACAGAACACATCCCGCTTTGCGATCGCTGTATTTGTGCTGCTTCTTAAATCGGGATATTCTTCTATTGTGCCGTCTTGCTTGGAAAACTATGCTTGAAGCAATTTTATTTGACTTGGACGGGACTCTGGTAAACACTGACCCAATCCATTACAAGGCTTGGCAGGAAATATTGAGAAACTACGGTTTAGAAATTGACGAAACCTTCTACAAAACCCGGATTAGTGGACGACTTAACCCAGTTATTATTCAAGATATCTTGCCACACCTGTCGATAGCAGAAGGGGAACAATTAGCTGAAGATAAAGAAGCTTATTTCCGGGAATTGGCACCAGAACTAAAGCCGCTGGATGGACTTTTGGATATGCTGGCATGGACGGAGGAATTGAAGTTGCAACGAGCTATTGTTACAAATGCTCCACGCAAGAATGCCGAATTCATGCTAAAAGTTTTGGGATTGACAGATGCTTTCGCCAAAGTTGTTTTAGCTGAAGAAGCAACAGCGGGCAAGCCTGACCCTGCTCCTTATCAACTGGCTCTGAATCATTTTGGCATGAGTGCCGAACAAGCGATCGCATTTGAGGACTCTCCCTCTGGCATTCGTTCATCTGTAGGCGCAGGAATTACTACAATTGGCATCGCCTCCACCCACGACCCCAAGGTTCTCGACGCATCTGGGGCATTATTCACTGTTGCTGATTTCACATCTTCCCAGTTGTGGACGTGGCTGGTTTCTCCCTCTTGACCCCTTCCCCACCTTGCCTACTATGAGGCGACCGCCTCATAATCTATCCCAAGGGGGAAGCAAAGACTTTAGCCGCAGCGTGCTTAGTGCCGCCATCAAGGGCTAAAATTCCAGACACTATCTACTTGAATCCCTCCGCCATCTAAAGAATAGCTAGAGTTTTCACCTTAAAGACTACTGATTATTGCTGCGGTTTTCCCGACTATCCCCGGTGCGGTTCACACTAGAAGGAGCCTCCGGATTGCCTGGGGGTATAAGTATATCAACCTCGTGGAGTGTCAAGTTAGCCGAAGCACGCACAGGCGTACCATCAGGCAGAAACATGGTCAGTTCGTAGGACAATTGTTGCACAAAGCAACGCAAGTATTCCTGAGCGCCCCAGGTAAACAGATAAACTGGTGGAACCTCTTGACCATCGGGAAACTCAACAGCTTTTTTCAATTTGTTGATGTACCAGAGGACGCTTGTGCCTTCTTCGTAGGTATCAAACAGGATATCTGAGATGGTGAGCTTGTAAGGATCGATACTTTGAAAGCTGACTTTGGGTAGTCCCTTCCCAGTCCGCGCTCCTTGAGAGGCATTAATTTGAACGCTTCGATTGAAGGATAGTTTGGTGGGATTGAACATAAATTCGATGGTATCCACACCCTGTGCTGGAATCTTGGGAATGAGTTTGGCTTTGACTAGGCGAGTAGTGGACATAATATTCTCCTAAGTAATGCTACTGGCATTTTTTTTAGCGGTGCGACATTCAAATTTTTGAAACAGCCTATGGCTTTCCCGTATCAATTATCATTAAAGGCAAAGTTAATCCGATTTTTGCAAAATCCAAAATGGTATAACTTTACCAAGGCAGGCGACCGGAGTAGTTGTTCCCTCTACGCTCTCTTTCTATCTCCAACCGTTGCTTTATAAAACTGTAAATTTCACGAGCCAGAATCTCCAGGTTATCAACTCCTTCGTCTTCTGAGAAATCTTTGTCTGACTGATGCGCCTCTACTTCGCTACCACCAGATGATTCCATCAACTGTCTAAGAGCTTCCATCCCGGATGCTGATGTGCGCCCGGAGGTATTGGAATATGCTTGGATAACACCGTTCGCCCTATCGGTATGTGGGGAATCAACTGTTGAGTACGAGTTTCTGGAATCTGACGAGGAAATAATCGGCTCTTGCCAACCCCTCTCCTCTAAGAGGGGCTGTACAATCATTGAGTTGCTTGAGTCTGATGTAGTCTCACCTATTAAGTCGGCGATGCTAGACCATGATGTTGGTATAGTTTTAGCGATCGCAGAATCTCTTGCTAAGGGGATTGAAGATTGGTTGGATTCTGGTAAATCTCCCGCCTGTTGCGATCGCAATTTTTCTTCTTCAAAGGAGGAAGAAATGCTTCTTTGAATTGTCGGCTTTACTTCCGAGTCCCCAAATTCTTGTCCCTTATCCCCTTCCTCTGGCATTTTCTGGATACGGGTAGGTAACTTTGAAGGCGAGAGCAAGGATTCTTCAACGTTAAGAGTTGTCTGTTCTGGAAATTTGGAACCGAGCAAATTGGACTGAGTTAATGGGCTGAGGATGGATAGATTTGTCAAAACTGTAGGCAATTGAGGGATTTCTTCAATTTGCTGGCGAGGCTCTGTTTCCCCTAAAGGTTGGATAATATTGGCTTGTGTATTCGGCGTACTTTCTGACACCTGTTTGTTATCGGTGGCAGAAGATATCGGTGCAGCTTCTTCCACCTTATCAGCCAAATCTTCCCTAGCTGTCGGCACCTGGGATTGTGCAGATAACTGATTATCTAACAGAGGTTGTACAACGCCGCTTTCTGTATTCGCTGTAATTTTTGACACCTGTTTGTTAGAAGTGTCAGAAGATATGGGAGCGATCGCTTCCTCTACCCGACGAGCCAAATTTTCATGCAGTTGAGTCGGTATCGGCGCAACAGAAGAAGGTGCATTGATTTCTGAAACTGCTTCTTCTGTTGCCTTCCTGGGTTCCTGTTCCGATAGAAGTTGAACAAGCGGAACATCTGGTGTCGTGACCGAAGATGCCAGAGAAGGGGCTGTGATGTCTGATTGGGTAAGGGTTTTCTCAGAAGCGATCGCTGGCATTTCTAGTGATTCTACCTTCCGTCCCACAGAAAACGCCATCGCTTCCGTAACATTTGACAACACTGCTACCTCACTCGTTTGTTCTGCGGCTGGCTGTGGTGGTAAGGGTGCTGCGTCTGGTGTAGTTTTCTGCTCAATTCCTTCGGTTGTAGCTGGTGTTTGAGTTTCTAATTGCGCTTGTACTTGAATTGAGTTTGTTGTCGTAACTTGCGGCGTTTCCTCTAACGTTGTGACAGAAGCTAAAGCTGCGAATTCTGACTGAGCCTTATTTACTTTAGACGCTCCTTCTGGTGAAGTTCCCGATTCAATTCCTTCAGTTTTTGTAGTTAGTATTTTACTTTCTAATCGTGGTTGTACCGTCGCGTCTGTAATCGTAACTTCCGGCGTTATCCTTGTTGCAACTTCTTCCTTCTCTTGAGTTACTTCCCCAGTTACTTGTGAGGCAGTTACTGACTCAATTCCTTCTGCTGTTGTAGTTGGCGTTTCTGTTTCTTTAAACGCTTGTACTTGAGTTGCGTCTGTAATCGTAACTTCCGGCGTTATCCTTGTTGTAACTTCTTCCTTCTCTTGAGTTACTTCCTCAGTTACTTGTGGTGCAGCTACTGACTCAATTCCTTCTGTGTCGTCAGCCGATATTTTACCTTCTAATCGAGGTTGTACCGTTACGTCTGTAACCGTAACCTCCGGCGTTGCTGCTGGTGCGAGTGCTTCTTCCTGTTGAGTTACTTCATCAGCTACTTGTGGTGCAGCTACTGACTCAATTCCTTCTGTGTCGTCAGCCGATATTTTACCTTCTAATCGAGGTTGTACCGTTACGTCTGTAACCGTAACCTCCGGCGTTGTTGCTGGTGCGAGTGCTTCTTCCTGTTGAGTTACTTCATCAGCTACTTGTGGTGCAGCTACTGACTCAATTCTTTCAGTTTTAATAACTTGTGTTTGTTTTTCTAATCGCGGTTGTATTTGAGTTGCGTCTGTAATCTTAACTTCCGTCCTTATCGTTGGTGCGAAATCTTCCATGTCTTGAGTTACTTCATCAGCTACTTGTGGTGAAGCTCCCGACTCAATTCCTTCAGCTTTAATAACTTGTATTTGATTTTCTAATCGCGGTTGTACCCTTGTCTCTGTAATCCTAACTTCCGGCGTTGTTGCTGGTGCGAGTGCTTCTTCCTCTTGAGTTACTTCATCAGCTACTTGTGGTGAAGTTCCCGACTCAAGTCCTTCTATGTTGTCAGATGATCTTTGATTTTCTAATCGCGCTTGTAACGTTGCATCTGTAATCGTAACTTGCGGACTTATTGTTCGTGCAAAATCTTTTTTCTGTTGAGTTACTTCATCAGCTACTTGTGGCGCAGTTACTAACTCAATTCCTTCAGTTTTAATAACTTGCGTTTGATTTTCTAATCGCGGTTGTACTTGAGTTGCGTCTGTACTCGTAACTTGCGGACTTATTGTTCGTGGAAAATCTTCTTTCTGTTGAGTTACTTCATCAACTACTTGTGATGCAGTTCCCGACTCAATTCCTTCAGTTTTTGTAGTTGGTGTTTCTGTTTCTTTAAACGCTTGTACTTGAGTTGTGTCTGTACTCGTAACTTGCGGACTTATTGTTCGTGCAAAATCTTCTTTCTGTTGAGTTACTTCATCAACTACTTGTGGTGCAGTTACTGACTCAATTCCTTCAGTTTTAATAACTTGTGTTTGATTTTCTAATCGCGGTTGTACCCTTGCCTCTGTAATTCTAACTTCCGGCTTTGTTGCTGGTGCGAATGCTTCTTTCTGTTGAGTTACTTCATCAGCTAATTGTGGCGTAGTTACTGGATCAATTCCTTCTGTCTTGTCAGATGATATTTTACTTTCTAATCGCGGTTGTACCGTTGCGTCTGTCCTCGTAACTTGGGGACTTATCGTTGGTGTGAATCCTTCTTTCTGTTGAGTTATTTGAGAATTTACTTGTGGTGCAGTTACTGGATCAATTCTTTCTGGGTTGTCAGCTGATATTTTACTTTCTAATCGTCGTTGTACTTGAGCTGTGTCTGTACTCGTAACTTCCGGCGTTGTTGCTGGTGCGAAATCTTCCTTCTGTTGAGTTACTTCATCAGTTACTTGTGATGCAGTTCCTGACTCAATTCCTTCAGTTTTAATAACTTGTGTTTGATTTTCTAATCGCGGTTGTACCCTTGCGTCTGTAATCCTAACTTCCGGCGTTGTTGCTGGTGTGAATGTTTTTTTCTGTTGAGTTACTTCATCAGCTACTTGTGGTGCAGTTCCTGACTCAATTCCTTCAGTGCTTTCAGCCGATACTTGACTTTCTAATCGCGGTTGTATTTGAGTTGTTTCGGTAATCGTAACTTCCGGCGTTGTCGCTGTGTCTAATTCTTGTTTCTCTTGAGTTATAGAAGCTACTTGTGGTGCAGTTATTGACTGAATTCCTTCAGGGTTTTCAGTTGATATTTTACTTTCTAATCGCGGTTGTATTTGAGTTGCGTCTGTAATTGTAACTTGCGGCGTTTCCGAAAGAGAAGACAAAATGGCGACATCTTCTTCCTTGCCTTGATTAATTTTATAAGTTACTTGTGGTGCAGTTCCAGGCTTAATTACTTCTGTCCTCGAAGCTTGTTTTTCGGTTTCCAATCGAGGTTGTATCAGCGTGGATTCTTTTAGCTGCGCGACGACTGATGGTGCGGCTGCTGATGTAATGCCATCAGAGGCTGCAACCGATTTACTCAACTGTGAGGCTTGGGATTCGGCGAAAAAGGGTGAATTGTCGAATGGATTGTCCGGCGGCACTTCATCCGGCATTTCGCGGGAAAAAAATACCGAAGGATCAAATGCTGTAATTGCCCTTGCTCCCAGCGGATAGAGAAATTTCCGGCTAATGAAATTTTGTCCTAACGGATTAGCTGGAAGCAAGGGATTTTTGAAACCAAGGGGTTCCTGGGATGTTGTTTCTCCATCGGGAAGATTGTTCTGGGGCTGGGTGTCTTGAATTTCCGCCATATATTTGTGCTAATTACTAGGCGAAGTATCCCAATTTATCGCGTCCGCCAGAAATCGAGGAGCCGCCAGCACGTGAGTTATCAACTTGCAAAGTTTCGTATGCTAGAGTCAACTCTTCAATAGCCACTGTGCCAGAATCAGCGTTTAATGCCGGTGCTTTCCAAGAAACCGGAACGGCACCGATTAGCGTCCAACACTGCATCGTTTCTCCGGCCTGGTTAAAAACTAGAATATTGACGTTGCGGCGTTCTTTTTTCGGCAAATTATTACCTTTATTGCGTCCAACATCGCTCAATATTTTACTAATCCAATTCCAGAAGGTTAAATCATTGGTGATGCCACGTTTGAGTGTCACATCAGAAAATTCTGCCTGGCCCAGAATAATTCTCTGCTGGTCGTTGACACCACCTTCCAAGCGTTTTTGCGCTTTTATAGTGACACCCAAGCCTTGGCACTCTGTGAAACACGCAGTAATGTTACTCTGAATTTCTACATAAAAGCGATTGGCTGTAACGTAGTTCAGTTCGCGGGTGCTAGTGCCATTTTTGTTCTGTCCGTTATTCTGACTTGACACAGATGACTGTGATTGTGGCAATGGAAGTGCCATCAAAATTATCCTCCTTAGTTTCTACTGCGTTCTCGTTGACGGCGCAAATCTTCAATCATCAGTTTGTATACTTGGTCGCTAAGCTGTCGCAGCAGTAGAGGATCTTGCAAAACTTTAGCTGCTGTCTTTGAAAGCGCACTTCGGGAGTGTTGTATGCTCTGATTAGCTACAGCATCCTTCTGCGCCTGTGGAGAACGATAATTTACCATAACCAAAACCCAGACCTTACTGCTATTTTATGCCTCTACCTTAGTGTCGATCAGTAGCGGAAAGTCGAATTTGAGCTAAATTTAAGAATTTTTAATTTGGTGGTAGCGGTTGCAAAGGCACGAGCCCTGCTTTACTCAGCAGACGTTGTGCTTCGCGGGTTCTCAATAGCTCAGCAAACTTTTGACCGACCGGGGGACGACTGTTATCTCCAGAATAAACTACAGCAATGGGATATCCCAAGGGATAGCTTCTATTTCTGAAAACTTCGACGTTAGGGCGATAACTTCCTTTATCATCGCACAAGTCTGTTGTGGGATTTACGGGATTACCGTTGTCTTGAATTAAAGCTTGTACAGCCGTCTTATTTCCATCTATTAAAGCCAGAGGATAAGCTGAACATTGACCGAAAACTTTGCTGAGCGTACCAAAAGCAATTCCCCCAACTTCATCATCCTCAAAATCTCGAATCACCTGTCGCAGAGTCTCAAAAGTGGACATCTGTTTAATTTCTTGCGAGTACGGATCTTTAAACAAAGGTGGTGGCTGCTCGCCTTTTTGAATTAATCTTCTAAATAAAGCAATTTCTTGAGCATTTTTGAGGACTCTTTGCTCAAAAATTTGTACTGCTTCAGTTTCTTTGGGAATATAAAGTTTTACTGGTATATCGGGGCCGCCTAGCTGTTTCCAGCTTGTAATTTCGCCTGTGTAGAGTTTACGCAATTGCTCAAAAGTAATCTGCCCCTTTAAAGCCTGTGGAAGGCTCTTATCCCTTTTGGCATAGCTGAAGGCAACAAACACTACCAAACCATCATAGGCAACTTCTTTCGATTTCAGCTCTGGTGCTAATTCATTAACCAGACCGGAGATGGCAAAGTTTGCTTTTCCGGACATTACTTTTGCTATTGCTGCTTCTCCTGAAGGCTCTGGTTGATAATTTAGCTGTAATTTTGGCTGACGTTCTAGGAGCTTTTCTTCTAAAGTTTTATCCTGGGATATTATGTTTGCGTGTCGCAGTATATAGCTCCAGGTTCCCGCTTCTTCCGCTGTGTAATTAAATTTACCGCCAGGAATAGCAGAGATGTCCTTGATGCAGCAAGTTAGAAAGTCGTTATCGGCAAGATTTCCGGCTTGGGATTTGGGGATTAGCGCCCAAACAAGTATCCCTAACAAACTCAATCCCAGGATACCAAATAGCCAGTAGGGAGGGCGACGTAACTTGGTATGGTCGTCTTCTGGTGACGCTGTTTCTACAACTAAAATATCAATATGTTGATCTGGGGGTAATTTCAATAGAGCGAGTCGCGCTTCTTCGGCACTTTCAAAACTCACATCTAGCCCGATAAGACGAAGGATAAACGTCTTCAGGTGAGGCTCTACGGGAGGCCATTGTCGCTCATCTCTGGGGTCAATAAGCTGATGGGAAGGGTCAAGCGATCGCCCTACCAACAGGTAAAAGCCCACATATCCCAATGCTACTAAATCTTGGGCAGGCGTGGGAATGATGATTTCGGTGTTTGGCGGATCAAACAAGCGTTCCCAGAGAGCCAAGTCGCACAGATGTATAAAAAATTTCTCCTTGTCTCCTACGTATAGCAAACTATCAAGGCTGATATTGCCATGAGCCATTCCCTGCTGCACCTGGCCGGAAGGCAGGCTAAACTTTTGACCGTGGAGAGATTCCAGGGTTTGCAACACTTGGTTGAGAACTAGGCGGACTTGCCAACTGGTCATCGCACCACTGGCGGCGAGGTAGGCGCTGAGAGTTGGGTATGTATCTAAATTGCCGTTGGTAATGAGGTAACAGCGTTCCTCAAGTCCGTCAGCAATGGCATCCCAAGGCTGACGCAGGCGCAAATCCTGAACTCTTCCATCTGCTAGACTCAAACCTGCTACTAGCTCAAAGGTTTGCTTGCGCTGGCGGGTTTCTTCTTGGCTGAAGGAACGGTTGGGGAGCAGGTATTCTTTAATGACAATCGGCTGCTGATCGGAAAGTTGGGTTCCGTGGTACAGACGGCCCATACCGCGCTTTCCGACTAAAGTTTCTACTCGATATCTGCCGCGCCGTCCCCGAATTTCACTTTTTTCCGGTAAGGTAGCTGGAAAACCGCATTCTAAACAATACTTGGCTGTTGGCTCTCGCTGGAGGGTCTGTTGCGGCAAGTTACAGGCTAAGGGATCGCTATACTTGCAACGATAGTATCTGTAGTGAGATTCAGTTGAGTAGTGGGATTCAAAGGAGTGGACTTGCGCTGTAAATTGCGGCGGTGCGTCAACAAGGGCGGTTTGTTCTTCTGGGGTTGGCGGATCTAGTTCGGTTTTGATTTCATCAACTATTGGTGCCAGCCATTGGTATCGGCTTAACCAATTGTATTGGGTAAGCCTGATTGGAGGCGCATTTCTGCTCAGATACTCTCTTAGTAAAATTTTGGGAATGTTTGTCAGCGCCACCGAAAACTCTCCGAATAATAAATAGGTGGACTATGGGATTTTAAATTTTGGGTGAAAGGATTTTAAATTGGTTATTAGTAATAGTTTTTTCTCCTCTCTAATCCCCAGAACAGGAGTCCCGCCTGTGAATCTCCGATTTTGCCGAAGCTGTTGCTCAAAATATCTCCCCAATTTGTTAAAGTAACATTGATTTAGCGCGATGGAAATATGAATTTATGGCAAAAGAAGAAGTTACAAAACTTTTCAAAGCTGTTCAAGCTGACCCGGCTTTAAAGGAGAAGCTTAACTCTGCACCTAATTTAGAAGCGTTTGTCAAGATGGCTGAAGAATCTGGCTATAGCTTCACCGTGGAAGAATGGAATGCGGTTACTGGCTTTGTTGTGGAAGAATTGGAGGGTGAATTATCAGAAATTCCTGGGTTATAAATTTTCAAAGGAAGTATAGAGTTAGTAGCGATCGCTTTCTTTAAAGATTATATTTTTATTGAAGCGATCGCTTCTTTCCTTTACTAGCTTATGCCTTTACAGGAGGAAGATGGGGTTTTTAGCTGAAGTCATATTTAGCGATATCAGGAATTTTTCTAGTGTTACATATTGTTTTAAGGTAGTAGTAAACACCCTAATAAAATTTAACGTTCTACATCTTTCTAAAGGATGAAGTTTGAAATATCTGTCATGTTTAAGAGGTAAGCGATCGCATCCTCACACCCAGCCTTTCACTTCCGTATCGGTCAGAGGTCTTTCTAGCTTCACATATTCGCTCTTGGCAGCTTGCAAAACGTGTTTCATACCCACAGGCTCCCCGGCATCAGCTGCGATAAAAGCTGCATTCAAAGCAATATTGCGGATGTTACCGCCAGCGACATTTAACTGTGCCAACTTACGTGCCTCTAGCCCCTGCGTTGGCGTTTTATTGGGAAAGATGCGTTGCCATATTTCGGCTCTCTGATTAGCATCGGGGAAGGAAAATTGGACAATAAAACGAATCCGGCGCAGAAAAGCTTGATCCAGCGAACCTTTCAGATTGGTGGTGAGAATTGCCAAACCTCGGTATGATTCCATACGCTGTAACAGGTAGCTGACTTCAATATTGGCATGGCGGTCGTGGCTGTCTTTCACCTCAGAACGCTTGCCGAATAAAGCATCAGCTTCATCGAATAGTAGAATTGCCCCCCCAGCTTCAGCAGCGTCAAATACGCGCCGCAAGTTCTTCTCTGTCTCGCCGATGTATTTGCTGATGACAGAACTCAAGTCAATGCGATAAAGGTCTAGCCGCAATTCTCCAGCGATTACCTCTGCTGCCATTGTTTTACCTGTACCGCTAGCACCAGCAAATAAAGCGCTGATGCCTAAGCCGCGTCCGCCTTTCCCGGCAAATCCCCAACTTTCGTAAACCTTGGCGCGTTGACGGACGTGGGCGGCAATATCGCGCAGAACTTGGCGTTGTGTCTCTGGCAATACCAGCTCATCCCAAGTGGCTCCTGGGATAATGGGTTGAGCCAGGTCATTAAGACGCGATCGCGCTTGAATGCGGCAGGTATCCCATAATTGATTGTGAATGGGGGAATCTTCTGCTTCTGCCTGAGTTGCAAGCTTTCCTTTTGCTTCTGCACAAGCAGCGTAAATTGTGGTGGCGCTGAGGGTGAAATGGGAAACTAAGGTTTCGACGTGTCCGTTTAAGCTAATGGCTGCATCGCCCAAGGCCGCTTGCCAAATTGCCCGCTGTTCGCTGGGGCTTGCTTTGGGAACTTCAATGGCGATTAGGGGACGCTGGCGTTGTTTGCGGCGATCGCGACTGATAATTACCAATGGAGAACGGATGCGCTCTACCATAGTTGCGATCGCGCTTTCCCGCAGTCCCTCCCCTACATCGGTGTCGTCCCATTCCAGTAACAGCACGCTATTACTCAAAATAGCTTCCCGTTCCCACAGCCGCATTAGGTTATTAAGTTCGTTGATGCCTGTGGGAACAGTGCTGGCAAAGATGGCGTTCAGATTCATTTCTAAAAGTTCGCAGGCTTTCAAAGCGATCGCTTGCATACTGGCAACGTCATCCCCACACAAACAGATAATCGGTAAAACCGCCTCCTGTGATGCCTCAATCCACGTCTGAGCCAGCCTTTGAGCTAGTTGATGGTGCGACGGCACTAAAATGTTAACAGCGGCGACAGGCTCCACAATACCCATTAGTCGCTCATCTAGATGCTGCACGCCAGCGATATAGTGCAGTATCTGCTCGTCAATTCGCAGGGGTGCAGCGGTGAGTGCATTGCCCGATCCAACGTCAATCAGTCGCCACCGACGTAAAGGAGCGTTAGGCGTTAAAGCACTCCATTCCGGGTTTGGTAAAATTGTCAGAGCCAAACTAAAAGTAGGATACACCCGCTCTTGGACACCTTGAGCGATCGCGCACAAACTTCCCCAACTAGCATCAAGTTCCATCCCAACGCACAACAGCAGCAGATCCCGCTCAAAATTCGACAGCCCAAAAGTTGAGCAAAGCTTCTCCAATGCTCCATGAGGCGAAAGCTCATTTTCAGGCGAAAAATATTCTTCCTCCTGTTCCTTGTCCGGCTTCCCTTGCGCCAGCCGCGCTTGACGTTGTAACGCTTGACGCACCGGAGCCAGTGCTGCCATCAAGTAGTGCTGGTTAGCTTGCTGCAAGTTGTTAGTAGCCGTGACATTCATGAAATTATTACCTTCGGACTAATATACTGCTGGAATGTTGGGCTGTCCTTGTCCATATCTACACTCAGCAGACTTTCTGCCCCATCTACGTGCAAACGCACCAGATACTCCCCAGGCTTCACATCTCGCACCGGAACAGTCACCAGATTAGTATCATTTCGACGTGGCAAGGCATCGAAAAGATAAGCCACAGGATTATTAATTGACCGTTCATTGAGTGCCATAACCACCCGCTGCTTGTTGCCAATGGTGACATCGACTTGCACTATCACATCAGCTGAGTGCAACTCATCTCTACTTTCCTCTATATTTGAGACGCTAACCTCTGTTATGGTTGGACGCAGCACAAAAGGTGCAACATTTGACTCGACGCCGCGCTGGAGACTTCGCTGTAAGCTTAATGTTGGTGTCGAGTTGCCTCTAGAAGTTGCCGCCGACTCAACTCCCGGATTCGATACCGCTTCTGTCCCAGTTGAGATGCGGTGAATCACCTGCAAACTTTGTACACCTGCCTGTAGGGAAGAAGCAGGGAACGAGGAGAGAGGCAAGACAATCTGGTTATCCTGAACCTCTGAGGGTATCACCTCCACCTCACCCAAGCGCACTTGAGTAATACTACTCTTCAAATGCTTACCCCAAATCACCAATGTGCTGTCTGTCGAGATCGGCTGAAACCTTCCAGCTTGGGACACAACCCGATCTATCACTGGTTGATTTGGGAACGGCATCACACCGCTAAACTTGTAGTCGCGCACTGGTAGAGCTTTTTGGGCTGACTCTTCCCCTTCGATTATCACTACAGTAGCGCGGTAGGCGACTGACAAGGTGTAGGGAGTTTGAAAGAATACCGACCAAACTTTGGATAAATCTTCTAAAGATAGATCCATCGGCACAAAGTCAATTTCTTCTACCTGTTCAGAGAGGTTAGAGTCAGCCAAGTAGGTGAAGTTAGAATCGGCGATTGTGTCCCAAATCATCTCCTGTGTCAAAGTCGATTGATCCTTGAGAGTACGGACTACGCTCCCTAAAAGTCGTTGCGGTTCTAACTCAACTTCATTGCCATAGAAACTGATCATGTAATGCAAATCTAAGGCATTGTGCGATCGCTTTGCCATTTCTCCTTTCCGGTTGCGATTCCGCACATCAGCGTTGTTCCGCCACACGGAATTGAGCGTCACTTGATAAAGATACAGATTCACTCCCGTTTCTGGCGTGCCACTCCCCAAGTTACTAGGTCGTACCATTGTCACTCTTGCGCCATCTACGTCTACTTGTACTACAGCCTGCAAAGTTCTTTGCAAGGCAGCGGTGACAGTAGCGATCGCTAAGTAATTGCTCATAAAATAGCTTTTAGCCGTCAGCGGTAAGCTTTTAGAATAGCTTGGTTTATTTTTTTCCAAGTTTAGCCAAGACTAACATTTGAGTTCATAAACGGATGGTTAATCCCTTGCCTTAAGCACTAACTAATCCAAGTTTTAAGGCTTTCACAATTGCTTGAGTCCGACTCGTAACACTTAATTTTTCAAATATAGCTGTCAGGTGAGCTTTGACTGTAGCAACTGTGATGTAAAGATGTCGGGCAATTTCTTCATTTGAAGATCCTTCAACTAACCAGTGTAAAACTTCTTGCTCTCGTTCAGTTAGGTGAATAGCTTTACCTGCGCTCAACGATCGCCCTGCATAAAAGTTAAACAAGCGGAAAAAGCAGGTTGCTACTTCTGGCGATAAATACACTTCTTCTTTCATTACTGTGGTAATTGCTTCACACAGTTGAGTAGCTACGCGATCTTTAAACACATAGCCGCAAGCACCTGCTTGCATTGCTCGAAATACCCATTCGTCTTCCCGATGTCCTGAGAGAACCAGCACTTTCCCTTTATAGGACATTTCTCTGAGACTCAGCAAGGCAGTAATTCCATCCCCTGGTGGCAATTCCATATCCAGCAAAATCATCGCTGGTTTTTGTTCTACAGTTAATTTTAATGCTTGCTCCACACTAGCAGCTTCGCCAACAACATCGAATTTTAAAGAGTCGTTAGTACCTAAGAATCCTAGTAAAGTTCTTATCCCTTGACGAAAGCGTGGTTCATCATCGACTAACAAAATAGAAATTGGCTGGTTATTCATGGCTCATTAGTTATCGATAAGCTAAGAGTTGAAACTTTTCAATCCAACTTTCAACCCTTGACGGGAAACAAAGAACTGACAAAATTTGTTTTTAATTATTTCGAGGTAGAATAAGCGAAAATTGTGCGCCGCCGACCGAGAGATTTTCTACCCAAATACTCCCTTTATGGTCGAGGATGATTTTTTTAGCGATCGCTAGCCCCAAACCCGTACCACCCGGACGCTTAGAGTAGAACGGCGTGAATACTTGTTTCAGGTCTTCTTGAGAAAGTCCGCTCCCGCGATCGCTAACTTCAACTATCACTTCCATTGCAAAAACTTGCCAATTGCAAGTAACTATTCCTCCTTCCGGACTAAAATGAATTGCATTACTTAACAAGTTGTCAAAAACTTGCTTCATCTGCCACCGATCCACCGCCACAATTACCGGCTTATCCGGATAGCAGATATCTACTTGTTTTTCCTCTAACCACGGTCGCAAACCCTGAATACTCTCAGCTAAAATTTCCCGCAGGTCATAAGGCGCTACGCGCAATTTTGCCTGCTGTCCGCAGTAAACCAAATCTGTTAAATTAGCACTCAAATCATCCACAGTTTCCCGAATAATCGTAGCCTGTTCTTGCAAACCTCCTGATTGCAACCCCCGGCATAAATTTTCCGAATAAAGACTAATCAGTGCCAAAGGATTTCGCAGTTGATGTTCTGCACGGCGTAACACTTGCTCAAGTAACTGAATCTCAGCTTTTTGACGAGAACACTCCCGAAACATAGCCAAGTAGTGACTAAGTAGTTGAGCTTGTTGCTCTATACACTCCTGCTGATGAACAGATAGAGAATATTCGCTCCATAGCATTAGATACTCAGGCCTAGAGCTATGCTGACTAAGAGCGCAAACATAAGCATTGTAGGGACATGGTACCGTATCCCGACGCGGGGTAAATACACGCGCGATCGCATCTGGCAACCAATCTTCCCACCACACCACAGAAAGGGGATGGGGAAAGCCTGCGTAAATACTACCCTGCTGCTGTGTATAATGAGCAACAAATTGGCGCATCCCCGTATCAGAATCCTCGTAGACAATCCAAGCTGCCACAATCGGCACTTGCACCGCTAACTGTTCAATATGCAGCTTGCAAATACTTCTAACATCGGCAGACGACGGTGTACCCAGTGAACCGATTGTGGAGGTAGGTGGACGTACCTCGCGAACCAACTTTTGTATACCAACCTTCATCTGTAACTCCCCGACGTACACGATAAATCAGCAGTGTGGAATAGGGTGCAGCACCTAATAGGGCATTCAGCCTGCGGAACTTGTCATCATCCCTGAGAAGTAAATGACCCATCTAGCTTAGTCCCAGAGTTCCGTAAATACGCCTATTTACACACAATTTTTAAAGTTTCGACCAAAGTCTAATAAACACTCTAGAGGTGTCTACCTAATCTAGACCTATACAGCCTAAGCATCTATCTAGTCTTATGATCCCTGCTACTGCCCAGACTTTGGCAGAAATCCTGGCTGGCGGGACTTCTCTGCTCAATACAGAGCAAATAGATTTCAACCACCCTGGTATGCGGCAGGATATAAGGCCAGCGCTGAACCTGTACTGCTACAACATCGGGGAAAACGGTCAGGTAGACCGCAGGCTTAACCCGGAAAAAACGCATACAGGCACTCTTAAGCGTTCCCCCTTATGGTTTGATATCTCGTTCCTGGTGAGTGCCTGGGACTGTACCGCCTTGGGAGAACAACGTCTACTCTCAGAAGCATTAACAATGCTGTTGCCTCATCGCCCGATAGCAGAAGAGTTGCTGGTTCCAGCACTACGCGGTCATGGCAACTTGTCAATGATCGTTTCTGCCATTGGCTTTATTGAAGCAGCAGCTTTATGGAGTGCGCTGGGTGTTCCATTACGTCCAGCCTTATATGTGACAGTGACGGTTCCCTTCACCTTACAAGGGCCGAACACACCTAAAGAAGTAGTAAAGAAGCGAGAAAAAATTATGAGTTTTGAATTCAAAACTCATAACTCATAACTCCTCGCGCCCATTATCCACCACCCAAAAAAGGAAGACTACGCCATGCCGATGGATTATTTTGCTCCTGGTGTCTACGTCGAAGAAGTAGACCGTGGCAGCCGCCCGATTGAAGGCGTAAGTATGAGTGTTGCTGGGTTTGTTGGCTTTACCGAAGATGTACGCGGTGACGCCGAACTGTTCAAACCCATGATGATTACCAATTGGAGCCAATTCCTAGAGTATTTTGGCAAACAAGGCTCCGATGGTTACACAGATTTCAACGCCTACCTCCCCTTTGCCGTCAATGGCTGGTTTATGAACGGCGGTGGACGCTGTTGGGTGACTAGCATTGGTACCAAACTCCCCGGTTCAGAACCACCCGCACCAGAGGAAACAGCCACCAAGCTTAGAACCTCTGGAAATCGTCCCTCTTTGATGTTTGCTATCAAGCCATCCGAAGGCGAAGAGGATGACAGCTCAGCTCTTGCCTTATCCGGTGGACGAGTCAATGTTTCCATCCTCCCCGATGAACCGAAAGCCCCTGAAGACCCAGAGGCAGAACCCCCACTGAACACGGGGGAATATTTTAAAGTCATTATTAGTCGCGGTGGCGAGAAACTCGAAGAGTATACCCACCTGACAATGAACCCGGATGTCGAGGCGCAAGTCGGTACCTATGTCGTCACTGCAATCAATGAAGGTATCGGCGACCAGCAGGCATCTCAATTTTTGTCCGTAACCGATATGTCCACCAGCGGACAACCCCTGTCTCGGCGACCTGTCAACGGCACCTATGAAGTCAGCCCTCCACCCGTCATTTCTAGCCGCGAGCGCTTTCCAAGGGATGTGAATGGGGCGCGTGATGACCGCACGGGTGTACAAGGGATTTTTGAAATTGACGAAGTTTCCATGATTGCTTGTCCAGATTTAATGCTGGCGTACCAACGCGGTCTGCTGGATTTGGATCAGGTTCACGGCATCATGGAAATGATGGTTAGTATGTGCGAAAACAATGCACCCAGCCCCAACTACCGCATGGTAGTTCTCGACCCGCCACCTTGCAAGGGAGGCGGCGAGCCTGTACCCCCTGAGCAACAAAAGCCTCAGCACGTAGCTCAGTGGTTAAATAACTTTAATCGTCGTTCCATGTTCGGCGCGTTGTATTATCCCTGGATTAAAGTGGCGAACCCACGCAATGCCGGACGACCGATTTTGGTTCCCCCCTGCGGTCACATGATGGGGATTTGGTGCCGCACCGATGAGACTCGTGGCGTTTTTAAAGCACCCGCCAACGAAGTTCCTCGCGGTGTCCTGGGTTTAGCCTACGAAACTAACTTCCGCGAACAGGAACTGTTGAACCCTGTGGGGATTAACTGTATCCGCAACTTCGCAAACTACAACCGAGGCTTCCAAGTTTGGGGCGCACGCACTCTGGTAGAACCCGCTAATGTCCAGTGGCGCTATATCAGCGTCCGCCGTCTGATTAGCTACATCGAGCGCTCGATTGAAATCGGTACCCAGTGGGTTGTGTTTGAGCCTAACGATCAAGATTTGTGGGCGCGAGTTACCCGCACTGTTAGCAATTTCCTCGAACGGCTGTGGCGTGCAGGGGCGTTGTTCGGTGGTTCGCCTGGTGAATCGTTCTACGTGAAGTGCGATGCCAGTATCAACACCCACGAGACGATAATGCTGGGTCGTCTGTATGTCGAAATTGGTGTCTGTCCAGTCCGACCAGCAGAATTTGTGATCTTCCGCATCAGTCAGTGGTCTCCTAACCAGTAGGTTAGAGTCGTTAGTTTAGATATCAGCCTTAGAGCTGATATCTAAACTGAATATTGAAAAAATTTGTAAGGAGGTCTTGCACAATGGCTATTATTACAGTTGAGAATTTTGAATTAGAAATCAAGGGAGTAGGTGACGGTCTACAGTTTAAAAGTGTTGACCTGCCAGCTTATAAGACTGACGTTCAACATGGTGATGCCATAATGTCTGGTGCCAAGGGATCTGTACGGCAGACTCTTACCAAGAAAAGGGAAGCAGCGGTTCAAATCACTTTAGTAACCCTAGCTAGTGGAGATGCAAAAAGCACTAGCTCACTGATGCGAAAGTGGCTGCTACAGTGTATGCCAAAAGCAGAGGACGGTGGCGGTTTTCCTACGAGTGCCAGGATGGCAGAAGGCGTAATTAAATCCTATAACTCAGCCGGAGAAATGGTAGATTCGTGGAAGATGAGCGGAGTTTGGATTTGTAAATATCAAATCGGGAAACTCAGTGCAGACGGTGGTTTGCTTGAAGAAACCTTTACGCTACAGGTTGACCAATTCGATCCAGCTTGAGCTATCTAAGTCTGGGTGTTTGAGACAATACTCTTAATTTTGTTCGCTTTAAGAAGCGATCGCAATCATTCTTTTGTACTTTGTAATTGATTGGAAGGTTATTTATGGCTGATGCCGTTGAGTTACTATCTAGTGATAACTACGATGTAGCAATTGGTGATATCAAAGACATCATTATCAAAGAAGTAAGTGGGATGTCAGTAGATATGTCCCCAAAGGGTGCTGATAATGCCATCGGTTCTGGCCCAAAGGGAAAATCGCTGGTTCTCAGTGTTCCGAGTCAACCGAAGTATGGCGAGATAACGCTAGTTTTGGTGCCAGGAGCGCATCAGGGGGGAAATGACGATAAGCTGTGGGAGTGGTACAAGGATTGCGCCTCGAAAGCTAACCTTGGGGAAGCAGCAAAAGCGCGAACTTTACGTAAAGAAATGACAATTAATGTCTATTACTCCGGTTCAGAGGGAAAGGTGGGGTTAACCTACAGTTTTGTAGGGGTGCTTCCCAATAGTTTTGATGTTCCTAAGCGGGACGCAGGGAGTAGCGAACTGGAAACTTGGACGCTTAAGCTTAACTACGAGCGGATGAAGTTTACTGTATCGGCGTAGTAAGGAATATACTCAATGCAAAACTGCTCTGGTGAGGTGAGGTGAGATGCGATCGCGCTCCATTTCACCAGTCAGTGATTTATATAATAGAAAGTGAATTGGTTGTAAGGCGGTATCAACTGTGACAGACTTTCCTGAAATTCTCACAACTTGCCGATTTTACCTGGAACTAAAACTCGACGGAAGTAATGATGCGATAGACGGCTACTTTATGGATTGTAGCGGCTTTAAGTCTACCCAACAGGTGATAGAAATCTCCGAGGTGACACCTCAGAAGTGGGGCAAAGATGGAGAATCTCAGGGTCGAGTTGTCCGGACAAAAATTCCTGGTAATGTTAGTTACAGCAATATTACCTTGCGCCGGGGTCTGACTTGTTCGATGACGTTGTGGAACTGGATTCAGGCTGTGCAGGACGGAAATTGGGGTAAACAACAGCGCGATGGATCTTTAGTAATCTATAATCAGGCAGCCCAAGAGCAGTTTAGATTTGAGTTTAAACGAGCATGGCCTACTAGCTATAAAATTGCAGATGTTAATGCTGTTGGAGGCGATATGGAGATTGAAGAGATAGAAGTGACTGTTGAAGAGTTAAAACGGATTAATGTAGTAACGAATGATTCAAACTGAGTTTGAATTTACTTTACCAAAGGGGTATCTCGATAGTGATGGCAACATTCACCGCAAAGGCGTAATGCGTTTGTCGAGAGCAATGGATGAAATTGTCCCCTTGCGCGACCCTCGCGTTAAATCAAATCCTGCTTACGCTACAGTAATTATTTTGGCGCGCGTGATCGTTCGGCTGGGAGCCTTGGAAGAGGTTACGCCTTCAGTTGTTGAAGGTTTTTTCGCTTGTGATTTGAATTATCTCCAAAAATTTTATCGTCAGATTAATGAACTAGAGCAGGAAAATTCTGAGTCGAACGTGGTGACAAACCCGTTACCAAATCCTGCACTGACTCCTGATTTTGAGTAACCCGACGAGATGGACAGCGATCGCATACTCTATACTGAATTTGAATTTATCCTTCCTAGAGGATTGGTGGATGCAAGTGGGGGCGTTCATCGCCAAGGCGTGATGCGTCTAGCAACTGCAAAAGATGAAATGTTTGTCCAAAAAGACCGGGGGGTGCAGGATAATCCCGCTTATGCAGTTTTGGTGATGCTCTCGCGAACTATTACTCATTTAGGCGAACTATCAAAGGTAACTCCTGAATTGTTGGAAAATCTTTTTTCTCTAGATTTGGCGTACTTGCGGGAGTTTTACAATCGCATCAACCAACAAGGTGATGTTTACATTCCGGTTCAGTGTCCTACGTGCAATAGTCAATTTCAGGTGGAGCTTTCTCTAGCGGGGGAATCTTAGGCTACCCCTCTGATGCGCTGCGCGAGGAGGTAGCCTTAATTGCTTTTCACTTCCACTGGTCTTTAGAAGACATCCTCAACTTGGAACACAATGACCGCCGGAGTTGGGTGACGGAAATTAGTAAGATTCAGCATCAGGAATGATGTCATGTCCGGTAAGCCCAAAATAAAAGAAGCCCACCCCACCATCGTCTGAGGCTTTGCCTCCCCCGTTGGCTTGCTCTGTAGCAAGGTGGTTTGATTTATTAAAAGAAAATTCTGTAACGTTGATTTTGGTTGGCTGTAGGGGCTTTTTGATTACCATGCCCCTACAAAATTGACAACGTTTCAATGACTAGGGCGTGGAACTTGTGCTAGTTTCTAACTTAATTAAAGGTTCCTTGGCAACTGTGCCGAGATTAACGGCTTTTAATAAGTCTTCCCAATCTGTTACTAAGCTGGAATCGTTAGGAGAAGCGTTGCGTAAATTAGCTAGAGATGCGATCGTGTCGAGCCAAAGTCCAGCCTCAGCGTACAAAACTGGGCGATCGCGTTCTGTTGCTTTCTCTAAATCCTTAACTAAGGTGGCACTTGGTTCAATTCGTTGCACCCACCCTTCTACAAAAATATCTGCTGCCCTATCCTCAGCGTCACAAATAACTGAAAACGACCAACGATATTTTTTACCAACTTCCAGCTGTGGAGAATCAGCGTCTGAGGGAAGGCTGATGCTAACAATACCAGCAGTGCTAGGAATGGGAATTTTTGTTTTGTATAGTGCCTCCTGCTGGTTTTCCTCGTCATGCAACGTAAACTCGGCTTGTTCGGCGCTACTAGAAGGAATAGCAACAAATAAGGTCGGACGCTCTGCTACAGTCAATCCCACATTAGTATCTGGCAATAATGCCATTACAGACTTTCCTTGATTGCTACAGTTTGAGCTACCACGCGATGCTCCCGGTTCTCTAGTACGGGGTGCGCCGACTTTTGGCAATCTAAATCTCAGGCGACCTGAGCGCGCACGGTTGGGGGTTGTTTGCCGTATCGGTGTTTGTGGCGAGTCTGCTGTGGCTGGAATGCTGGCGTACAGCGTTAGTCCCACAGACAAGGCTAAGGAAAGTGTTGTGAAATGTACAGAAGATTTGTTCAACATATATTTTTTTCAAGTTGTAGCACTTTAACCCAGCAAGCAGCACCTCTTCAAAGCATACGCTTTGCAGTCTGTAGGGACAAGCTTAACCAGGACATTGTAATTTGTAAACAGAGACTCTTTTATCTTCAACAATGTTTCTCTACTTTCCTGGGAAATAAGATAGAAAATTTAAAGATGCGATCGCTCTTGTCTGGTTTTTAAGTTGATTTTTTTACTTTTAGCCTATTGGGAATATTTCAATGCTATAACTGCTATAAATTATCTCTCATGTCAGCCTTTTTTCTTCTGCTTCATTGAAAATTTAATTGACTTATCCATTTATTTGTCCAAAACTTCATTAAGTTTTGTAAGGTTGGAGAAATAAAATTTAAGAGCGACGCAGAAGCTCATCAATCAGCTTTGCCAAATACATTGGGGCAGAAAAAATCTTAATTTTGAGTTTATCTGCAAAGGCGACAGATTGAGCGACAATTGACACTCTAGCCCCTAGAGAGGAGGTGGCAATTATATGATTTCTCGGCTCAACTCAAAAATTCGCTCCCTGTTATCAAACACCAACGCAGGCACAACAGCATTAAACTTTGGCGGACAGGTAGTTCTCACCAGCGTTGTAATTACCGGCTTGGTAGTAGGAGCAAGAGCGCTGGGGATGCTCCAGGGACAGGAGCTTGGTGCGTTTGACCAGCTAATTCGTCTGCGTCCTGATGAAGGGCCAGATAAGCGCGTGTTGCTGGTGGAAATCACCGAGGGAGACATCCAAGCGGAGAAGGGATGGCCTTTGTCTGATGCGACAATTGCTAGAGTTTTGCAGAAACTAGACGAGTATGAACCGCGAGCCATCGGTATAGATATTATTCGGGATGTTCCCGTCAAAGAGGGAAATGCAGACTTATTGAAGGTGTTGAAGGGAAGCGATCGCATTATAACTATCTGCCAACTGAGTGACGGTAAACAAGCAGGATTTCCGCCACCACCAAGCATCCCACCAGAGCAAGTTGGATTTGCTGATTTCGTCAAAGAGCCGGATGGATGGGTGCGCCGCAGTCTCTTAGTTGCAAGTCCCCCAGCCCCGAAAGTTCCCCTAGAGAATGCCCACCTATGCAGCGATCCCGAAGAGCAACTGACATCTTTGGATATGTCTCTAGCACTAATTTACCTGCAAGCTGAGGGAATTGAGGCAGAACCTACACCCGATGGAAACCTGAAAATCGCCTCAACTGTATTCAAAAGCCCCGACAAAAATGCTGGCGGATATCGGAACGCCGATATGGAAGGTGTGCAGATGCTAATTAATTATCGCTCTGCAAATGAGCCAGCCAACAAAGTAACGCTCACAGATGTACTCAAGGGTAAAGTCGATCCGGCTTTAGTAAAAGATAAAGTTGTGCTGGTTGGCTACACAGCAACCAGCGTAAATGACGACTTTAACACGCCTTACAGTGCTGGTCAGGAAGGCACCCAGAAAATGCCCGGAGTGACCATTCACGCTCAAGTTGTCAGTCAAATCCTCAGCGCAGTGCTGGATAAACGACCCCTATTTTGGTACTGGAATGAGTGGGGCGAACTTTTCTGGATTTGGGGTTGGTCGCTGGCGGGAGGCATTTTAGCATGGCGCATTCGCCGTCCCTGGCTGCTTGGTATCGCTGGAGGCGTAGCAATAGTCGTTTTGTATGGAACTTGCTACGTTTTATTTCTCCAAGCTGGGTGGATACCCCTGATACCGCCAGCATTGGCACTGGTGGCGACAGCTGGCGGTGTTTTGCTCGTAGAAAGAGGCTACGCCAAGGCAATCTATAAAAGCGTCAAAGGTTTCTTGAAAATCGATATTGAGATTGATGAAGAAAAGAAAGAGCGCCAGGTAGCTGAAATTACAGAAACTGACTATTTTGTGGAGTTGCAGGAAAAGGCAAAAAATTTCAGAAGTCGAGGCGGCACCTCATCTAAGGCAAAAGCTCAGCCTGCATCCGAAGCCATTGAAACAACTGAAAAAAACGACGATTACTTGCAGCAGTTGCAGCAACAGGGGAAAAATTTGCGCCCTCGGCACACCGATGTCGAGATTGAAGCAAATCCACTGACATCAGAAGCAACAGTTTCACCCCAAGTTGTAATAATTGATGAAAGCAACAACTACTTGCAGCAGTTGCAGCAAAAGGCGGAAAATCGGCACAGGGATGTCGAAATTGAATCAAATACACAGTCATCAGAAGTGACAGTTTCCGCCTCTGTACCTGTAATAACCGAAGAAACCGACGACTACTTGCAGCAGTTGCAGCGAAAGGTGAAAAGTCGGAAACATCGGCACAGGGATGTCGAAATTGAATCAAATCCACAGACATCAGAAGCGACAGTTTCACCCCAAGTTGTAATAACTGAAGAAATTGATTATTTTGAGCAGTTGCAGCAAAAGGCGAAGCTGAAGAATTGGGATGCAGACGGGCCTGAAGCGGCAATCGAGATCGAAGAAGATACCCAGGTAAGTCAAAACGCCCAAACTGCTGAAGAAGACTACTTCCAGCAGTTGCAGCAAAGAGTGCAACTGAAGAATTTGGACGCAAACAGAGAAACTGAAGGCGTAACTGAGATCGAAGAGGATTCACAGGTAAGCCAAGACGCCCAAACCGCTGAAGCAGACTACTTCCAGCAGTTGCAGCAAAGAGTGCAACTGAAGAATTTGGACGCAAACAGAGAAACTGAAGGCGTAACTGAGATCGAAAAGGATTCACAGGTAAGCCAAGACGCCCAAACCGCTGAAGAAGACTACTTCCAGCAGTTGCAGCAAAGGGCGAACAAGCGACAGAAGACAGAGGATGAATCTAAGTGATGGGGATAGGAGCGATCGCTTTCAACATTAATTGGCTTAAAGTCAAGGAAGGAAGACTATGACTAAGGAAACGACATCTGGGGAACAAGAGACAGATATTAGTCTGAGTATGGTCGATGCGATGAGTTTACCCGACCAAGAGCGGAAACTCGTCAATTGGATGATGCGTCACAAAAGCGTATCCTTAGCGGAAGTGGTGGCTCATACTGGCGCGGGTGAAGATATTGCCCGCGCACAGCTAGACACCCTGATAGCACAAGGATTTGTGCAAGAAGTGGAACAGGGAAGCGATCGCTACTACCGACCTCGCCTTACCTCTAAACGGCGCAGCAAGTTGTCTACAGATATCTGGCAAAGTTTAGACGAGAAGGCACCAGGGGAAGAGTGATGAGTTAGGAGTTTGTAGAGACGCGATTTATCATCACGTCTTGAGTTATGAGTTAATTGAGGTAAATCATGTCAAAAATCGTGTCCATCCACTCATTTCGGGGTGGCACCGGAAAATCGAACTCGACTGCTAACCTAGCTGCGATAGTTGCTCGCTTTGGGCATCGCGTTGGCATCGTTGATACGGATATCCAATCCCCCGGAATTCATGTGCTTTTCGGTTTCGATGAGGGTAAGATAAAACACTCTCTCAATGATTATTTGTGGGGGCGCTGTTTAATTGAAGAAGCTGCTTATGATGTCACCTCGGTTTTGAAAAAAACGGGTAATAAAAACAGCAGCATTTACCTGATTCCTTCCAGCATAAAAGCTGGAGATATTACCAGAGTGCTGCGCGAGGGATTCGATTTTGGTCTGCTCAATGATGGGTTTCAAGAAGTAATCGACGCTCTAGATTTAGACTACTTATTCATTGATACCCATCCAGGGCTTAATGAAGAAACTCTGCTTTCTATCACTATTTCTGATATTTTGGTTTTGATTTTGCGTCCAGATCGCCAAGATTTTCAGGGTACTGCTGTGACAGTGGAAGTTGCCCGAAAGTTGCAGGTTCCTAAGATGTTGCTTATGGTGAATAAGGCTCTACCTATTTTGGATTTTGATGCTTTAAAGCAACAGGTCGAGAAGACATATAACGCACCGGTAGCAGGTATTTTGCCGCTTTCGGAAGAGATGATCCAAATGGCAAGTAGCGATTTGTTCTGCTTGCGTTTTCCAGATCATCCGTTAAGCAAGGTTATGGAAAATGTTGCCAAAATGATTATGGCTTGATGGCTAATAGCTAATTGGAATTAGCTATTATTAGTTGCCTGTAACTAATTGCCAGAGGGTTTGAGGAAGTTGAGTCACTTGTTGCCAAAGGTCTTGAGGGCCAATGCCAAAAAATAGTTGTAAAACAAGAACAATTGCCGCAACAAGAATGGCAGTGCTGATACTTGCCTTCACAACTTTAACCAGCAAGGTGAAGATTAGCCAGGAAACTATAATTGCGGCGATGAAAATGATTAAGTCTACTGGCATAGCGAATCAAGAGTATTTATTGCTGAAGAGAAAGTTTTCGCAGGGCATCTCACCAAATCGAGATCAAACTGTTTGGCGTTCGGCTACTGATTGTTGCAAATCTTTGATTTTATCCAGTGCATCTTGATATAACCTTTGATTGCCTTGTTGTTTGCCGAGGTCGGCGGCTTTCTGAAAATCTGCGATCGCGTCCTGTGGGTTTCCTAATTGAGCTTTGGCAGTTGCCCGGTTATAGTATGCTAGGGCATCATTGGGATTAATTTGTAGCACCTGGTTATAATCAGCGATCGCTCCCTGCTTATCTCCAAGAGCGGCGCGAATATTTCCCCGGTTGCCATAAGCTTCGGCAAACTCAGGATTAAGACGAATTGCTTGGTCGAAGTCTGCGATCGCTTCTTGATAGTTTCTCGCTCTGATGCGAGAGATTCCTCGGTTGTAGTAGGCTGTATCATCCTTGGGATTGACACGAATCGCTTGGTTATAATCTGCGATCGCTCCTTGTATATCTCCCATGTCATCGCGGGCATTGCCTCGATTTACATAAGCTCCCGCAAAGTTGGGATTGAGACGAATTGCCCGATCGTAATCTTGTATTGCTCCCTGGTAGTCTCCGTTGTGGTACTTTTCTAATCCTTGTTCGTTGAAGTCATCAGCGCTTCTTTCTTGTGTGAGCGTTTGGGGTGGTTGAGCATAGACAGCAGGAGACAGTCCACCAATGGAGGTAATGATTCCCAAGATAGCGATCGCTCTATGAATGTGATTCATAATTTTTGCTGACAGAAATAAAAGTATCAACTTATATATACAAGATGTTATGGAATTTTTCCGCAGGTTTTACCTTTTCTAATACTTTACTTCATGCCAAAACTTCCTATATTGCCTGTGGATGATGAATGCGATCGCCTTGAGGCTACTCTTGAATCGTGGCACTCTATATTTTTTCTTTTATAAATCCCTCTTAATTTAGGTAAAAATCGCTATTATAACAACTTAAAGCGTGAATTTATAATTGCTCAGATTCAGACCTAATACTGTTGATAAAATCCCAAAATTCTGACAGAGAAGTAATAGTTATCCCTTTCCTAAAGAAACTTTTTAGCACAGACAAGTCATCAATGTCATTAATCACCTCTACGATAGATTGAGGAACGACTTCAAAACGAGCTTCTAAAACTTCGATAACATTCTCTCTCGCACTTTCCAATCGCCCTTGTAGTTCCCACCTTGCCATTGCTCTCGGCTCAATACTTGTAATATATGGCATTTGCTGCTCCTCCTGATAACGACTTATTTTTTCTTGAATATTATCTTCCAATTCTTCTATTAATCGGATTACTCAGTTAACAAATTCCTGAAACCCTGACATAGAAGCAATAGTTATCGCTTGTCTATGGAGTGCCTTTAGCACAGACAAATCCTCAATGTCATTAATCACCTCTACGATAGATTGAGGAACGACTTCAAAACGAGTTTCTAAAACTTCGATAACAGCCTCTCGCGCAGTTTCCAGTCGCCCTTGTAGTTCCCCCCTTGCCATTGCTCTCCGCTCAATACTGGTAATATATGGCATTTGCTGTTCCTCCTGATAACGACTGATTTCTTCGTCAAAAGTATCCTCTAAGTCCTCTGGTAATTGCATCACCCAGTCAATGAAGCGAAATAACTCTAGTATATCTTGGCGTTCATAGCCGCGTTCATACAAGCCTCTGACCAGCCTCAATTTCCACTGTAACCGACTAAATTTATCGCGGCGCGTTGCTTTCGCTTTCAAATGGGCCATGACTACTATAGAAAATGGGTTGCTACTCTGCTCTAGTTCGCTCCATCGTGCGTCATAATCTAAGAGTTTCACTATCGGAAACTCTAAACTTGCTCGACAACCAAAGAGGGTGTAACTGTAACTATTGGGTCGCCAATTCTGTTCGTCATCTGCCAATACTGCGAGACTTGCTACTTGTCTCTCATACCTGTCAAAAATGCGGTAGTTGTAGGTGTACATACGCTTGGCAAAGCTTGACTGAGATTTGCTTTGGACTTCGATATGAACTAATACCCAAGCTTCCTCGCCGTTTTGTAACCATACTTTTATCAGTTTATCGACTCGCCGCATTCCAATCTCAGCATCCCGCACAATTTGCTGTAGTTCGTTGTCAAGAGATTCATAATTTCTCGACCAGTTAATCTCAGCATGAGCTTGTGGAAAAAAGAATGCCATGAAGTCTTGAAAATAGGTTTCGATGACTTCTTTCCAATGACTATCGTATTCATCGGGTTGATTCTTGGCCATACGATCGCGTCCACAGCTATAGTCTATTTATTTTAGCGATCGCTGCGGTTTTGGCTATATCAATGATGAATTTATCTTAGCTAAGGAAGAGAAGGCGATCGCGTCCAATCTTCTCTCTTGCCGCTAAAACTTCCTGCCTTGCCCATTCATCGGCTGCTACAATGTCATCAAGAGAAGGATTTGGTCGATTGTCGGATTGATGGCGATCGCATACATATTCAATACAACGCGGAATATCCAAAAATTCAATTTTTTCTTCCAAAAATAGCGCTACAGCCTGTTCATTTGCCGCATTCAAAACAGCAGGCATTGAACCACCAGCTCTTCCCGCTGTATAGGCAAGTTGCATACAGGGATACTTTTGATGATCTGGTTCTTTGAAGGTTAAATTTCCAGCTTTTACTAAATCTAACTGTTGCCAATCTGTATGAATTCGTTCCGGCCATGACAACGCATAAAGCAGCGGTAAACGCATATCAGGCCAACCCAACTGAGCTAAAACTGAAGTATCTTGCAACTCAATTAATGAGTGAATAATACTTTGGGGATGAATGACAATATCGATATGGTCGTAATCCATGCCAAATAGGAAATGAGCCTCAATTACTTCTAGCCCTTTATTCATCAACGTGGCGGAGTCTATAGTAATTTTTTTACCCATTGACCAATTAGGATGCTTTAGGGCATCTGCAACTTTAACTGTTGCTAATTTTTCTACAGGCAAATCCCGGAAAGCACCTCCTGAAGCCGTGAGCAAAATTCGCCGCAAGCCGCCCATTTTAACCCCTTGAAGGCATTGAAAGATGGCAGAATGTTCTGAGTCAGCTGGCAGCAACTTAACGCCATATTTCTCCACCAAAGGCAGCACAACTGGCCCCCCAGCAATTAGAGTTTCCTTATTCGCCAGAGCAATGTCTTTTCCAGCTTCAATTGCGGCGATGGTTGGCAATAGACCTGCACAGCCGACAATACCAGTGACTACGATTTGGGCATCGTTGTAACGGGCAACTTCAATTACCCCGGCTTGGCCCGCAAGTAGGACGGGCTGGGGGTCGAGGTCTTTTATCGCCTCTTTCAATTGTGACAATTTCTCTTCTTCGCAGATGGCTGCTATGCTTGGGCGAAACTGTCGTATTTGTGCGGCAAGCATTTCTACGTTGCGTCCAGCTGCTAACCCTACAATCCGAAACTGGTCAGGGTACTGAGCCACGATATCTAGCGTCTGAGTTCCAATTGATCCGGTAGAGCCAAGGAGAGCGATCGCTTTCATATTTATTTAATAATTCGCTGTACTTTACACTATACGATTGTTTGGGCTGTCTTAGTCGTTGGTCATTGAAACGTTGCCGGATTGAAAAGTTAAAACCTTGTCAGGTTCTAACTTTTCAACCTAACAACAATAATTTATACTCAATTTTTAACCTCGACGGGCAATTGACAAAAGATGATAATTATGTTTTTCAACTTTAAGAGTAGCCGAAATTAATTTAACGGAGATACTGATGAAAGAAAATAAAATTGAAGATTACACGCTTAAGGAAATCCACGAGCAGTCAGCCGTGGTACAAGCTTGTTTAGATGCTTTTACTAATCAGCGAATACCAGCATTAGGTGAACAAATCATAAATTTAGGCGTTTCCTCTAAGTTTTACCTTGATATAAACCAAATTCAAATTATTGCTTGTGGTAGTAGTTTGTATGCCAGCTTAGTAGGTAAATACTTGTTTGAACAAGTGGCAAAAGTTCCCACTATAGTACATGATGCTGCGGAATTTCGAGATGCACCACCGCCCCCAACTGCTAACACACTTATCATTGGCGTTACCCAGTCTGGAGAAACCGCAGATACACTCGCTGCGTTGGAAATAGAAAAAAATCGTAGGGTGAAGCAGCGACTTTTAGGAATTACCAATAAAACAGGAAGTTCTTTAGAGAAACTGGTAGACCATACTATCCATACGCAGGCAGGAATTGAAGTAGCGATCGCTGCCACAAAAACGGTTGTAGCTCAGTTGATAGCGTTTTACTGTTTAGCGCTTGATTTGGCTCACTACCGCCAAATTTTATCGGTGGAACAATTACATCAAATCATGGCACAATTACGACAAATTCCTGCCAAAATAGACATAGTTTTGCAAACCCAAAAAGACGATATTGAAAAATTAGCACAAGATTTAAAGGAAACACAAAATTGGATTTTATTAGGACGAGGTATTAACTTTCCCATTGCTTTAGAGGGAGCATTGAAGCTGAAAGAAACTAGCTATATTCACGCCGAAGGTTATCATAGTGGAGAATTTTTGCACGGGCCAATTGCCATCCTAGATTCTAAAGTTGCTGTAGTAGCGATCGCTATGCCTGGTGTCGTTTACAAAAAAGTCCTTGCAAATGCTCAGAAAGCAAAGGCTTGTGGTGTTCGCCTAATTGGGGTAACATCCATCAAGTCTGAGATATTTGATGATGTGTTGTCTGTACCTGAAGTAGACGAATTACTCTCTCCTTTTCTAACAGTTATTCCCCTGCAACTTTTGGCTTACTATCTCGGAGTGCATCGGGGAGTCGATGTTGACCGCCCCAGGAATTTAACTAAGGCTATAACTCATGAATGAATCTGAAACAGTCGATAGAAAAAAAGTTTTTTTAAACAATGGTTTCATCTTTGCAGCGGGAATGTGGCTAATTAGCAGACTCGTGATTTTGATAGCAATGATGTTAATTGCTCCGTTGCTTCCGGCTCCACCAGGTGGGGTTGCGCCTACCTTTGGCTGGGGAGTTTTCGATTATTGGGATAGTGTACATTATCGCGCGATCGCTACTACTGGCTACGAATATATCAATGATGGGAAAGGGCATAATGTTGCCTTTTTTCCCCTATTCCCTTTAATTGTTCGTGGAATAATGCTCTTTGGCTTACCGTTTGAAGTAGCAGGAACATTAGTAAACAATTTTGCTTTTTTGGGCGCAATAATGATTGTTTACCTTTGGGTAGAAGAAAATCATGGAAAAAATGCTGCAAGGTGGTCAAGTGCTGTACTGGCTTGGTGTCCGTTTTCTCTATTTGGAACGGTAATTTATACAGAAGGGCTGTTTCTTTTATTAAGTACAGCCGCTTTGAGAGCATTTGATAAAAAACAGTATTTTTGGTTAGCTTTGTGTGGTGCATTAGCAACTGCAACTCGACCCACTGGGATAGCACTTATCCCTGCTTTTTTGATAGTAGCGTGGAGACAACGCAGACCCCTGATTGCCTACGTTTCCAGTTTAGCTACCGCAGTCGGTTTGCTGCTGTTTAGTTTGTATTGCTGGATTCGTTTTGCAGACCCCTTAGCATTTGTCAATGCACAGCGGGGATGGCGACCAACCGTGGGGTTTGATTGGCAAGGTTGGGGGAAAATGCTGATGCAAATTTCCGTGGGAACAGCAAACTGGAAACACGGCTCAATTGTAGACCCTTTGCATCCACTGCTATTTTTAATTATTGTCGGTAGTGGCTTTTTGTGGTGGCGATTTCAGAAAAAATTAGGTGAGGTTAAAGTTAGATATGGTTTTTGTTTGTTATGGTTAATTTTATGGCTCGTGGCAGGCGATCCGTTGATTAATACGGTCGCTTTAGTAGGCGGCGGCTACTTGTTATGGCACTTACGCAAGCAGTTGAGTTTGGTAACAGTAATTTATGGTTTTTGTGGCTTAGGATTAATTTTGAACTCTGGAGGTACTTGGTCAATTGGTCGGATTGCTTATGGAATTGTATCACTAGCGATCGCTCTTGGTTTATTACTTTCCCGTTATCCGCGTTGGGGATACCCTACAATCGGCTTTTTCACCATCTTTCTTGCCAGTTTATCTATTAGATTTGCCCAACACCTTTGGGCAGGGTGAAGATTCGATTAATTCAGCAATTAATCTATCAAAGCAATTGGTGGAAATTTCCTCTAATAATATAAGGGATCAAGAGAGATTTACCCTGTGCCTGAAGCGTTTCAAACATATTATGAAAGAAAAACTGTTAAAGCCTGGTGCTGTTGCGCTAACAATCGGCATAAGTATCTTAATTTTATTTGCGTGTAGCAGCTTTAGACACGCAATGTTTCAATCGGGGGCTTTTGACCTGGGAATTTACGATCAAGTAGTTTATTTAATCAGTCAACGAAAGCCGCCAATTTCTTCTATTCTTGGCTTTCATCATATGGGAAACCATGCAGCTTGGGCAGTTTATCCGCTGGCTTTATTTTACAAAATTTCCCCAAATGTTCACTGGTTACTGATAGTGCAAGCTGTTGCCTTATCTTTGGGTGCATTACCGATGTGGCACCTTGCACATCAGGCGGGGTTAAAACAATCCCAATGCGTAGCAATGGCAGCGGCGTACTTACTCTACCCGCTAATTTTTAATGTTAATTTATTTGAATTTCACCCGGAAGTTATGGCTGTTCCCGTCTTTTTAGCAGCGGTATGGTGTGCTAGGGAAAGTAAAATTGGGTGGTTTTGTTTAAGTATTATTTTTATTTTGGGATGTAAAGCTGTCTTATCTCTAACTGTAGCGGCGATGGGTTTCTGGCTGCTGGTGTTTGAGAAGAAGCGTTTCTATGGTGCTTTTGCCCTGTGTGCTGGTGTTGCCTGGTTCCTCATTGTAACTCAGGTGGTTATTCCGTTCTTCAGCAGCAGCGAAGCCGCAGCAGTGGAACGTTACAGTTATCTCGGCAATTCAGTTTTGGACATTGCGAGAAATTTAGTATTTAAGCCAGAGTTAGTGTTAGGAAGAATATTCTCAATTAATACTATAAACTATTTAATACTTTTAATTTTGCCGTTAATTTGGGGCCTTTTACCGCAGCATTTAACTCCTTTGGTGAGTGGTATTCCTGCTTTCATGTTAAACATTCTTTCCGACAAACCGCATCAACGGGATTTAATTCATCAGTATTCTTTGCCAATTTTGCCTTTTCTGCTGCTGGCTGTAATTTCTAGTCTTGCTGCTAATCGCAGTTGGTTGAAAAATAGAAAGGCGATAATTCTCTGGTCGCTAGTGGCTTTCTTAGCATTAGCAAAGTATGGGTATTTTTGGTCAAAATATCAGATTTCGCTAGATAATTGGCAAGCAACGCGGGAAGCGATCGCGCAAATTCAAACTTCTGATGGTGTCTTAACTACCCACAGAATTGTCCCCCATTTAACCCACCGCCGCCTGATCCAGTTCGTTGACGATTTTAATCCCCCACCCGCCGATCTCTCAGCCTTTGAGTATGTCTTGCTGAATGTGCGTTATCCCGGCGGATCTGGTAATCGAGAATTTGCTGCCAACTTTGTCAATCAACTCAGAAATGCACCGCAATTTCAATTAACCTATCAACGTGATGATGTTTATTTGTTTAGAAAAAAGTCTTAATAAAATTAAATAGGATTTTAGGAGTTTCAAATGACATATCCCCAGGCACCTTGGACGCTTCAAGGTTACGCATTACAAACCTTGCATTTGGTAGATATTCCCAAAGCGCGTCCTTTCATCCCCCCAGAGTTTGAAATCGTCTCTGTATTCCCAGGAAAAACCCTAGGCGGAGTTTACTTATCCTATTACGGCACAGGTTCAGTATTAGAGTACAGCGAGTTAATTGTTGTCCCTGGTATCGTCAGCTATCAAGGCAAATTTGGCGGTTGGGTTTCCCATATTTATGTAGACAATTCTGATTCTGTTGCTGGTGGACGAGAAATTTGGGGACTACCCAAAGAAATAGCTGAATTTACCTGGCAAAAAGGCGACAATTCTTTAGTCACAGTCCGTCAAGGCGATAAGCAGTTGTGCAGCCTCAGCTACACAAACACGCCATTACCCCTTTCTACCTGGTGGCGACAACCCTTAGCCGGATCTGCCTTCAGTACCCTAGACTCCAATGTGCTATTTTTCAAAACTGGATTAGAGTCTCAGCTAAAGGCAGTTAGTGGCAAATTGGAAGTACCTGCAATTAGTCCTTTCTCCCAGTTAGGCTTAGGTCAGCCTTTGGTAACAGTTTACTGCGACCAAATGCGTATAGTTGTAGATGCGCCGGAAGTAGTGGGACACACAGCAAGAGAAGCTGAGTTTAGCTATCGGTAAGCACTAGAACACCAATTTATAACAATTGTATTTGGGTTGACCGAAATAGCAAAACGCAACAAATGCTTATATTGCATTTGTTGCGTTACCTCAAACACCACTCGCAAGGGCGTAGGAAAATACGCTTTTCGTGTGGCTAACCTACTATTTTGTTAACTTTGTTTGTCTAGAGCCACCTTAAAGGGCGATCGCAAAAATCAAAAAAACCGCTAATTGCTTCCCCAATTAGCGGAGGATGATTGAGAGGAATCAGCCCGATATTTACTAATCTTTCTAGATATCAGATCCTGGCGCAGCCTCAGCACCCATAGGTAATACAGCACCACGTAAGAAATCAATTTGCTGCTGAAAATCCATGCCTTCAATTTGCGCTAACAAGTCTTTTCCTTCTTGGGGAAGTTCATAATTAGGAGGCATAGGAATGATAGTACCGTTGTCCATTCCTTGCGCTAAAAAGTACCAGAAAGCCAGCTTAGTTTCAGGACTCAAAGAGCCGTATTCACGGCTAATCTGAGTATTAGCATTTGTGGCGATATCACGCTGAACTTGCAGCTGTTCTTCATGGGAAAGTTCTTTAACTTGATTGAACAATCCCTCTGCAATTTCAGAGCCAGAAGCCCCTGGAGCCGCTGGTGTGATTGATTTACCCATCTTGGTGTAAACAAACCACAGCAATCCTAGCTGATCGTCTACATTCAAGCCCTTAAGAGCTTCTTTACCTTTGTCGTAGCTACCCGTAGTGGTGAATGTCATAATGCCCTCCAAAAAATCAATAATTGCTTAGTTTCCGCAGTTACTCAGAAAACTACTTTGAAAACTACTTTTCGCTTTCTTAAAGAAAATTAACTAAAAATCGATGATGGTTTAACCCCGCTGAAGATAGATTACGATCCCCAAGACAAATCCATCAACGAGAGGGTAGATAACTTATAAATTTATAACCAAAGGAAGATATGAAAAAGTAAGCGATCGCGCAACACTTTAAAAAAATCTCAGAAGGCGATCGCTCTTAGAATTTAAACAAGTAAGGTAAGGTAATATCTGCTAATTTACAGCGTTTAACTGCTCAGTTCCTCTACTTGGGCTACAGACAAACCAGTTAACCGACCTACTTGTTCTACACCCATCCCTTCTGCCAGTAAGTTGCGTACCGTCTGCTGCAACTGAGACTCTGCTTGCTCTGCCCGTAGACGTTCCGAGTCTGCCCGCAGGCGTTCTTGTTCTTCCGGAGTTGGTAGCAATTCTCCCTCCAAAGTTGCCCAGCGCAACCAGGTAGCATCAATTCCTTTGTAGTTACCTTGCCAACGCTGCAACGCTAAACCCAACGATTGGCTTATTAATTGGTTCTGAGCATTTAAAGACAGAGGTTGATAAACTCCTTGCTGGAGAAAGAAACCAGCCCAATCATCGGGGTTAAAAGGGTCAAACCAAAAATACTCTGATACGCGCAACTGATTTTGATAAATCAGTTTTTTCTCATTTTTATCTAGCTGGGCGGTGCTGTCTGAGAGCAACTCAATTACCACATCTGGGGCTTTTCCTTCTTCCCAAACCACCCAACTTAAACGTTCTCTTTTTGGTACTCCCAACACAGCAAAAAAGTCTGGGCCTCTAAAGTCTTTGTTGCGAACCTGCTCCATACTGAAGTATACAAACATATTGCCGCCTACATAACCGTCCGAGCGTTCTCCCAGCCAAGGTAGTAGGGTATCAATCAACAAATCCATCTGGACTTTATGCCGTTGAGATTCCATCGGAATTCCATCATCATAGGGAAGTTCTGCCTGGGTTGGGGGCAGCGTTACGTCATGTTCAACTAGAATAATGTTTGACATGGCTTTTTAACTGTTGAGTACCCGTTTTTAATACTTTCATATTACTTGATAAGTAGATTGTCGGGCGAGCAAAGTTATGATTTTGTAATAGGGCATTTTTGATGATGCTCCAATTTATTTTAGTTTGAGAAAGAAGGGAGTTGGAGCGCGATCGCCTCCTTCCTTACCTACCCTCACTTAAGATGTATGATAGATACTACTTTCATCACCGAAGCACATATGCAAGCCTATAAACTCAAGGTAAAAATTGAATGATTGGGTCACTTGATTATTACAAAACCGATTAATCTAAAGCTGGGAAATGTAGAAATTATCATCTTAGAGTAAGCTGAAAATGGCACTGACTCCTTTAGTAACGAGCCACTGGATACGACACCTTAAAGACAAGTTCCAACTAAAATCAAGGCTTTAAGAGACTGGTTTGCTAAAACCTAGCCTGCTCCACCTGATTTTGATGCAGATGAAGCTAGATGGGAAGGTTTAAAGGAGAAACACAAGCTATGAAATTTTTGTTAGACATACGTCCAAGCAAGCTACAAATTCCTTAGAATTTCACTAAATTAAACTCTCTATTGCGTGTTGCAAATCTTTAGTCAAATGGGTTACAGCAAGTTTGGCACCGTGACGATTTTCTTGATAAACTGCGTAACGTTCTGAAACAGATATTGGTTGCCCGATAGTCATCTCTACTTGTTGATTGCCAAGACGAGGGCGTTCAAAAGGATTACTATTCTTGATGCGAGTCACCATATCCCATAAAAGTAAAGTTGTCTCAACAAAGCGCTCTACGGTTGGTTTTTCTATAACATACTTGCCTGTAACTGCTACAAAAGTTTCTACCAAGCGCATATGCCATATATGACTGTTTGCTTCGTCAGCTATTCGATTGGCTAATGCCCTTTCTAGGGGAGACAGCGCTTTTATATTCTTGTATTCTTCTCGATAAATGTGATTCCAACCAGCCTGCTCTAGGCGACGACAGCGGTCAATCACAGTTCCCTTGGGCGGTAAGTCAAAATATTGCTCTGCAACTTGTAGCGCCGCATCCATCAAAGCTTGAAGTCGAGCTTCCAAGGCTTCATTCTTCGGCAAAGTTTTATGATAAAATCTGGTATAAAAATCCTCCATTAATGAGAGTAAATGCTCCCCTAAACGATACAAGCGTTTATAGAGAAAATGAGGATTTAAAACATCAGGCTCAGCATCTGCATATGCGGGTAAACCGCTAGATGCTTCCAATTCACTTAAAAGCTTTTCTAAAGACTTCCAGGGAGCTTCAATGTAACGATATTTAATCCCCACTGGCACAATCAAAACTTGCTCGGAGCGTCCAGCTTTGAGCAAATCTTCAACACACCAAAAACCTAATTGAGAGATACCTGGTTCTAGTGGACTGATAATTTCATTGTGACCGTTGGTGGCACCTTCTGGGGCAGCTGCCATCGGAAACTGAGCATTAGCAAACAAGTCACGCGCCGACTTTAACCCTAACCAGTCTGCTTTGCCTCTATGAATGGGGGTGCCACCTAAGCGAGAATAGATCCAGCCCATGTGTGTGCCTGCCCATAGAGGAATTCCCCGGTCATAGATAAAGTGGAAATGTAGGGGATTTTGCAAGGATACGCCTTGTTGTTGTGCTACCCGTGGCACCAATTTCCACATCAAGTGAGCCATGCACAGCGCATCTTCGGCGTTGGGATGGCGAAATGCCATTAGGAAGCGGATTTTTCCGTCCTGAAATTGGCGATACAGATCGACCAAAACCTCCACGTTGTCGGCTTGAATTTGAGTAATTGCTGTATGCGATCGCATCCAAAACGGTAGCACCATCTGGACGGAGCGTAAAACTAGAGGATTGAAAGCTGGCGGAATAAATTCTAGCGGTGGTTGAGCCTGTATCATGAAATCTGGCAATGTCCTATCCTTATAACTTGCGACTAGACATCCTAGACTTAGCTTAGATAATAATTTTCCCATCTGTAGAGGCAACCACTGATGCGACTGTCACAAATGCTTTTTGTTACGCTGCGGGAAGATCCAGCGGAAGCAACAATCCCCAGTCATAAATTACTGCTCCGTGCAGGCTATATTCGTCGCATCGGTAGCGGTATTTACGCCTATTTGCCCTTGATGTGGCGAGTGCTGCAAAAGGTTTCCCAAATCGTGCGCCAAGAGATGAATGCAACAGGCGCTCAAGAGTGTCTGCTGCCACAATTGCAACCAGCAGATTTATGGCGAGAATCGGAGCGCTGGGATACTTACACCCAAGCTGAGAATATCATGTTCGCCCTCACAGACCGACACAAACAAGAATTGGGATTAGGGCCGACGCATGAGGAAGTAATTACTAGCGTAGCTCGTGATATGATTCGCTCCTACCGTCAGCTACCACTGCACCTCTATCAACTGCAAACCAAATTCCGGGATGAAATTCGCCCCCGCTTTGGCTTGATGCGCGGGCGAGAATTCATCATGAAAGATGGCTACTCGTTCCACACCAATGAGGAAAGCCTGAAGAAAACTTATCAGGATATGCACCAAGCTTACAGCAATATGTTGCGACGGTGCGGTTTAGCTTTCCGAGCGGTAGAAGCTGATTCTGGCGCTATTGGTGGCTCTGGTTCCCAAGAATTTATGGTACTCGCTGAGGCGGGTGAAGATGAAGTTCTCTACACCGAAGATGGACAGTACGCCGCCAATGTGGAAAAGGCTGTTTCTTTGCCACCGGATGCGGAAGAATCCTCATTTACAACTTCCGAAAAACGGGAGACGCCGGGAACAGAAACTATCGATAAACTGTGCCAATTTTTAAAGTGTCATCCTACCCAACTTGTAAAAAATGTCCTCTACCAAACTGTTTATGACAATGGCATGACAGTTTTGGTGCTGGTAAGTATCCGAGGAGATCAAGATGTTAATGAAGTCAAGTTGCAAAATGAGCTGACAAAGTTAGCCCCACAGTATGGCGGGAAAACTATCATCGCCTTGACGGTACCAGACGCAGAAGCGCAGCAAAAATGGGCGGCAAAACCTCTACCTTTGGGTTATATTGCCCCTGATATTACTGATGACTACATCACTGGAGATAAGCAAATACATCCTAAGTTTGTGCGCTTAGTTGATAAAACTGCTGTTAATTTAAAGAACTTCGTCACAGGTTCTAATGAAAGTGGCTACCACGGAGTCGGGGCAAATTGGGGTGAGCAATTTAAGCTACCAGAAATGGTATTGGATGTGCGAAAGGCAAGATTAGGCGATCGCGCAATTCACGATCCCAGTCAAACTCTCCAAACTGCCAGAGGAATTGAAATCGGTCACATTTTCCAGCTAGGCACCAAATACTCTGTAGCAATGGGAGCAACTTACACCAACGAACAAGGTGAAGAAGTACCTTTAGTAATGGGTTGTTATGGTGTTGGCGTGTCGAGACTGGCACAGGCTGCGGTAGAACAATCTTATGATAAAGATGGGATTATCTGGCCTGTAGCGATCGCGCCTTATCAAGTCATCATTTCAATTCCCAACACAGGCGACACCAAACAAGTCGAAGCTGCTGAACAACTCTACACTCAACTCAATGAAGCGGGAATTGAAACATTATTAGATGACCGCGACGAACGCGCTGGGGTAAAGTTTAAAGATGCCGATTTAATTGGGATACCCTATAGAGTGGTTACAGGGCGATCGCTCAATAATGGCAAAGTGGAAATCGTCGAACGAGCCACCCACAAATCTCAGGAAATTTCCCTTTCGGAAGTAGTATCTACCTTAAAAGAGTGGATTTCTACCGCTGTTGCATAACTACATCAATACTCATTCCCAGCCTCTAACTGGGAATGAGAAGTAAATAATTAATATTAACTAATGGAACTTATAGCCATCTTTTTGTCTGGGATACTAGCTCTCGTCTCACCTGTTGGATTAGTTCTCGATCGCACAGTAGAGAGCGCCATCCGCTCCCGATTTGATAAAGTAGAGCAATTGCAAGTCCGCATCGACAACGCCCCCAACTATCAAATTGTCCAAGGAAAAGTCGAGCGAGTGCGGGTTGCAGGGCGGGGGTTCTGGCTAACACCAGAAATCAGAATTGCAGCTTTGGAACTAGAAACCGATCCCCTTGACATTGATGTAGCGCGTTTGCAAAAGCGGGGAAAGGCTCCAGTGACGACTTTACTAGAGCAACCTTTACAGGGGGGATTGCGTTTAGTTATCACCCAGGAGGATATTAATAAAGCTTTACTCTCACCGACTGTAACAAAGCGTTTGAGTAAACTGGCAAGCCGTCTTTTGGGCAGTTCAGCTGAACTTATAGTTCAACGCTATGAGTTTGTCAATCCCAAGATAGAACTTCTGGGGAATAACCGAGTGCGTTTGCAGTTGGAATTACAAGAACAGGGAGCGGATAAACTGAGTGTATCGGTGGAGACAGGGGTGAGTGTTGCCGAAGAAACTAAGTTGCAGTTAATTGAGCCGTCGGTTTCGGTTAATAATACGCCAGTACCACCCCCAGTAGTTGCTGCTTTGCTGTCCACTGTGAATGACCGATTGGATCTCAGTACCTTGGATGATGCTGCGATCGCTCTTAGAATCCTAAAATTAGATGTAGATAGGGAACAGCTAGAGGTAGCAGCATTTGTGAAAGTAAAAGCGCCAACTGCTGTACCTAGTGTGCGTTAGGTTTTTCCGGAGCAGCGCCCCTTTCAAATGTATTTCTCATCAAAACCTCCTCACAAAAATCCCAATAAATCTTTAAGGAGGGAAATTAATATGCAAGCTCAACAACCAGTCCGCCGGATGGCGATCGCGATCGCACTCGGTATGTCGGCGCTAGTTTTTGCGGCGTGCGCTCCAGAAGAGCCGCAGGCAGTAAATCCAAACACGTCTCCCACAACCTCTCCGGCTCCCTCTCCGACTCCCATCGCCCAAGAGTCGCCCACGCCGTCTCAGACTAAGCCCCAGGCAGCCCAGAAGACAGTTGAAGTCTATTGGCTCAAAAGTAGTGGCAACAATATCGAGGTGGTGCCAACTCAGGTCAAAGCGGCAGCCGCAGTCAAATCGCAAGCTCCTCTCAATGAGGCTTTCAATAGTTTGCTGGCTGGGCCAACCGATCCGGGTTACAGCAGCACTATTCCCAAGGGAACCAAGCTCAGAAGTTTGAAGGTTCGGGATGATGGTGTTTATGTGGATCTATCTCAAGAGTTTACCAGTGGCGGCGGCAGTACCTCAATGACAGGTCGCGTGGCACAGGTTCTCTATACAGCCACCAGTGAAAATCCCAATGCCAAGGTTTGGCTGAATGTAGAGGGAAAACCTTTAGACGTTTTGGGCGGTGAAGGTTTAGAACTAGATCAGCCACTCACAAGGCAAACCTTTCAGGAAAATTTTAAACTGTAGTTTTTGCTTTGCCATTCATAGGGGCGGAGTTTCCCTGCCCCTACAGAAAACTGACTCAAACAGCGGATAATTCTACAATTGATTGAAGAATTGCTCTAAAGATCCTACCGTCAGCGCTACCTCTACCAAATCTTCCAATTGATTCAAATTAAGTATTTGTAATCTTGGCTCGATTTCAGTAGGAACGTCCCCAAAGCGAGTGGTGAGTAAACGCAACAACTGTCGCAAAGCGCCTTGCTGTAAACCTTGCTCGATTCCTTGCTGTAAACCTTGCTCAATTCCTTGCTGTAAACCTTGCTCGATTCCTTGCTGTTGCGCCGCCTCCTCTGGTAAGGGGACAACATTACCAGCTTGGTCATAGAAGCGCAACCACACCCCCGTAATTCGCTCCAGCGTTCCTTCCCAAGTTCCCAACCACAAGCCTAACCGCTGACACCAAAGCCATCCTTGCTCGTTCGGTGTTAGGGGCTGATACTGTTGATTAACATCCAAATGCCACCCCCGTAAGGAATTGGGATCGAACGGGTCAAATACGTAATAATCCGGGGTACGGAAAATCTGCTCGTAAATATCCTTCTTAACTCCCGTGTCTACCGCCGCTGTGGAGGGTGACATCAGCTCCACAATTACATCGGGATAGCGACCATTTTCTTCCCATACTACCCAGCCTTGGCGGTCGGTTCTACCATCCACGTTCAACACTACAAAAAAATCCGGCCCCCGGAAGTCTCGATTACGAGCTTGAGTGCTGCTGTAGTAAATGAACATATTGCCCCCCGCAAAGTAATCATTGCGGCCAGCCAATGGGATTAGCATTGACCGAATCAGGACATTCATAGCAATGCGGTGGAGATTGCTTTCCAAGGGTTCACCATCATCAAAAATTAAATCTGTAGGTGGCATCGGCGGTTCCCACTCTACCACCTGCCTCTGGGATTCCTGTTCTTGGGTTGTCTGGGGTTGCATCATATCAACCTGCCATCAAATTAAATAATTATAGAGAGTGAACTACCCAACGCCAAGCTTACGCTATGGCGTGGGCTTCTGACTTCACGGGGGATTGCGTCAGCTTAGACTTTCGCCCTTGCTTCCGACTCACATCCCCTCCATCAGCAGCAGTCCTAGTTCCTAAGACCGATAGTATTCTGATTCCCTCTGCTCTGATATTGATTGCGGCGTTTCCGTCTCTATCATGGTGAGTGCCGCAGTTGGGGCAAGTCCAAGCCCTAACATCTAGCGGCATCTCACTTATTTGATAGTGGCAATTTGAGCAAAGTTTAGAGCTGGGAAACCATCGGTTAATTTCTACCAATACCTTACCCTCACGGTCTAACTTGTAATGCAAGAAATTGACGAACATTCCCCAACCCACATCAGAAATTGCTTTGGCTAGTTTGTGATTACGAACCATGCCCTTAACGTGAAGGTTTTCGACTACGATGACTTGATTATCGTCAACAAGCTTTCTCGACAGCTTATGCAAGTAGTCTTGACGGACATTGTTAACCCGTTCGTAAACTCTAGCTACTAATTTTCTGGCTTTATCTCTTGACTTGCTTCCTTTCTCCTTTCTGGCTAGTTTTTGTTGTTTTCTTTTGAGATTGCGCTCATGTTTTGCTAAATGCTTAGGGTTGGCGTATTTAGAAGTTTTTTCGCCATCGTGAACAATGGCGAAATCCTTCAAACCTAAATCAATACCCGCAACTTTTCCATCAGTGCTAACTACTGGATTATCCCCGTCTAATTCCATCAGTACAGAGGCATAATACTTGCCTGATGGGGTCATGCTGACGGTTACAGTCTTAATTTTTCCTTCAATCTGTCGATGAAGTTTAGCCTTGACTATACCTACACGACCGGGAAACTTGAAGCAACCATCAACAATTTTGACTGACTGAGGATATTGAATTGATTGCCTATTCTTCTTGGCTTTGAATCTTGGGTATTTAGCTCTACCCTCAAAGAAGTTTTTATAGGCAGTCACCAAATTAAGCGTAGTAGCCTGCAAAACCTGAGAGTAGCATTCAGAGAGCCATTCAGTTTCCTTCTCTTTTTTGAGCCTTGGTAAAAACTTGTTCAATGCAACTTGGGTTAAGCCCTTGCCCGTTGCTTTGTAGGTTTCAATGCACAAGTTGAGGGCATGATTCCACCACCAGCGAGAGCATCCAAAGTGTTGAGCTAGTATCTCTTGTTGTTCAATTGTTGGATACAGCCTGACTTTGGCGGCTTGATGCTGCATTGCTTTTACCTCTTCTTATCATTATAAGCATTTTTTATAAGCATTCTTGATAGGAGTGTTCGAGATAGTTTGCAAATTTTACCGGGATTGACCGGATAAAATTTGCTTGGGGGATGTCCATGTTGTTACTGAGCTTGTCGAAGTATCCCGGCGCTGACCTAGAAGTACAGCGCGGGACTTATAGCCTCCCCCAAACCCCCCACCATTAGTTAAAATCAGCACTTCCAGCTATTGCAGTAAGTCGGCGGTTCAGCTCTATCCTACTAAAGTTTCCTCCTCAGCGCGATCGCACTTAACGGCTAATGGTATCGCTCAACTGCAATCGCACTTTTACTGATAGGGATTGATTGCGAAACTTAGCAATCAATCCCTAACTCGATAGAGCTTGTTTAAATTCTGGAGTTTAGACTAAGGCATGACAAAATAACTCAGAGGTACTGAGTTAATGAACTATACTGATCAACAAAACAAAAGTTAAAGAGTCAAGCCGACTTTGACTTGTGTTTTTTTGGGCGATCGCTTCACGAAAAAAAAAGGTATTACAACTAAAGTCGTGGCAAAATTCTGATTCCAACTGTGGCAATATCATGGGTATAACGACAAGCATTCACGTAACACGGCTTAACCCGATTTTCTGTGATGCTACTGATACCCTGTCTTCTGAAGCCCATACCGAAATGCAAATTGAACCATACGACCCCCGCCAACTTGATGCCGTTATTCGTCTTTCGCTTCTGGCATGGACTCCGGTCTTTGATTCGATTCAGAATGCGATGGACTTTGACGTGTACCGAGCATTTTATCCCGACGATTGGCGTGTAAGCCAGCAAAAGGCTGTCGAGGAAGTCTGTGCTGATGCAGAGACAAAGGTGTGGGTTGCGATAGACTCTGGTTCAACCGTGGGCTTTGTAGCGGTGAAACTCCACTCGGAGAGTAGCATGGGTGAAATCTACATGATCGGCGTCGATCGAGACTATCAACGTCGAGGCATTGGCACCGCTCTCACGCAATTCGCTCTTGATTGGATGAAAATTGCTGGGATGTCCGTTGCTATGGTCGAGACTGGAGGCGATCCTGGCCATGCCCCAGCACGTTGTACCTATGAAAAGCTGGGTTTTGGGCTTTTACCGATTGCCAGGTACTTCAAGAAGTTGTAGGTGCGGAGGGTTTGAAAACGATCGTATCTCAGAAAAATCGTAGTAGCACATCCGAGATTTGTCAGTCAATCAGCTGCGTTGGATTACGTTTAAGTAGGTAAAGTTTACCGTATTGCCTAAAGCACAAAGATACTTAGTTAAATATGAAATAAATTGTTTTTGTCTAATCTTCGTTTCCTTTTTATATTATTATTTTGGGTTATTATATTAAATAATGGAAATATTTGCACTTGTTAATAAACGTCAATATTTCCATTATAAAAATGCGATTATTAGATAATTAGATCGTACACAAAAGTAGCCGAAAAAACAAGACTTTTCTTGAACATTTATCGCACCTCGAATTGCAATCTAGAAACAGGAAAATTATTCTGGGTTAATCCGCATTAAGGGTTGCCCATATTCGACGGGTTCGCCGTTTTGAACCAAAATTTCCATCACAATACCAGACACTTCAGCCTCAATTTCATTCATCAGCTTCATTGCTTCAATAATGCAGACTGTTTGCCCGGTACGGATGCGATCGCCTACCTCGACAAATGCAGGTTCATCGGGTGCCGGAGAGCGATAAAACGTTCCCACCATTGGGGATGCCACCTCTGGTAATTTGCGATCGCTATTGGGAGCAGCAACGGGAGCAGCCGCACGGGAAGGCACCTCAATACCCGGACTAGGTAGCACAGGAATAGGTGCTGCTTGGGCGGGAGGCGCAACGCTGGGGCTATCGCTTGTTGCTAGGGCAGGTGGATCGACTGGAGCGATAAAGCGCGGCGCTTTCCGCACCGTAAGTTCAAAATCAGCGCTTTTTAATGTCAACTCCGCAATATCGGTTTGCGCGATCGCCGCCAGCAGTTCGCGGAGTTCGTTGAAATCTATTGACATGACGGGAATAATGAAGAATGAAGGATGAAAAAAAGAATTAAAAATGCCAAGTTAAAAATTTTAAAAGCGAAATTTTTAACTTGGTATTTTTAATTCTTCCTCTGACTTATACCATTTTGTTTGAGACTTGCGGATTTCAAATTCTGGACTTGTGTATTGGCTTTTAGTTGACAATCCAAAATCACGCGATGTTTTGGGAAGAATCCATCTCCTCAAAAATCGCTTCAAAATCCAAAATCCAAAATCCAAAATGGTATTAGGCATTTTCTCGACCCAGATAAGTATCGGTACGAGTGTCAACCTTAATTCGTTCGCCGACAGTAATAAACAAAGGAACCATTACCTGAGCGCCAGTTTCTACAATTGCTGGTTTTGATCCCCCCGTAGCAGTATCTCCCTTGAGACCCGGATCAGTTTGGGTGACTTCCAGCACCACCGAGTTAGGTAGTTCTACTTCCATTATCTGCTCGCCCCAGCGGATAACGTTCACTTCCATGCCTTCCTTGAGGTATTTCACGCGATCGCCAATCTGATCCGTTCGCAGAGAAGCTTCCTCATAGGTTTCCATGTCCATAAACACGAACTGGTCGGCCTCTTTGTAGGTATGCTGCATCGTCCGCTTTTCCAGGTTGGCTTGCGGTACCGTTTCAGCAGCCCGGAAGGTGCGCTCCACCACACTACCTGTTTGCACATTTTTCAGCTTCGTCCGCACAAACGCTGCACCCTTCCCTGGCTTGACGTGGAGAAATTCCACCACCCGCCACACAGCGCCATCTAATTCAATCGTGACACCGGGTCTAAAGTCGTTACTCGAAATCATGAATCTCTATCTTGGGGAGAACAATCGGCAATTCATTTTACCGCACTAGGGACTGGGGACTGGGGGCTGGGGACTGGGGATTGGGGATTGGGGAAAAGATATGAGATATGAGATATGAATTCATAACTCATATCTCATATAGCGGTTTTAAGATAGTAGTCTTAAATAATTCGTGAAGGCGAGATGCCTGACTTCTCTAAGAAGTCGGGCATCTAAAGGGCTAGTGTCTTACAACTCTGGCCCAGATTGCTATAGCAGCCCTAAATGATTAGTGAAAGCGGAAAAACCTGGTAACTTTTAAGAAACCGGGACTGGTGGAGATGGTAATTTTCCGTGCCTGAAATAAAATTGCTATAACTCAGCATTTAGTCCCCAGTCCCCAATCCCCAATCCCCAATCCCCAATCCCCAATCCCTAGTGAACACCCGTATGGCAAGATTAAGAATGGAGTTTTTCAGCTGACGAAAGCTTCCGCCGTAACTGGTTGGCAGCACCCAGGGATTAATTTATGCTTCAAAAAAACCGTTCTATACTCAATTGGTGCAAGCGCTTGGCTCAAACTAGCGTCTTAGCGCTACTGCTGATTACTCTCTCAGTAGGACTTAGTGCTGCTTGGTGGGACACATCAGCCAAAAGTGTCCGCGATAGTGGGTTGCCATCTGGAAATGCGATCACAGACGGAAAAGCATTGCTACGGTATGCCCTACCCATTGAGAACCAAGAAATACGGAATATGCAAAGCAGTTTGGAAGATATCGCTAACCAACTGCGAGGTAAACGCTGGAGTCCCATCACTAGCGATATTACCAGGGCAGATCGGATTCTGAGCGATCGCGTCTCCGAATTACTCGCCAACATCCCAGAGTCGCAAAAACCCGAAGCCCTTGCCCTCATAGATAACATGAAGCAGCAAATCTCCCAGCTTCGAGAGGCGGTGGAAGCCAAAGATAAAGAAGAAATCTGGACTGAGCGCGGTAAACTGCTCGACATGGTGGGACAGTTGGAAGAAATGATGGTGCAAAGCTTCCCCTACGAAGTGCCATCAGAGTACAGCAACCTGCCTCAACTCAAAGGTCGCGCCACCGTGGAAGTGGCAACCAATCAAGGCACCATTACCCTAGTGGTTGACGGCTACAGTGCGCCCGTGACTGCTGGTAACTTTGTCGATTTAGTTCAGCGCGGCTTCTATGATGGTCTAGAGTTTGTTCGCGCCGAAGAGTCCTACGTGCTGCAAGTGGGAGATCCACCAGGGCCAGATCAAGGTTTCATTGACCCAAAAACTGGCAAGTACCGCAATGTCCCCTTAGAAGTGCTAGCGAGAGGCGACCAAGAACCCGTCTATGGCATTACCTTAGAAGATGCCGGACGTTATCGCGATCAGCCAGTGCTTCCCTTCTCCGCCTACGGTGCGGTTGCGATGGCACGTCCTGAAGGCGAACCCGATGGTGGTTCTTCCCAGTTCTTCTTCTTCTTGTTTGAACCAGAACTGACCCCAGCAGGACGCAACCTCTTGGATGGGCGATATTCCGTCTTTGGCTATGTAACTGAAGGCAAAGAAGTCTTGCAAAAGCTGAAAGCAGGTGACAAGGTTGAATCTGCGAAGGTCATCCAAGGGGCGAAAAATCTAGTTCAGCCACAAGTAGGATAAACATTCAGTTGATATGTAGAGTTATAAGTAGGGTGGGCAATGCCCACCCTACTTGCTAAGAACTTTATGCCAATTCTTGAAGTAATCTTTGTAGTCGCCGCGAGTGTAATGGCAATTATGTTGTTTCATAGTACCTCGCAGCAGCAACAGCAACAAAGACAGCTAGAAAATGCTTTTTATCAATTGCTAGAAGCTCAAAATAGCTGCATTTCTCTGATCCAATTGGCAGCAGCAGCTAGAGTAGATGCTCAAGTGGCTAAGCAATACCTGGATCGTCAGATACAGTTATTAGGTGCGATGCCAGAAGTTGATAATGATGGCGATACTTTTTACCGCTTCCCGAAACTGCGTTTGCCACCTTCAGATAATGAATGGACATGAGGAGAGAGGAGGATGCGATCGCGCTTTTTCCCAATCCTCCTACTGCGTTTGACTTCTCACCCACTCGCGGAACAACCGAATCATTGCTGTTTCTCCCACAGTTTTTTGCTGTTCCAGAAACCGCAGAATTTCGGATGGTGAGAGAAAAGGAAAAGTAGGAGATGTATTGCGCTCTAAATATTGTTTCTCTTCTAACTGATAGAATCTCAAGCGTCTTCCGTCATACCGCCAGACTTCCGGCACCCTAAAGTCAGCATACAAGTCAAATTGATTAATAGAACTGCTAGTAATATCAATCTCGATGATTAAGTCAGGTGGTGGATATTGATTTAAGTCGATTTGCTCTATTTCTCGGACAATCGGCTCATTCTGGATGTAGTAGCACTGATCCGGTTCAAATCCCCTCTGCAAATCCTCACGCTTAGAAGTTCAAGGGACCTAAGCTGCGAATATTAATATTTAATTCCTCAGTTAGAGTTTCCACAAAACGTCCTAAGAGTTTTTTGTAGCCTTCATGGGGATCTAGTGGGGCCATAATTTCCAATAAGCCTCGGTCGTAAGTTAGGCGAATCCCCGGCTGTTCTTCTATATCTTTGAGCAAAGCTTGATAAGTCTGCCAGCTAATATTTCTTAACAGATATCGTTGTGGATTTTGAATTAGCGTGGTTGTCATTTTGAGACTAAACCTAGAACGTTGTTGGTAGTCACAACAGAAGTATGGGTATATTTTAGCGATCGCGCTTAGTATTTACTCAGGGTGCGATCGCTTGTTTGAACACACTCTCTTCTTTGCGGTTTGTCAAAACTCCATGAAAATTCGAGACATCGGGGAACAGGGTTTATTACAACGATTGCAACGCTTCTGTCCGGCGGAAGTCGTGGGAGATGATGCGGCTGTAATGAAAACTCAGCCGGGTAAAGAATTGGTAGTGACAACGGATATGCTGGTGGATGGAACCCATTTTAGCGATCGCACCACATCCTCAGAAGATGCTGGTTGGCGTGCTGCTGCTGCCAATTTATCTGATTTAGCCGCAATGGGCGCATCCCCACTGGGAATTACTGTAGGTTTAAGCCTTACAAGCGATACACTCGTCACCTGGGTGGAGCGACTTTACCAGGGAATAACCGAATGCTTGCAACATTACAATACATTTATTGTCGGCGGCGATATTTGCCGTTCGCCAGTCAATACAATAGCAATTACCGCCTTTGGTGAAGCTTCCCCAAATCGTATTATCCGGCGCTCATCTGCTCAAGTTGGGGATGCCATTGTCGTCACCGGAGTTCACGGAGCCTCAAGAGCGGGTTTAGAATTGTTACTTAACCCAGAATCCGGTCAAAATCTCACCGAAGCCGAGAAAGTATCTTTAATCCAAGCGCACCAGCGCCCTAAACCACGCCTAGATGTCTTGCCTTTCCTGTGGTTGGATTCCCAATCCCCCATCTCCGTTGCTGGGATGGACAGCAGCGACGGTTTAGCAGATGCAATTGTGCAAATTTGCCGATGTAGCGGAGTGGGTGCAAAATGCGATCGCGCCTCGATTCCCATTCCAGCTGCTCTCAGCCAAATGGTTTCAAACGAGCAAGCCTGGGACTGGGCTTTATATGGCGGCGAAGACTTTGAACTTGTCTTATGCCTACCTTCAGAAAAAGCCCAGATATTAGTGGAACGATTAGGCGAGGGAGCAGCTGTTATTGGAATTACTACCGAAGCCAATGTCTTGTTAGTAGACTCCTCTGGTGTCTATCCCGACAAACAACTTACCCTCAACCAAGGATTTCAGCATTTTAGTTATTAATCTGGTGTCAGCAGTTAAAACTGACTGTATGGGCTTTTGCATTGCAGCGCAAAACTCATCACTTTTAGCGACGGATTCGAGTTGTAATGCAAAAGCACTTACCAACTAACTAATTACTCTTAGCTTTTCCACTTCTTAGCCATCAGTTCAGCCAAGTCTACAACCCGCTGAGAGTAACCCCACTCGTTGTCGTACCATGCGACAACCTTAACCATGTCACCGTCCATAACCATCGTCAGACTGGCATCCACAATGGAAGAGGCATCGTGACCGCGATAATCTGAAGAGACAAGCTCCAGGTCGCTGTACTCCAGAATGCCTTTCAAGGAACCTTCAGCTGCGTCCTTGAGAACTTGGTTAACTTCTTCGGCGAACGTTTTCTTCTCAACGTTGACCACTAAATCCACTACAGAAACATTAGGTGTCGGAACCCGCAGAGCTAGACCATTTAGCTTGCCTTTGAGTTCTGGTAGCACCAGAGCCACTGCTTTAGCCGCACCTGTTGTGGTAGGGACAATGTTCATTGCTGCTGCTCTTGCCCGTCGCACGTCCCGGTGAGAAGCGTCTAGTAAACGCTGGTCGCCAGTGTAGCTGTGGGTTGTGGTCATCAGCCCTTTGATAATGCCAAAGTTGTCATTAAGCACTTTGGCAAAGGGAGCCAGACAGTTAGTGGTACAACTGGCGTTGCTGATGACAACGTGCTTATCGTGATCGTAGTTTTGATCGTTGACACCCACCACGAAGGTGCCGTCATCGTTTTTACCGGGAGCGGTAATCAAAACTTTTTTTGCTCCAGCGGTTAAATGCTTGGATGCCCCTTCCTTGCTGGTAAAAACGCCTGTTGATTCGATAATCAGGTCAATTTCCCAATCTTTCCAGGGCAAGTTTTCGGGATTGCGATCCGATGTGCATTTTACCGTCTTGCCGTTGACGATGATGGAGTTGTCATCGTGACTGATGTCAGCCTTAAACGTTCCCAACATGGTGTCATATTTCAGCAAGTGGGAGTTAGTTTTTGGGTCGGAAGTGTCGTTGATGGCAACGACTTCCATATTGCTATTTTCCCGACCCAGCCAGCATCGCATGAAATTACGTCCGATGCGTCCAAAACCGTTGATCGCTACTCTAATCACTGCTACTTGCCCTCTGTCTTTTGACCTACAGTAATTTCCTGTTGATGACCCCAATCATATCGCAAAGGGCGCTCATACATAGCGCTAACTGCTGAACAATTCGATGTTTGGTCAGGTAAGACTTCGCACAATTCAGTATGTTAGGGGATCGGCAGGTATTGCTTTCTACTCAAGCGGGTGAGTTTTTCTGGTCTGAAAAGCCAGTAGCGATCGCCCAAGTTCAACAACCGTCAGTAACTTGGCAACATAGCGATCGCTCTTTTGTGAAGCTTGAACGAGTCTGCTTTAGGAACTGGGGCATCCGTGTCCAAATCACCCTGTACACCATCAGGTTAAGCAGTCTTTTCCCCTGAATTTATATCAAAATAATTTATTTCAGCTTTTTTATCCGATAATTGCTCCTAATAGGCTTTTTTTGGCCTATTTACTTATATTGACTCTGTTTAATGACTATTATCTATTTTTTATAAGAAATAGCACAAAAAACCAAAATATTCTGGCGGCATAAACTCTCAGCGAAGCAATTTGAGATTTTAGATTGAGGAATTGGGAATCGTGTTGACTCCAAAATCAATCGGTTTCAATGTTGCGTAAGTTTAAGAACATTATTCGCCAATTAATTTAAGTAAAGTTTATGGGTATCGATGTAAATTCGGACAGCTTCCGGGACTAAGTAACGAATCGAACGTCCTTGGCGGCAATACTGCCGAATCAAACTTGATGAAATGCCCACACTTGGCATGGCAAGCAACGAAGAGCGAATCGTCATGCCTTGGAGAGCCAGCTGTTGAGCAACCTGGGTGTCATCTAGCTGGACATGAGTTGATGGACGCGGTGCCACCAACCAGTCACAGTTTGTTACAAGTTCCTGACGGCGATACCAACGGGGTAAGGTTGTGAAGGCATCCATGCCAATAATCCAGTGCCAGTGGGTGTGGGGGTATAAAGACTGGAGGTAATTCAGGGAGTGGATGGCATAATTTATAGCTTGGAGATTTGCCTCGACAGGTGCCAGAGCAAAGCTGGGATGGTCAGCGATCGCTAGTTGCACCATTGAGGAACGATGCTCAAATTCCATCGCTTGTTTGTGGGGAGGAGAGAAACTTGGTACCCAGATCACCTTGTCCAAATCCGCTTGAATTAAGGCAGTTTCCGCCATCAACAGGTGTCCCCAGTGAACGGGATCAAAGGTGCCACCCAAAATTCCCCAGTTTTGCATAATACAACAGCCAAAGATAGCTTGTCGCCCATCGTCTTTGTCAAACAGTGAAAACTCGGATGAACTGCAACCAACTATGGTGTTAGTCTTTTCAAGAAGTTTCCGGAGTGTAAGCAATTTTGACGAGTAAAGATAAAAACCATCTCATGATAGAAGCTACTGGGTCAGGAATAACCTAGCGTGTAGTTAATCTAACTAGGGTGCCTAGTGCTACGCTCTTGAAGTGCGGGTATTGCGTGAAACAAAAATACTCTTATTATCGAATTGCGCTCTGGGATTGTATTGTAAATCTCGGCAAGGTTGTATCGAGAAAAATCAATTCTTGATATGATAGCGCGTGTTATCGGTGCAGCCTGGATGTGGTGTGGTGTGTAAGGAGCTAAAATGCCGAATACAGTTGATTTTACCGGGAGGCCATTTCATTTCATCGGCATTGGTGGAATTGGAATGTCAGCTCTCGCCTACGTTGTAGCTAAACGTAAGTTGCCTGTATCTGGGTCGGATATTCATTCGAGCCATATTACCAAGCGTTTGCAGGCAGTTGGCGCTCACATTTTTGGTAGTCAAGATGCCTCAAACATAGAATTTTTTCAGCCGAGTAGAGACACTGAAGCGGAGAAAGCGGCAGTTATAGGCATAAGCGACGCAAAAGAATCTTCTGTGGAACCAGAGAAGAACGGACTTGTCCGTTCTGGCGGTCGATGGTCATCTACGAATGGGAAAGTAATGTCGATGACCTTGCCGCAAGTGATTTGTTCCACAGCAATCAATCCGGCAAATGCTGAATATCGGGCAGCACTTGATTTAGGGTGTCCGATTTTTCATCGTTCGGATTTACTGGCAGCTTTGATTCAGGATTACCAGAGTATTGCGGTCGCTGGTACTCATGGCAAAACCACAACTAGCAGCATGATTGGGTATTTGCTGTTAAAAGCCGGGTTAGACCCGACAATTGTGGTAGGTGGAGAAGTAAATGCCTGGGAAGGCAATGCGCGTTTAGGAGACGGGCCCTATCTGGTTGCAGAAGCGGATGAATCTGATGGTTCTTTATCTAGACTTTCAGCTGCCATTGGGGTAGTGACAAACATTGAACTGGATCATCCAGACCACTACGATAGCCTCGAAGAAGTGATTAACACCTTCGAGATATTCGCTTCTCGGTGTAAAAGTGTCATAGGTTGCATCGATTGCGCGGTAGTTAAAGATTCCTTGCAACCGGAAATTAGTTATAGCCTGCGGCGGGACTCTGGGGCTGATTACACCGTCGATGAGATTAATTATGGAGCTGACGGCACAGAAGCGAGAGTTTGGGAACAAGGAAAAATTTTAGGGAAGCTTTCAGTGAAGTTGCTAGGGGCGCACAATTTGAGCAATGCTCTGGCGGCGGTAGCTGTAGGGCGCAAATTGGGTGTAGATTTTGGGGTAATTGCAGAAGCGATCGTATCCTTCGAGGGCGCACGCCGTCGATTTGAGCTGCGGGGCGAGAGCAATGGCATCTGCTTTGTGGATGACTATGCCCACCACCCCAGCGAAATCATCGCCACGGTAGGGGCAGCACGTTTGCAAGTCAAAGCACCGCGCAGGATTGTGGCAATCTTCCAGCCACATCGCTACAGCCGGACTATCACTTTTTTGGCAGAATTTGCACAGTCGTTTAAGGATGCCGACATTGTTGTTCTCAGTGATATCTACAGCGCGGGAGAATCAAATTTGGGGCAGATTAGCGGTGAACAGGTTGCAGAATTAATTGCAACCCATCATCCCAAGGTTTACTACCAACCGTCTCTGCCCGACATCAGTAGGTTGCTTACCCAAATCCTTCAACCAGGTGACTTGGCTCTGTTTTTGGGAGCTGGGAACCTGAATCAAATTATTCCAGAGGTCATGGCTTTCTATCAAAAAGAAGGAAGTAGTTAATAGTCATAAGTCATTGGTTACAGCTTTTCTAATGACCAATGGCTTATAAATAATGGCCTTTCTTCCGTGGTGTCAGCTGTCTCGGCATTCTCATTAGCGAATTGATATGACTCTTTCCTATGATCCACCAAGCGTTTTGAACGCTTCTGTTAACCCCAGCAAAGAATCCCTGAAATCTTTACCCCTTTACTTACCAGGAACTGAGTGTTTATTGCGATCGCAAGCACCTCTCGACCGACTCACATCTTACAGAGTCGGAGGCCCCGCAGAGTGGTACGTGGCTCCCCGTCGCATCGAAGAACTGCAAGCCAGTTTTGAATGGGCTAATTTCGAGGAATTACCGATCACTTTGTTGGGGGCTGGTTCAAATTTACTGGTAAGTGATAACGGGCTTCCCGGTTTAGTTATTTGTACTCGCCATCTCCGTCAAACTCACTTTGATCCCGAAACGGGTCTAGTGAGTGCAGGTGCAGGGGAACCGATAGCCCGCCTCGCATGGCAAGCAGCCGAACGCGGTTGGCAAGGGCTAGAATGGGCAGTTGGCATTCCCGGTACAGTCGGCGGCGCAGTGGTCATGAATGCGGGCGCTCACACTAGCTGTACTGCTGATATTTTGGCCAACACCCAAGTCTTCTCACCAGACGGGAAAATAGAAATTCTTACCCCTGAAAAACTCAAATTTGCTTATCGTACCTCAATACTGCAAGGAGGTAATCGCTTAGTCACCCAAGCAACCTTCAAGCTTCAGCCTGGAGCAGATCCTGCCTTCGTTATGGCAGCAACCAGCAAACATCTAGAACAACGGCGCACCAGTCAACCTTACAACTTGCCTTCCTGTGGAAGCGTTTTCCGCAATCCCAACCCCCACAAAGCAGCTTGGTTGATTGAACAAACTGGTCTGAAAGGATACCAAATTGGCGGCGCTCAAGTTTCCCAGCGCCATGCTAACTTTATCCTTAACTGCGGCGGTGCCAAAGCTAGTGATATCTTCCAACTCATCCGCTATATTCAGCAGCAAGTGGAACATCGCTGGTCACTGTCTTTAGAGCCGGAAGTGAAAATCTTAGGCGACTTTCAACCTGTGTAGAGATGTCGCACGGCCTCAAGAATACTAAGATCGAGATAGACTTGCAAGTCCAACTAATACAGCGTTAAATAGTCATGACACAAAAAGGATTCGGCTTCGGTTTAGGCAAAATGAAAGAACTAGCCGAAGCTTTCAAAAAAGCCCAGCAGGTTCAAGAAGGTGCTAAAAGGCTTCAGGAAGAACTGGAGCAAATGGAGATTGAGGGAGCTAACGACAATAGCACCGTCAAGGTTTACTTGAGCGGTAATCAAGAACCTCTGCGGGTAGAAATTTCAGCAGATGCCTACAATCTGGGGGCAGAAGCCCTTTCTGGACAGGTGACGGCAGCAATGAAAGATGCCTACGAGAAGTCCACAGCAACCATGCGATCGCGCATGGAAGAACTCACCAGTGGACTCGATCTACCGATGTAGTTAGGGATTGGGGATTGGGGATTGGGGATTGGGGAGAAGAAGGCTTACCTAGTCCCTAGCCCGTAGTTCCTAGTTCCTAGTCCCCAGTCCCCAGTCCCCAGTCCCCAGTCCCCAGTCCCCAGCCCCCAGTCCCCAGCCCCCAACCCCTATCTCGGCTTCCGAGTTGCAATCTGAAGCAGAGGTAACTCCAACATAGTTTTGTAGAGTCTATCTGCCAGGATTGTATTAGCTTCATCCGTCAGGTGAACGGCATCAGAGAAAGCCTGACGGGGATACTTCTCGTAAAGTTTGTAGAAGTCCAACGTTTTCACATTTTGCCCATACATTCGCTCTAGCTGCTGATTGGCTGCGGCTAATTGTACATAACCGTCTTTGACTCGTTGAGTATAGGTTGAACCTAATTCGCCCAAAAGCTGCCGCTCTTTTTCCGACATACTGCTGGTTGAGCGCCCGGTAATTTCGGGTTGAGTAGCCACAAGTAAAGGAATCTTTGCCGGTGCTGTCAAAATAGCCATCTGCTTCATGCGATCGCTATAACGTTCAACCCGACGCTTTAACTCAGCTGGCGAAGCTGCCAAACGTTCTTCTAAAGGCAAACTTTCCTCACTCACTGCCATACTCAGCTGATCCACCGATGGCTGCGGTTTCAACACCCAATACTGCGTTGCTTTCACTAGATACGTTTGACTGAGCCAGCGCTTAAGATCCTGGGTCAGAACGAACCATAGATGCCCAGGTGCATTGTTCAGAAATTTGTCTAAATGAGGAATATCCGTTTCGTTTTCGGTGCTGGGCAACATTAAGTCTGCATACCCATCCAAAACTATGATCGCGTCCGGCTTATAAGGCAAAATCTGGAGCGCTAATTGAGCCAGCTGATTGCCAGAAGTATAGCCTGGTACAGCCGCATTGATGACGCGATATTTGCCTTCGCGAATCCGTAGCGGTAAGGAAAGGGCTTTGATTCGTTCTGGCTTGTAGTAAGGCAAAAAATCTGGGCGGAAGTTCTCCGGAGCTGCTTTTTGCTTGGCTACTCGTATATTGAGACTACCTTCAAGCTTGTTAGCAAAGGTTTCTTGGTTACTCAAATTCCTGTGACCAAAGGCGGTTGATCCACCCAAAACGAAAACCCGAATTTCATCTTTGGGTTTTGCTAGGGGAACCGCTTCGTTGTCACGAAAACCCTGTTGGTTAATGCGCCAAAATTTGCTCTTCTGGTTAGGAGCCAGCTCATATCCTACAGATAAACGCTGATTAGCAATCAGATGCCCATAGTTGGGTAGACCGTCGAAGGGTTGCTGGTTTTGATCGAGGAACTTAAGACGGTAAGCTGTAACTTCTGGTGGTTCGCCTTCATAGGCTGCCAATTCGGGACTTTTGCCTGCGACACCCACGAAAACCCGTGCCAGCAATTCTAGAAAAATCAAGAATAGGGGCAGGGCTAGGAGTACGAGGAGAAGCTGAGGCGGCTGGCGGCGTTTTTGGTAAGATTTGTAGCTGTAGCCGGACTTTTTAAACATCAAGTAATGAACCTCAAATGAGCAACGAACAGGGGAAGTTAAAAGTTAAAAAGCAAAGGTAAATATTTATTCTTTTTTGCCTTTTGCCTTTTGCCTTTTGCCTTCGGCAAGCGATCGCGCTATGCTGCAATTTCGTTGCTAAACTTAACAGCGTGGTAGATGACAACCTATGATGAATTTGCTGTGCCAACAGACTTTTCCCTAAATGCTGGTGCGGTATTTAGGGAATCGTTACTGCATAAGAGTACAAAAGTAGATATCTTACCATATGCCCTACAAGTTATTATTCGTCTGCCTTGGTAATATTTGCCGTTCGCCTGCGGCAGAAAACATCATGAACCATTTGATTGAGCAAGCAGGTTTAAGCGATCGCATTAGCTGCGATTCTGCGGGTACTGGAGGTTATCACATTGGTAGTCCTCCAGACAGACGCATGGCAATAGCCGCTAAGGCACGTGGAATTACGCTTCAGGGTCAAGCGCAGCAATTTCAAAAGTCAAACTTTGAGGAATTTGATTTAATTTTGGCAATGGATCGAGAGAACTACCAAGATATCCTCTCCCTTGATCCAGCTCTCAAGTATCAGGACAAAGTGCGCCTAATGTGTGACTTCTGCACCCACCATACTGCCAAGGAAGTTCCTGACCCCTACTATGGGGGCCCGGAAGGATTTAATAAAGTCATAGATTTACTTTTAGATGCCTGTGAGGGGCTGCTGCAACACATTAGAGCTAATAGCATTTAAACAATTAGCTATTAACTATTGACTATTCCACCAAACGATGCTCCATAGCGAAACGCACCAATTCGGATCGGTTGTTGGTTTCCGTTTTTCTCAGCAGACTGCTGACGTGCTTTTCCACCGTCCGAGGACTGAGGTGCAGCTTGTTGCCGATATCGCCATTAGATAGACCTTTGGTGAGTTGATCTAGAACTTCCTGTTCTCGCTGAGTGAGGTTGAGTGTCACGGAAGCAACAGGTGGAGAAAGCGGAGAAGCTTCGACTTCTTGTGTTGGTGCAGCTCCACCTTGGATGAACGATCGCCACTCGACTTGGATCATTTGCGATCGCTCCAACAAATTGCGAATCACCGCCCCCAACTCCTCCAGTTCAAACGGCTTGGGCAGATAAAGATCGCACCCCAACTTATACCCCTGAATCCGTTCTGAGGTACTGGCACGCTCTGTCAAAAAAATCACAGGTAGCAACCGGAAGGCTGGACGTTGACGAAGCTGCCGCACCAGTTCGTAGCCGTCCATCCGAGGCATCATAATATCTGTCACCAGCAAATGAGGATGATACTTCTCAACCAAGCCGAGTGCGGCTTGACCATCCTCGGCTGTAATGACCGAATAGCCAGAAAGCTCCAGATAATCGCTAATAGAAAGACGAATCCCTGGATCGTCATCGGCAACCAGGATGAGCAAAGGCATGGCAAACAGGAAACAGCGTACTTAACCCCTAGAATAAGTCAATTTTATTTATAAGATTAAAACATTATAAGTTTTAGGCAACTTTTCTACCCATTGAGGTAAAAGCTGAGGATGCGTGAACACCGACTCAAACAAAAACTCCAGCAGGGCGAAGTCGTCATAGGCCCATTTATCAACTGCGCCTATCCCGCATTTATTGAAATCTGCGGACACGCCGGATTTGATTTCGCTGTCATTGATATGGAACACGGTGCCTTAAACACGCTAGTTGCCGAAGACCTATGCCGTGCAGCAGACTGCGTGGGATTAGCACCTATTATACGCATCAGCAAGAATGACGCGCCACAAATCCAACGAGCGCTAGACATCGGCAGCGCAGGTGTCCAGGTGCCTCAGATTGAAACCCAAGCCGACGCAGCAGACGTTGTGCGTGGTGCCAAGTATAGCCCGCTTGGTTCTCGCGGTCTATCATTCTACACCAGGGCTGGTGTGTATGGGGCAGATGGCACGCAAATTACCGATCGGCTAAACCAAGAGTCTTTAATTGTCGTTCACGTCGAAGGCAGGCGCGGCGTGGAAAACATCGAAGAGATTGTCAGTGTCCCCCACATCGATGTTATATTTCTCGGCCCTTATGACCTGTCACAATCGTTGGGAATTCCCGGTCAGGTAGGCGACTCGCGGGTTATTGACTTGATGCAGAAATGCGTTACCAGCATCCGCAACGCTGGGAAAGCTGCTGGCACCTTTTCCGATAATCCGGAAACCGCGAAGCAGTGGATTGATGCTGGGGTTCAGTATGTCGGGCTAGGCGTGGATGTAGGCATCTTTTTAAAAGCGTGCCAGGCGTTGGTTCATGCGGTGCGGTCTTAAAGTTTTTTAGCAGGCGTAAAGATGCGATAACCGCAAGTCTTATATACCAATTCTATTTGAGTTGTGAGCCAGCTCTTCAGATCCGCGACTTTTTGGAGAAGTCGGGGATCTCACCTTCACGAATCATTTAGGGCTACTACACAAAATGGCAATCAGCTTCATCAAAAATTTATATGAGTTTTGTATCAAATATAATAGTTTTTTATTTTTCTGAATCTATGCTTGATATAGAGTCCTCATAAAGAGGCTGAATATATAGGGATCAATGCTTATTGGAGAAAAAGCTATGCAAACGCTATCTGAAGTCAAAAATTTGGCTTATGCCATGATGTTTACTTTGCACAAAGTCAAGTCAGTAAACATTGAGGAGTTTAAGCCATTCTTTACCAATCTTCCTGTTGACCCTTATATCAAAGGTAATTATCGCTTTAGACGGTTATCTCGCTTCAAAGTATTGGGGGATGAGTTAATCAAGCTGCCTCATGGCTACTTGTTCCAAAGCAAAAAATACAATCCATTACTGGGGGACATTAAGAGAGAGTTTGCTGAACTCGATGATGCCATGACAAAGCTTGAGGATTTTAAAAAGCTGGTGTTGGCTTTTATTGATTACTGTCAACTCGACAAACAAGCTGTTGAAATTGGAGTTCATCAAATCAGAACTACCTGTTCGCCAGATAATTATGGAAATCCAGCTCCTGAAGGCATTCATAGAGATGGCACTGATTTTGTCGGGATATTTTCTGTGGATAGGAACAATATTCAAGGCGGGGAAACCGAACTGTATAAATCCAAAAAGGAGAGTCCAGTTTTTCATAAAATCCTCAATCCAGGGGACTTGCTATTAGTCAATGATGACGAGTTTTTTCACTACACTACTCCTATCCAACCGCTAGTTTCTGGTAAAGGTACGCGGGATGTGTTTGTTCTGACTTGCCCAAGTTTACTGAAAGATTAAAAATGGGAAGTTGTTAATTTCTGATTTTTACTGAAGGCAGAGTTTCGATTGTTTGAGAAAATCGAAACTCTGCCTCGTTTTTTTTTAGCAATGCTTTTGCATTTTCAAGCTTGTAGGGAATTGTGGCTGCAAGTAGATGGCGATCGCTCAAAGGAATGTACTGATATCGGTTTTGCAACAGCACCATCACAAAAATCCTGAAGATTACGGTTGGTGGCTCAAATGCCAACTGAAAAGCCGATTGTCAGATGAATTAGAAGATGTTCGGCGCGATCGCGTGGAGCGCACCAGCAAAGCTGAAAAACTGATCGCATCGTTTTTTCCTATTGGTGGGATTTATCTGAATAGTTGCTACGTTTGAAGCGATCGCCCTTCTCGGTAATTAATACGCCTCCTCTTCTGTCTACCAACGCCGCCACCTTATCCCCTAATTACCTATATTTTCCATGTTATTCCGTATGTTTACGGATATTGCCAAAGCCAAAATTGCTTTACCAATAACTTGAATTACTAATAACCCTAAGTATTTCTAATTAAGCACTTGCCAGGTCGGATAAAGGGTTCAAATCTTTATCCAAACTTTACTAAATAACTCGGCGATTTCAGTAAAGCTTCGGTTTACGCCCAGGAAATGAGCCAGTTAATTTAGGCAAAGGATAAATATCATCAATTGCTCTAAGAGGGCGGCGTTATTGAGTTTTTATTTAATTCAGGGCGTTGAAAAGTGATACTTTTGCAAGTGCAAAAGCATCCCTATTGTGATGTTTAAACAAGATATCTACCAGAAAATTAATCATGCGAAATCTCTGGAATAACTCTTATTCTCAAAGTCAAGAACTAAATCCCACTTTTAATGGCACCAAGAGTGGTGGCAACTCCAGAGAAGTGACTTCTCTCATCTCAGCTTCCCCAAGAAAAGAAATCGTCTTCATTGACTCTACAGTTGAGGATTACCAAAGTCTTGTTGCTGGTGTCAAACCAGCAACTGAGGTAATTATCCTTGACCCTTTGCAGAATGGAGTAGTGCAAATTACACAGGTGTTGGCAAACCGCACCGACATCAGTAGCGTTCATATTGTCTCCCACGGCAGCGAAGGCAATTTGCAACTGGGGTCAACCCTGCTCAATTCTGACAACTTGGAAGCCTACACCAGTTTTTGGGAGCAGTGGACAGGTGCCTTGACAGCTGATGCCGACATTCTCCTGTATGGTTGCGATGTGGCAGCGGGTCAGGTGGGGAAAGCCTTCGTGCAACAGTTGAGTCAACTGACAGGAGCAGTTTTCGCTGCTTCTACCAACCGCACTGGTAGTGAGGCAAAAGGCGGTGACTGGGAACTAGAATTCACCACTGGAAACATCAAAGCCGATTTAGCATTTGGGCAGTTGGTGAGGGAGGCTTACGGCGCTGTTCTTCCCATCAACCGCGTCTCCGTTGCTAGTGACAGCACTCAAGGGAATGGCTTTTCAGAGTACGCCTCTATTTCCGGTGACGGACGGTACGTGGCGTTTCAGTCTACTGCCAGCAGCTTGGTGAGTGGCGACACTAACAACACTTCCGATATTTTCGTCTACGACCGAGAGACTAACACTACTAGCCGCGTCTCCGTTGCTAGTGACGGCACTCAGGGGAATGACTACTCCTACGACCCGTTTATCTCCGCTGACGGACGTTATGTAGCGTTTGAGTCTCAGGCTAGCACTTTAGTGAGTGGCGATACCTCTGGAAGTGTCGATATTTTCGTCTACGACCGAGAGACTAACACTACCAGCCGCGTTTCCGTTGCCAGTGGCGGCACTTATAAAGGCGGTAACTCTTACGACCCCTCTCTCTCCGGCGATGGGCGCTATGTAGCGTTTTTTTCCAATGCCAGTAGCTTGGTGAGTGGCGATACCAACGGTCAATCCGATATTTTCGTCCACGACCGAGAGACTAACACGACCAGCCGCGTCTCGATTGCCAGCGACGGCACTCAGGGGAATAACTACTGCTACGAACCCATCATCTCCGCTGATGGACGTTATGTGGCTTTTGCTTCTTTTGCTACCAACCTGGTGAGTGGCGATACTAACACCACCTCCGATGTTTTTGTCCACGACCGAGAGACTAACACGACTCGTCGGATCTCGGTTGCCAATGACGGAACTCAGGGGAATAACTCCTCCCGCAGCCCCTCTATCTCAGCTGATGGACGCTATGTGGCGTTTTATTCTAGTGCCAGCAACTTGGTGAGTGGCGATACCAACGGTCAATCCGATATTTTCGTTTACGACCAACAGACTAACACTACCAGCCGTCTCTCAGTTGCCAGTGACGGTACTCAGGGGAATAACTATTCTCTCAATCCTTCCATTTCCGCTGATGGGCGCTACGTAGCATTTAATTCTCTGGCCAGCAACTTGGTGAGTGGCGATACCAACGGTCAAAGGGATATTTTTATCCACGACCGACAGACAGGTACCACCAGTCGCCTCTCCCTCTCTAATGACAGTACTCAGGGGAATACTCACTCAGATTCCCCTTCCCTATCAGCCGATGGACGCTATGTAGCGTTTCATTCTGATGCCAGCACTCTAGTGAGTGGTGATACCAACGGTCAAAAGGATATCTTTGTCGCCGCTAACAACAGCGCCCCCGTACTGGACAACACGGGGAATCCTACCCTAACAACCATCAACCAAGGTGATGCCAGCAATACTGGCACCCTGGTTTCTGCCCTAATTGCCAGTGGCGCTAACGGCGACCCTATTACCGACTCAGACGCAGGTGCTGTTGAAGGAATTGCCGTCACCGCCGTCAATAATACCAATGGCACCTGGCAATACTCCATTGATGATGGGAATACCTGGAATAACTTTGTGGTGTCCGCCACGAATGCCACAGTTTTGACAGACACCGCAAGCGATCGCATCCGCTTCGTTCCGGGTGCTAAGTATAGCGGTACTGTTACAAACGGCATTACTTTCCGGGCTTGGGATGCTACAGACGGACTTGTTAGCGGCACAACGGGAGTGAACGCGAGTATCAGTATCAGTGACGGGGCAACGCCTTTCAGCTTCGCTGCTGAGACAGCCAGTATTACTGTCAATCCCCCACCTACTCTCAGAATCATCGGTACCAACGTCATCGAAGGCGACAGCAACACCCCCAACGCCGTTTTCACAGTTCGCCTATCAGCCGCTAGCACCCAATCGGTGACAGTCAACTATGCCACTGTCAGCGGGAGTGCTACAGCTGGCTCAGACTACACCGCCACCTCTGGACAACTCACGTTTGCGCCTGGAGAAACTACCGCTACTATCAGCGTCCCGATTCTTAACGACTCCCTAAGCGAAGCGCTGGAATCTTTTAGCGTTAATCTATCCAATCCCACCAACGCCACTATCGCCACTCCAACGGGTACAGCTATGCTCACCGACTTCCTCGTGACTTCGGTTAGCACTACTCTCAGCCCTGGCATTGAAAATCTCTCGCTTGAGGGTGACAGTGCTATTAGTGGGATCGGTAACAATTCTGGCAACCTGATGATTGGGAATGCAGCTAACAACTTCCTGCGAGGAAAAGTTGGGAATGATACTCTCATTGGTGGCGCTGGCAATGACACCCTTGTAGGCAATTACAATAACGATACGCTGTTTGGCGGTACGGGCAATGATTTGCTTAAAGGCGGTAAAGGTGCAGATATCTTTGTCTTTGCCAGCCCTAGTGAAGGGGCGGATACCATTGCTGATTTTAATGTTGCTGAAGATACGATCCACGTTTTCAGTGATAACTTTGGTAGCGATTTAGTTACTGGAGCTGCAATTACCACCCAACAGTTTTGGCTGGGTGCTAGTGCAGCTGATAGCAGCGATCGCTTTATCTACAACCAGAGTACGGGTGGTTTGTTCTTTGATGTTGATGGTAAAGGTGGAGCTGCACAAATCCAAGTAGCTCAACTCTCGACTGGCTTAGCGATGACTAATAATGACCTTTTTGTTCTTTGATGCTGATGCCGGGGCATTGATTTAAGATGTAAAAAATTCCGGGGTAATGCCAAAGGCATTACCCCGGAATTTTTAGAGTGCAATATTCCTTCTCTAGCCACTCACTGGAGTTTAGAGCCAAGCTACGCGGCTCTTGAGGGTCGAGAATTAAAAATTTGAGTACCTTTGTTAAGCACAGGATATGTGATTCTACGTTAGCGAGATTGCTCTTGTTTCCAACCTGGAGATTTTCTACACCAACCACAATTCCCAGATGATCCAGGGGATTAAATTACTCTAGCGATCGCCTATTTTTAGTCTAAACTCCAGGCTGGAGCCTCGCCCACAAAAACACTACCACCTCTGAAAAACCTAATCACCCAGTTCCGCCTACGTTAGCGAAGCGGCACGAAGTGCGGGAAGGGGAGCCTGTTGCCCCTCCCCTTGCTCCCGGAGAGGTTGGGGAGAGGTCAAACGAGCTATTTTCCCGGTTGAGTCTGGGAACGAGAAAACAAGAAATTAGGTGGCGGAAACCATCAAACTTGCTGGTTTTGCGAAATTGCCTTCTAAGGCAACACCCCGGTGGTTGGCATGGAGATGCCGCAGGATTTTGTAAATCGCCTCAACTTGATCGGAAGCACCAGCTTTCTGTGCCAATTGGGTAAGAGAGAGGGCAGCGCCTTCTTCCTGTAGGACTTGCAAAACTTGTTTCTGCAAGTCGAGAATGGTGGCGGCAGCTTTTTTACCAGCTTCTACCCCCGGTTGGTGATAAGCATTGATATTGACAAGGATTCCATAAAATCCAACAGCCCGCTCATACAATGCAATTAACGCTCCCACCATGCGGGGATTGACTTGCCCAATCGTCACGGTGATAGAATCTCGGTGATTTTCGTAAAGAGCTTGTCGCGTTCCCTGCAAGAAACCGGATAGATAGTCGCCTGATGTGACACTAGGCTCTATTTCTGGGGAGTTGCCAGAGCGATCGCGTAACACTTCAATAAAGGTTAAGAAGAAATTCGGAACCCCATCTCGCAACTGCTGAACATAGGCGTGTTGGTCGGTTGAGCCTTTGTTGCCATAGACGGCGATGCCTTGGTGAACGATATTACCGTCCAGGTCTTTTTCCTTGCCCAAAGATTCCATCACCAGCTGTTGCAGATAGCGGCTGAATAGCAGCAGGCTGTCTTTGTAAGGCAACACCACCATGTCTTTTTCGCCTTTGCCGTTGCCAGCGAAGTACCAGCTGAGGGCAAGCAGTGCCGCTGGGTTTTCTTTCAGCTTAGGGATGCGGGTAGCGGCATCCATTTCTTTTGCACCAGTAAGCATAGCGCGGATGTCGATGCCTTGCAAAGCGGCTGGAACCAAGCCCACGGCTGACATTTCCGAAGTTCGTCCTCCCACCCAGTCTTCCATTGGGAAGGTGTCTAACCAGCCTTCTGACTTTGCCTGCTGGTCTAATTTGCTGCCGTCTCCTGTGATGGCGACGGCTTGGGGGGGAAAGTTCAAATTCTGAGCAGCAAAGGCTGTTTGCACCTCAATCATGCCGTTGCGCGGTTCTGGCGTTCCCCCAGATTTGGAGATGACTAAGACTAGGGTACTGGCTAGTCGGTCTTTGAGTTTGTTGAGGATACTGTCGATACCAGCGGGATCGCTGTTGTCGATGAAGTGAATTGCCAGGGGCGGGAAATCAGGCGCTAGGGCTTCGGCGACAAACTCAGGGCCAAGGGCTGAACCGCCAATGCCAATGGAGATAATGTCGGTAAATTTGGGGGCGTTGGGGGGTTTAATTCCCCCGCTATGGACTTTTTGGGTAAAGGCTTCAATTTTTTCTAAAGTTTTGACAATCTGTTGTTTTATTTCCGGGGTGGGGGCTAAGTCGGGATCGCGCAGCCAGTAGTGTCCGACCATGCGGTTTTCGTCGGGGTTAGCGATCGCGCCTCCCTCCAATTCTGCCATCTCCTTAAACGCCTTCTCAAACCCCGGCTGCATCGATTGGACAAACTCATCATCAAACCGCATCCGGCTGATATCGAGGTAAAATTCTAACCCCTCGTGATAGTAGAGCCAATCCTGGTACCGTTGCCAAAGTGCCACTGCATCCATAAGCGAATCTCACCAAGCGTGTTTTCAGTCAACACAAGTGTAAGGTAAGCGATCGCATTACTTCTGTGCTTACAGTTTAAAATTCGGTATTTGTGCCGAAACAACCCAGAACTGAAATTCAAAATTTCTTTTCGTCTCCCTAAGAGAAGGGACTGGGGACTAGGGGCTGGGGACTGGGGGCTGGGGACTAGGGGCTGGGTAAGATTCCTTCCAATCCCCAATTCCCAATCCCCAATTCCCAATCCCCAATCCCCAATCCCCACTCCCCAATCCCCAATCCCCAGTCCCCAACTTACAAATCCGGTTTAGGCAGAACCCGCAGGAATTTAACAATATGCCCTGTTACCTCAATTGCAATCAGATAGTCATCTATACTGAAGCGGTAGAAAATGGTATCGGAACCGAGTCGCTGTAATTCCGGTAGGTCATAAATTTGATTGACCCGCAGGAACTCTTCAAAAACGAATTCATAGATGCGTTCTCTAGCCGCGTACTCTAAATTTTTAAGGTCGCGCAAAAAAGACCGGGCGTAGCGCACTTCTAGTTTCACTTTCCAGCTTTAGCTTATTTTAATCGGCACACCCAATTTATTTTGCACTCTTCATGCTGCCAAACACATTTCCCCAGTGATGGAAAAACTTAGGGGAATTGCAACATACGTATAGCCTCTTCGCGGGTTAGGCTTTCCCCCGGCTGTACGCTTTGCTTCGACTCTTGGATGGCTTTGAGCATATAGAGGTCATAATAAACCTGTTGTAGAACTTGCCAAGTGTCTTCCAAGTTATCATCAGTTAGTTTCTCGATTAACTTAGGCATCTTAGCAATTAAGCGTTGTAACCGGCCTCTGACAAAATTCATACTTAAATACCACTGAACAAATTAACATCTTCTTTCTTCGGGTGCTGTTTTCATAAAACGGTTGCCCCTTGTTAGAGGACTCTAGATAGTCTAAAGTCTAAAGTCTCAAGTCCATTGTTTCATTACGTTTCACAAGCGTGACATGATTGGCTATCTAATTTTTTTGGTAACTTTTACTGCGACCTTTGCGCTGTTTAGCCTGGGGTTAAATTTACAGTGGGGCTTTACGGGGCTGATTAATTTTGGACACGTTGCCTTTATGACTGTTGGTGCATATACCACAGTATTGTTGAGTATGAAAGGCGTACCGCTGATTTTTGCGGTTTTGATTGGTGCAGCTGTGGCGGCGCTGTTGGGACTGTTGATTGGTTTATCGACGCTGCGGTTGCGGGAGGATTACCTGGCGATTGTTACTATTGGGGTTGCCGAGTTGCTGCGTCTGGTGGCGCTGAATGAGGAAGAGTTGACTTTTGGCAGCTTTGGGGTGCAAGCTCGTACTTCAGTAGGGAGATCGGGGTATGCACTGCCACTAGATTCTCTGCCACTAGATTTGAATATTGGGTTGATGGTGTTGTCGCTGTTGGTGTTGGGGCTGACTTTTTGGCTGCTGGAGAGGTTGGTGCGATCGCCTTGGGGTCGAGTGCTGAAAGCTATCCGGGAAGATGAGCAAATACCGAAAGCGTTGGGAAAGAATGTTTTTTGGTACAAGTTGCAAGCGTTTATGTTGGGAGGCGCGATCGCGGGTGTCGCTGGTTCGTTCTATGCTTGGTATCTGAAAACAGTTTACCCGACTAACTTTGAGCCGCTAATTACTTTCAACGCTTGGACAATCGTGGTTTTGGGCGGTGCTGGGAGCAATCTAGGTACTATACTAGGAGCAATTATTTTCTCGGCATATTTCGAGGCAACTCGCTTTATCCTTCCCGGACTTGTTAACATCGATAGTGCGCGTTTGGGGGCGTTGCGAATTATGCTGATTGGTTTAATTTTAATGTTGCTGATGATTTGGCGACCGCAAGGTATCTTGGGTAAAAAAGAGGAATTGACCCTTGGCAAATAATTCTCACATTCCGCCCAATTCGCTTTCTGATGATTCTTTAAACGGTAGCAGCCACCATGTCGAAAACAGTTCTGATGTGGTGGAAGAATACCAAAAACCCCAAACAGAAATATCTTTATTAGCCGCTACTGGACTGTGCAAAAGCTTCGGCGGAGTCCGGGCGGTGAATAATGCCGAAATTAGTGTAGCTCAAGGTAGCATCACTGGGCTGATTGGCCCGAATGGTGCTGGCAAAACTACTCTTTTCAACCTTTTGTCTAATTTTATTCGCCCAGATAAAGGGCGAACCATTTTTGACGGCGAACCTATTGAACACTTACAGCCGTATCAAATCGCCCAGATGGGGATGGTTCGCACGTTTCAGGTGGCGCGGGTGCTGTCGCGGCTGACGGTGATGGAAAATATGCTCTTAGGGGCGCAGAAGCAAACTGGCGAGAACTTTTGGAATGTCTGGCTTCAGCCGCATCTGGTTGTGAAAGAAGAAAAGCAACTGCGGGAACGGGCGATGAGTATGTTGGAATCTGTGGGTTTGGCTGCGAAGGCGCAGGACTACGCAGGTGCGCTGTCTGGCGGACAACGTAAGTTGCTGGAAATGGCGCGGGCGCTGATGACTCAGCCGAAGTTGATTTTGTTGGATGAACCAGCGGCGGGGGTGAATCCGACGTTGATTAATCAAATCTGCGAGTACATTACCCAATGGAATCGCGAGGGGATGACATTTTTGATTATTGAACACAATATGGACGTGATTATGTCACTATGCGATCGCGTTTGGGTTCTCGCGGAAGGTCGCAATCTTGCTGTAGGTACTCCGATAGAAATTCAGCGCAACTCAGAAGTTTTAGAAGCTTATTTGGGGCAGTAAGCTTTTTGGGAAGGCAAAAGAAAGAAGATTATTTACTATGTTTCTATTGTTCTGTCTAATTCTTCTTTTTTTTACCTTTTTTAACAAAAAATATTTATTTTTTAATCTATCTTATAGCTGAAATTTAATTACTTTTGAAATTAATAAATATCTATCAAACGATGTGCATATAAATCAAAAAAAAATATAAAAAGTGCTTTAGCGCAGGCTATTGGTTTACCTCCCGGACAAAGAAGCGATCGCGATACGGGATATCACATCGAAGCTTTCTATAGATATCAGTTAACAGAAAATATTTCGATTACTCCTGGTTTCTTTTGGCTAACAGCGCCTAACCATGACGATCGAAATCCTGATGCTGTGATTGGTGTGGTGAGAACAAGTTTCATTTTTTAGGATAAAGCAAATATCCCTGGCGAATAGAATTCGCGGCTACACAAATAAAGTCCGCATAGGCGGACTTTTGAAACCCGCATAGGCGGGTTTAGTCTGTATAGATGCGAATTCTATTCGCCCTTTCTACTTATAAAATGTAACTTTTCGTTAACAAAATCTCATCCTTAAGATAGTAGAAATCATCCTATAGTTAAAGGGTTAAATGTTGATAATCAAAACTATTAAGGAATTCCTAGCCATGCCAAAAAGGAAATGGCTCTTCTTCATCTTATTTTCTGTTGCGCTGACGATAAGTTTAGTTTTTGGAGGTTGGAGAAGCGATCGCGTCTTAGGACAATCGCCCCAATATCAAGGTAAAAAATTTGTGATGGTCACGTCAGCGGATTATCCACCTTATGAATTTCGAGATACTGCTAGTGGTAGCGCTGATATTGTTGGTTTTGACGTAGATATTGCCAACTATATTGCCAAAGAGTTAGGGTTTCAACTTGATATTAAAGATACAGATTTTAGCGGCATAATTCCTGCTGTGCAATCAGGCCGGGCTGACTTTGCAATGGCTGGAATGACACCGACAGCAGAACGGAGACAAAATGTAGATTTTTCCGATATTTACTATGAAGCCAAAAACACAATTGTTGCTCAAAAAGGTAGCAACCTAACCACACCTGAAAGTTTAGCAGGGAAAAAAGTTGGCGTTCAATTGGGTTCAACTCAAGAAAAAGCTGCTAAAGAAATAAAAGGTGCAAATCTTGTCGCCCTAAACAAGACTGGGGAGATCATCCAAGAAGTTAAATCAAATCGTATCGACGCTGCAATTATCGAAGATACAATCGCCAAAGGTTTTATCGCCAATAACCCAGATTTGGAATTTAATACTGTTCCCAATACTGGAGAAGCAGGGAGTGCGATCGCGTTCGCCAAAGATTCGCCGCTAGTCAATGACTTCAACCGCGTTCTGGCAGAAATGAAACAGAACGGGGAAATAGACAGGTTGGTGACAAAGTGGTTTGAAAACAAAGGAAAAACTGAAACCCCAGCTAGTAGTTCCAGCTTAGCTTTTGCTAAGATAAGGCCTCGGATTCCTTTCATTCTAAAGGGAATATTAATTACTCTCCAATTTACTGCCATCTCAGCAGTCTTAGGATTCATCTGGGGAACAATCTTATCGTTGTTTAAGATTTCTACCTTCAAGCCGTTGGTTTGGTTCGCCACAGCTTACACGTCTATCTTTCGAGGCACACCACTACTGTTGCAAATAGCTTTAGTTTATTACGCGACGCCTCAATTGATTGGCTACAATATCCCCGCCTTGTTAGCAGGTGTAATTACCTTTACTCTCAACTCAGGGGCTTACATTTCTGAGACAATTCGCGGCGGTATTCTGGCAGTTGATAAAGGACAACGGGAAGCAGCTTTATCCCTTGGCGTTCCCTACAGACCAATGATGCTAGATATTATCTTGCCACAGGCGATAAAAAACATTTTGCCAGCATTGGTGAATGAGAGTATTGCGCTACTGAAAGACTCAGCATTAGTCTCTACAATTGGTGTAACTGACTTGTTACGCCGCGCCCAAATTGTGGGAGCCGAACAATATATCTACTTTGAACCTTTGCTATTTGCAGGTGCAATTTACTATTTAATGGTCATGAGTTTAACATGGGGGGGTTATGCACTCGAACGAAGATTACAACGCAGCAGTTAAGGTTGATAACTTGCATAAATCTTTTGGCAACCTCAAGGTTTTGCAAGGAATTTCTACTGAGATTGGACACGGGGAAGTTGTGGCAGTTATTGGGCCTTCGGGTTCTGGTAAATCCACTTTCTTGAGGTGCATGAATTTACTAGAAGTGCCAACTTCAGGTAAGATTTACATCCAAGGAGCAGACATCACCTCGCAAAAAACGGACATTATGAAGGTTCGTCAAAATGTCGGGATGGTATTTCAACATTTTCATTTATTCCCTCACAAAACTGTCCTTTCTAATGTGACGTATGCACCAAAAAAGGTGAAAAATGTTTGGCCGGAGGAGGCGCGGCGAGAAGGAATGGAATTGTTGAGTAAAGTTGGCTTGGCAGAAAAGGCTGATGTTTATCCTTCTAAGTTGTCAGGGGGACAGAAACAGCGGGTAGCGATCGCGCGTTCCTTGGCAATGAAGCCTGATATTATGTTGTTTGACGAACCCACCTCCGCACTCGACCCAGAAATGGTGAAAGAGGTGCTGGAAGTGATGAAAGACCTTACCAAAACTGGGATCACAATGGCAATTGTCACCCACGAAATGGGGTTTGCGCGAGAAGTTGCCAATCGAATTTTGTTTTTGGATAAAGGTATGCTGGCGGAAGACTCACCGCCTAGCAAGTTCTTTACAAATCCAGAATGCGATCGCGCTAAGCAATTTCTTGAAAAGATGCTGTAAAAAATGCCGGATGAGTGTAGGCGCGCCTTCCCGAAAGGTAAAGGGCAAAAAAAAAGCCTGCTGACCTAGGCTTTTACAGCGCTTTTCGGGTGAGTATACAGATACGCGGCTTCTTCAAGAAGTCGCGTATCTCTCTACATAGCCTGTACTTCATCCGGCTGCAAGCCGCTGTTTATTACAATAAAGTATCCGTAGCCGGACGAGAGTTTGTGTAGCGCCATCCTTTAGGGTGAGCGCTAACTAACATTCTTGGCACATTCATGAAGCTGACTTTTGAGCTTTCTACAGTGAGCCTTAACTTCATTAGCTTGTTGTTTAAGCCTGTTAGATTGAGCTTGAAGTTTATCACTTTGCTCTGCCAGCGAAGTAAACTTAGTTCTAAGTTCACTTCCCTTGAAAGGGTCAGGTGCATTATTAGGGTGAGCGTTTGTCAGACAAGTAATAGAACTTGCTGTGTCTGTTTGCTGCAACTCATCGGCTTTGACTGGAGTACCATAGATAGCACTGAGGAGTTCACACAGAGATTCGCCAGTAATGTTCTGGCTTGCCAAAATGCTTTTAGCTAATTCCTTAGCCTCATCAAGAGTTAGCTGCTTCACTGCGAGTACAGCACATAGCTCCTGATTTGTAAAAATCAATTCTTGCTGTATGTGTTGCAGTTCTAACTCTTTGTAATGCAGCTCTTGCTTTAAGCTTTCTACTTGCTCGTGCAAAAGCTCTACTGCATCCTCAATTTCCGTTCTGTATGCGTACATTTACTTCAATAGCGACTTCTTTAACTTGTTTTAGTAGCGATCGCGTATCAAGAGCAATAGACTTGTTGCACCTTTACGCCAGCCTTTTGCATTTAGTATATAGTTTTGAAAATCGTTGCTCTGTCCGATATCGTACTCTAGGTAGAAATTGCTGCTGGTGTCTTTGGTGCTATAAAGCTGGCTCCTCCACTGGACGGATAATTGGAGGAGTTGACGGGTTTTCTGGTTGGAAGATAGCCTGGAGTGCTTGATCGAGAGTTTCTGCCATGATGATGCGGTTCTCATAGGCAACAATCACGCGCACTAAAGTCGGTAAACTGTTTCTTTCTGCTTCTAAATAAAGAGGTTCAACATAAAGCAGCGATTCTTCAATTGGAATTACCAATAAATTCCCTTGAATTGCTCTTGAACCTTGACGATTCCACAGAGAAATCTGTTGGGAAATAACCGGATCTTGGTTAATCAACGCTTCAATTTGCTCGGTTCCATAGATTAATTCCTGTTTAGGAAATTGGTAGAGTAACAGCTTACCGTAGTTATCACCATCGGAACGCGCCGCTAACCAAGCAATTAAGTTATTGCGTTGTATGGGAGTGAAGGGTAACAGCAGGATAAATTCTTCTTCCTGGGCTGTTGGCAGTCTCATAATTAGAAAGTAGGGTTCTACTGCTTGCTGTTCGGCGGCGTAAATTTCCATCGGAATGCGCCACTGATCTTCGCGGTTGTAGAACACCTGTTGGTCTGTCATGTGGTATGTTAATAATCGTTCCGATTGGGTGTTGAAAAAGTCCATCGGATAACGAATATGACTGCGTAAGGTAGCTGGCATCTCGTTTAAGGGTTTGAAGAGTCCCGGAAAGATAGCACTCCAGCTATTAATGATTGGGTCTGTAGGATTGGCAATGTAAAAGTTAGCAGAACCGTTGTAAGCATCGATGACGACTTTCACGGAATTCCGCATATAGTTAAAGTCATACTTGCCTGGATCTGAGTAGGGATAGCGATCGCTTGTTGTATAAGCATCCACAATCCAGTACAAGTAACTTTGAGTCTCGCTGTCGCCAGTATTAGCAGCTACCAAATAAGGTTCGCCATCGTATCGCAAAAAAGGCGCGATCGCTCGAATTCTCTGATTAATATTGCGGCGAAACAACAACTTAGTTTCTGGCGTAAAATCCCGCGTCAGAAGCATTTGCCAGTCTTTCAAATACTCGGCAAACAACAACCGCCGCCACCAAGAACCGATAGAAATACCGCCGCGACCATCATAAGTATTGTAAACATTATCGTCGCCACTCGGAAAATCTAACTCTCTAGCTCTTGTTGATGTCATTACATAGGTGTTGCTAATTTCACCGTAGTAAATCCGAGGCGTTTCAATAGGAATACTAGCTCGAACTGCTTCGCTAGATGTCTTTAAAGTGCCAGCTTCACCCGCCTCCGTGCCAATATCTTTTACAAAATAGTCTGGTAGTCCGCCTGGGCCTACTGTATTTACTGGAGAAAGGGTAAAACCGTAACCGTGAGTGTAAACTAGGTGTTCGTTTACCCAAGTCTGCGCTTGTTGGGGAACGGCGGTATAGTCTAATTCTCGTGCAGCGATGAGTACCTGTTGTCTTGATGTTGGGGGCGTTTTTGGAGCAATAACCTCGCTTTTTAAAGTATATCTATCGATATCAGCATCGGGAAATTTGTAATAAAGTCTGATTTGCTGTAACTGGCGATTAGTTTGCAAAAGTGGCCGCGTATCCCAAAGGCGAATATTATCAATAGTTAGATTGTTATTCTGTAAATCAGCTGCGGTGAGTTGATCTGTGGGATTAAAGGTTTGTACTTCAATATCCTCTAGATCGAATGCTTGACGTGTGAAAGCGATGCTGCGTTTAATAAAAGGTGTTTCTCGGCGGAGTTCGTTAGGCTGAACAACTAAGCGTTGTACTACGAAGGGTAAGACAATGAAAAATGAAACATGAAGGCTTAAAAATGCAATTAAAAAGAATTTTAATTTTAAAACTTTTAGTTTAAATTGCATTGTTCGCCAAAACAGGAAAAGCGCGATCGCTACTGCCAAAATGCTCAAACCTGTATTCAACGGCAACTTCACTGTGACATCAGTGTAACTGGCACCATAGCTAACGCCACTGGTGGAATACAACAATTGATAGCGCGACAGCCAATAATGCAGCGCCAGCGCGCTAAATAAACATCCTCCCAGTCCGTACAAATGCCGCAGTTGCGCTTTAGAAAATCCCGGAAATATGCCTTGACTAATACTGTTCCCGGAGGTTAAGTATGTCAGAGTTACTGCTACTAAACCATACAAAGATAGTCCGAAAAGCCCAAAATCCAATAACTCCCAAATTGGCAAACTAAATACGTAAAAGCTGATATCGCGCCCAAATAATGGGTCAATGCTATTAAAACTTATGGGATGAAAAAACTGTAAAACTCTCGCCCAGTGACTTGAGAGAACTAACCCAAAAAATAAACTTATGACAACAGCGATCGCTGTTACCAAAAACTGCGGAAAACTAAAAACCAGCGCCGCCGATACCAACACTACAACTATCTGCCAGCTGTTAGATAGTATCTTCCTACTTTGAACCAAAATCAACTCTGGCTGAATCCACACTGGCACGGGTGGAGATATATTAGGCAAGTTGAGATTGGGATGCCAATAGCTTACGGCTATTTGACCATAGTGCAGCAACATTAACCCAATCAGCAAACTGAGGGCGATGGTGATTACTAGAAGCGATCGCAATTTCAGTGCTGAGGATTGGGGATTGGAGGCTGGGGACTGGGGATTGGGGACTGGGGATTGGGGACTGGGTGAAAAAAAGGATTCTCCCCTATATTCGGTTAAGATTTGATCCCCCCTAGCTGCTCTTGAAAAGAGGGGAGAAAAGCCCCCCTTTTTTAGGAGGGTTGGAGGGATCTCGTTGGGATATTTGAGACGATGGGCGAGATATAAATTGCCCAGTAAAAAGCCTGCTGTAACGATAAATGCGATCGCACCCAACGACAGCTGAGTTTTTATCCTCAGAAGAAACGCCGCTAAATACCCGACTTCCTGAAACCAAAAAACATCTGCTACTAGGTGTGCGACTAGATCGAAACCTAGCCAAACCCCCAGTAGCAGTACAATTAATCGGAAAATTCGATTCATTATGTTAATTGCTAATGGCTAATTGTTCATAGCCATTGGCTATTAGCTAAATTGTTCACCTACATCCAGGTTAAACAATACTTGCAGCGATTGCATCGCTTTGCGTCTGGCGTCGATATCTTGCTGCGATCGCAACTGTACCATCGGATCGTGCAGAATCTTATTAACAATTCCGCGAGTTAGTGCTTCGATGACTTCTTGATGTCTTTCCGCAAACTCATTCCCCAAGCGGGATAGAGCTTTTTCTAACTCTTGGGCGCGGATAGTTTCCATCTTGTCGCGCAGACAGCTAATGGTTGGAACAGTTTCCAGCGATCGCCACCAGACATCAAAGGCATCCACCTCCTCTTCTAGCAGCCCTTGCGCTTCCATTGCCATCTTGCGACGGCTTTCGTGATTTTGCGCCACTACCGCCTTCAAATCATCCACATTGAACGCCTGCACGTTCTCCATTTCCTTGACATCCCCATCCACATTGCGCGGTACGGAAATATCAAATATCATCAAAGACCGATGCGCCTCTATGTGTATTTCCAGCTTTGAGCGGTTCAACAGCGGTTCCACAGAAGCGGTACTGGTAAACACCAAATCCGATTGGGCGATCGCGCTCATCATTTCTGATAGCGGATACAGTTGAAACTGGGCCTCTGGGAACTGACGCGCCAATTCTTGCGCCCTATCTAAACTGCGGTTCAGAATTGTGATGTGGACGGCTCCCTTTGCAACTAAATGCTGCACCAAAAGCCGCGACATTTTCCCAGCGCCGACAATTGCCACCCGACAAGCTGCCAAATTCTGCGCTTTAACTTGAGCTAATTCTACAGCAGCCGAGCTGATCGAGACTGCCCCAGTACCGATACTGGTTTCGGTGCGGACGCGCTTCCCAGCGGTGAGCGCACTTTTAAACAAACGATTCAGAATGCTGCCGATACCCTTGTATTGCTGCCCCAATTTGTGAGTATGTTTCACCTGAGCTAAGATTTGCCCTTCTCCTAGCACCAGACTATCTAACCCAGCTGCCACCCGCATCAAGTGCATTACAGCATCTTGGTGCAGCAACATAAACAAATTTTGCCGCAACTGGTGCATAGGTAACTTGCTGTATTCCGAGAGAAACTGGATAACTTCCCGGACTCCCTGTTCAGTCTCTTGAGCGACGATGTAGATTTCCAGACGGTTACAGGTGCTAAGTATCGCTACCTCTTGAATATGAGGGTAGCTGGTAATGTGGGCGATCGCACCTTCATACGCTGCCTCTGGAATACTGAGTTTTTCCCGAATTTCAACTGGCGCTGTCTTATGGCTAAGACCTACGACTGCAATATTCATTTGCTAAATTGCTAATTACTAATTGCTAATTACTAATCGCTAATAGCTAATGGCTAATTAACCATTAGCCATTAGTCATTAACGTCTTACTTCAATTGCAGCTGCTTTGGCTCTTCAAACATATGGATAGTATCCACAAACCGAGCCGTGCGCGACTGACTGGAAATTACCAGGCTTTCAGTCCTTGCCCCTCCCTTGAAGAACCGGACACCTTCCATGAGTGTTCCAGGGGTGATGCCACAAGCTGCGAACAGAACCGTCTTGCCAGAGGCTAGTTCGTCAGCGTTGTAAACTTTGTCTGGGTCTGTGATACCCATCCCGTTGAGTCGCGCAATGTTGCTTTCTCTGCTCTCCCCAATCAAGCCTGTTTTCACCACATCTGGATCGTAGATCAATTGACCCTGGAAGTGTCCACCCAGACAGCGCAGGGCGGCGGCTGAGATAACGCCTTCTGGTGCAGCACCAATTCCCATCAAAGCGTGGATATTAGTACCGGAGAAGGCGCAGGAGATAGCAGCAGAGACATCACCATCGCTGATCAGGCGCACTCTGGCACCAGCTTGCCGGATTTCCTGAATCAATTCTTTGTGACGGGGACGATCCATCACTACTACCACCAGTTCCTCAATCGAGCGGTTCAGACACTCAGAGAGAATTTTCAGGTTTTGGGTAGGGGACTTGTTAATATCTACATGACCCCGTGCCACTGGCGGAGCTGCCAGCTTTTTCATGTAAAAGTCAGGAGCTGCAAACAAACCGCCTTTTTCAGCGATCGCCAGCACTGCCATTGAACCATTTTGACCGTAGGCAACCAGGTTGGTGCCTTCGCAAGGGTCAACGGCAATGTCAATCTCCATCAATTCATCTGGGTTGCAGAAAGTTTTAGCATCTTCGCGGGTGCAAATGCCAACTTCTTCCCCGATATACAACATGGGAGCGTCGTCCCGTTCGCCTTCGCCGATGACAATGCGACCCCGCATATAAATTTTGTTCATCCGCTCCCGCATAGCTTCCACGGCTACTTGGTCAGCCGTGTTCTTTTCGCCTTTGCCCATCCATCGGGACGATGCGATCGCAGCTTGCTCAACTACCTCTATAATTTCTAATCCCAGCGTATTTTCCACGAAGACTGTCCTCCCAAGTGCTTGATTTGGCGACGTTTTATCTGGCGATTCCAGTTAGAAGTCTATCAGAGGGGGGATACCGAAAGCTGGAGATTTTCCGGCTTATTTATGTTAACTTTTGCTAAAGCCTAATGGCTAGAGGCTTTCTGAGCCTTTAGCCATTAGCTTTTATGGCAACTCAACGGATGTTGGTTTAGCAATGTGAGGCAAACCCCAGCCGAGTTTTTCCCGCAAAATCCGGAAAAACTCAGGTGGTTGCAGGCGAATGAAACTAGCCGAATAAGGCGATCGCTGCATCTGTACCCGATCTTCTGGCAACACATAACACCCTGCATTCCCATCCACCACCATCACCAGCGGATTAGAATTAGCTGGGAAAATTGTCACCGTTTCGCTATCAGCAAACACCAAAGCCCTAGATGCCAGCGAATGCGGACAAATCGGCACCAACTGTAGAGTCGGCACCCCTGGTGTCACCACTGGGCCTCCAGCACTCAACGAGTAAGCCGTCGAACCAGTCGGAGTAGAGATAATCAAACCATCTGCCGCAATATCCACAGGCGCATGACGACCTATCACCACCTCAAAATGGCACATACTCGTCAACGGTTCCCGGTGAATCACCATTTCATTCAGACAAAGCGCTTCCCACAACAGGCAATCATCCCGAAACAGCTGCACCGACAGCATCGCCCGTTGTTCAATCTCAAATTCCCCAGTTTTCAACATTTCCAGGGCGGTAGGCAACTGGTTCACATAAGCTTCAGTTAAGAAACCCATGTGTCCCGTATTTACCGCCAGCAAGGGAATCCCGCAGGGTGCCACTTGGCGAAATGCCGCCAAAACTGTGCCATCTCCCCCCAACACCACTGCAAAGGACATCTCGGCATCAAATCCAGGGGGAGCCAACGAATCAATCGGTGTATGACAAACTGGACGATTCGGGCGAGAATAACCCAAAATCCCACCGGAACCCGTTGCCATGCAAACTTCCCAACCTGATGCCGCCAGCTTGTCTTTCAACTCCATTGCCGCACGACAAGCTACAGGTTTGATGTCATTGTAGATAATCCCTGCTTTAGGCACGCTTCGAGTCCGGTAATGGTTCATTATTTGCTATTTGTTTATCTTGGTTTTTAGTTATCTCATAACTAAAAATTAACAAGTAAGCAACTAACTTAGGATCGGTAATTAGTTGGGTGGCATTGTCCACCCAACTGCTGTAAATTTAACTCAGAATGTAAAAGGCATCTTTTTCTTCTGCTTTTTATTTTTGGATGTTTGGTAATCTATTTCCTTAAGCTTTTTCAAAATTCGACTAAAGTAGTCTTGCAGGTATGCTTCTAAGGTTGTGATTTCCTCTTTGTCTATCCCGAAGACAGGATAAACTTCATCCATCGAGGAACTTAGGGGCTTGCCACTAGCCAAAACTTCCGCAAAAGCTAGTCTATCAGCCAAATTCCAGCCCCATTCAAAAAAGCGGGCAGTGGAACGAACCCCACGTAGTAAACCCAGAGGCATCCGCGATACCTTTGCCTGTCGCCCAGAAAGCCGTTCGCACAAGCGGATGATTTCGTATGCACCCCAAGCACGAGATCCTACCACTGGAAAAGATTTCTTTTCTGTTTCCGGAAGCCGCAGAGCTGCAACTGCAAACTTAGCGATATCCTGAGTATCCATGTAGGCAATAGGAGAGGTGTCACCTGTCACCCACACTGCTTGGCCATCCAAAATCGGCACCGCATATTGACCAATTAGCCCTTGCATAAAGCCGCTTGGTCGCAAAATTGTGTAATTTAATCCTGACTGGGCTAAAAAAAGTTCTGTACACCGCTTGATTTCCATCAGCGGCACATTGGGGTACTTTTCGGCATCCAAAATTGAGAAGAAGATAAAACGCTCAATACCCGCCGCCGCCGCTGCTTGAATCAGTGCGACTTTGCCATCCCAATCTACCTGTCTCATACTCAGGGAGTCGGTGGGGCGAGAGGTTGCTGCATCAATCACAGCGGTTACTCCGCTGAGGGCAGCTTTGAGGGTTTCGGGTTCGCAGAGGTTGCCTGGTACAAGTTCAGCGCCCCATTCTTTTAAGAATGCGGCTTTTTTAGCACTCCGTACCATACAGCGTACTTGATAGCCCTCTTCTATTGCCCGACGAGCCACCTGTCTTCCTAAGGTGCCGGTGGCACCGACTATTAATACGGTCATCTAGATAAATTAGTAAGGAATCTTAATCTTTCTATAAGATGTTATCAGAAATCTCAGGTTTAACTCTAAGAAAGTTTACAAAAGCCGGGAAGCTGGGATCAATGGCAGGAAAGATGCGATCGCGTAACATACGGGCTATCTGTGCTGTTCCCCATCAAAACAGGAAATTTTCGCCTCATGGCAATGCCACAGGCGAGTTATAAAATTAAACAAGTACCGCAAAAGGCGACACGCGGCTTAAAGCCGCGTGTCGCCTTTTGTGCGAATGAAGAATTTTCCCCTACAAGGACTCGTTTTCGCCGCCTTGGATTTTGAGTAACAAAAAGCCCATGCCCAGACCCACTAAAATCAAGGAAAAGGACAATATAGCTGCCTTGACAATCTCTTCGGTCATCGGTTGCAAACTCCAACGTTGGTGAATTTAAAGTTAGTCGTATTTTAAACTGAAAGCTGTGACAAGTTTCTTTACAAAAAGTTCAACCAATTTCACACAACAGCAAACTCGTCCCCGGTTGGCTGTTACATTGGGAGATCCAGCCGGAATTGGGCCAGAAGTGGTACTAAAGGCGCTGGCAGATCCGGATGTCACTAAAAATTGCGATATTACAGTGGTTGGCACCTCTGCGCTGTTGCAAGCCGGACTGAAGTCGCCGCTATCTGAACAAAGCCTGCCTTCGCAGACTAAAGAGTTATCTATTATCGATGTGCCGCTGGATGCGGAAATTACAATTGGTACTGGAAATGCTGCCAGTGGTGCCGCTAGTTTTGCTTATATGGAAACTGCGATCGCACGAACTCTTTCCGGCGAGTTCGATGCCATCGTCACTGCACCCATCGCCAAGTCTGCTTGGAAAGCTGCTGGACATGATTACCCCGGTCAAACGGAACTTTTAGCCATCCGCGCTGGTGTCGATAAATTTGGAATGCTGTTTGTAGCGCGATCGCCTCATACTGGCTGGACGCTCCGCACTTTACTTGCTACTACACATATTCCACTTTGTCAAGTTGCCGAAACATTATCACCGCAGTTGATGACAGCAAAACTAGATTTGCTGGAAAAGTGCTTGCGGGAAGATTTTGGGATAGAAAAGGGAAAGATTGCGATCGCGGGTTTAAATCCCCACAGCGGCGAACAAGGACAACTCGGACGAGAAGAAATAGACTGGTTAATTCCTTGGCTAGAACAAGAACGCCAAAAACGTCCGCACCTGCAACTCGACGGCCCGATTCCCCCAGATACCATGTGGGTGAAGCCTGGTCAAGCCTGGTTTGGTGGCATTTCATCTGCTCATGATGGCTATCTTGCACTTTACCACGACCAAGGTTTAATCCCAGTAAAACTGATGGCTTTTGACCGTGCGGTTAATACTTCTATCGGTCTTCCCTTCATCCGCACCTCACCGGATCATGGTACAGCTTTTGATATTGCAGGGACTGGAATTGCTGATGCTACTTCGATGAAAGCAGCGATCCAATTAGCAACCGAGTTGGCGTATCAGCGACAAAATTGTTCAAGGTAAGCTGGTTGTTGAATGCGATCGCAATCTCTCACTAATTGCCTTATGGCTATTATCACCACTGTTACTCCCAAACGTTTTACTTTAGAGGAATATCATCGCCTCATTGAATTGGGGTTCCTCACCGAAAATGACCGCCTAGAGTTAATCAAGGGAGAACTGATGCAAATGGTAGCTAAAGGAACCCCCCACACCGTTTGCAATACAAGTTTGGTTTGCGAAGTCACATTTTTGTTGCAAAGACAAGCAATAGTCCGAGGACAAGAACCAATAATTCTACCTCCCAATAGCGAACCTGAACCCGATTTAGTAATTGCACGTTATCGTCCAGATCGTTATTTATCGGATCATCCCAGTCCATCTGATATTTTACTCGTAGCTGAGGTTGCCGATTCTACGCTTAAGTATGACCAGGAAGTGAAATTATCTCTCTACGCTGAATCTGGAATTTCTGACTACTGGATATTCAATTTAGTAGCAAGTTGCCTAGAAGTTTATAGTCAACCTTATCAAGACTTACAAGGCAACTTTGGTTATGCCAGTAAACGAATTTTTTTATCTAATACTATTGTTACTTTACCAGGGTTTCCCGATTTATCTCTCGATTTATCCAGAGTGTTTCCCGATTTTGACACAGTGAATAATTGACGCGATCGCTCGCTTTTACCTTGCCTTAAATGATTAAGCTTACTTGCTCTCTGGTTGGGATTACCAGCTCTGCTCTTGGATAACTTGTTTAATTTCCACTTCCAGTGCTTGAAAAGCAGGCAAAGCTCGCAGGGGTGAAAAGTCATCAATGCCTTCTGCTAATCGGTGAACACGATCGTTAACCCGGAATCTCTTGAGTTTATTAGTTCCAAGGCCGCTGGCTTGGCGCAGGAGGTCATAAAGAACGTTTTTAGGATCAGGTAGTTCTTCAAGTTTGGTTATAGGTGGAAGCTGCAATGGTTGCCGTCCACGAGGATTGTCTGCTGCTGTACGCAGTGCGATTTCATTAAATAGCAACCAGGCTTCGGTCATGTGAACTGGCACTACACAAACAGCTGGTGGCACTTGCACTGATTTAACAGCTTCATCTATCGCTGCTCGAATTTCAGCCACACGTTTCTCGCGTGTTTCCTTTTCTGCATCACGGTGTACAAACAAAAGATTACAGGGGGCAAGGTCAAGGGTACTTTTGATTTTACCTGACAATGTTTTTGGGGGGTTGGGCAACCGTCCGATATCCGCCCACTGTGGCTGAATAGCAGACTCAATAAGGTGTTGTTGCAATAACCACGAGAGGAGAAACATCAGCGCCTTGTCCGAACTACCGTCAGACAGCAAAGTGTAGCAAAGCTCTTTCATGCTAATTCAGGAGGGAAACCGGGGATTAGTGGGTGCAGGTCTTCTCTATCGACAACTCGGCGTTTTTTGGGTTGTGTTGGTGCTGATTGGTACTCAGTTGCTGTTCCATTACTATCTGGCTGTGATTCGCCAAGCACCACCGGATTCAAGTAAGCAAGTAATTTGTTTTTGGGGACAACATTCACTCCTTCCGGGGCTTTTTCTCGCCATGTGTCAGGTAAACAACCAAAACACACTCGCTTAAACCGTTGACGTGAACGGAATGTTTCCTTCAATTCGGCAATCAATAAGCTGTCATCGGGTACTTGCATAACAACAGCAGGAGAGTGGGTATTGATAATCACTTGACGGAGTGGGTTATCTAGACCAATCGGTTCCTCAACATCGGTGGCAATGTCTTGAAGCAGTTGGAGTATTGCCGGAATGCGCTCTGGATGAATGCCGTTTTCCGGTTCTTCCAGGCATAAAAGACCCTGAGCCTCTGGTTCCAGCACAAGAACCGCTAGAGCCAAAAAGCGTAAGGTTCCGTCTGATAGCGCTCGTGCTGGATGAGATGTACCGTCACGTCCTGTCACCTGCAAAGTCAGCAGTTGGCGTTTTTCATCGCGATCAACCCACACCCCACGCACATCATCAATAAGTTTGGCTAAGCGGTTAGCAACTTCGCTGTAAACCTGTGCTGCTACCTCATCTTCAGGCGGATCATTGGTTTCGTGATTTTTGGTTCCTGCCAAGTGATAGAGCGTTGCCGCTAGGTGAGATCCATCTGCTCCTAATCTTGTAGAGGCTGTCAACTCGTCTGGTTTTCGTAACCTAGAAGGCTCTAACTGAAGTAAACGCCATGATTGCATTTCGCGCCGCGCCAGCAGCACTGTCGGACTCTCGGCAGCATTAGCTACAGAAAGCACGGTTCGAGGAAGATTGACCGCTAACCGAGACAAAGGTCTTCCTTTACTGCCATCTTGATGTAGCTCAATGACTAGGTTGCCTTCCTTGTTATATCCAGTTGAGATAAATTTTGATGTCCGTCGTCCCTTTATTGCTGATTTGCGCCAGCTAGGTTTGTGATTGAACAGTAAGTGTTTGGTAGCATCACCGAGGTTAATGTGAACTAATTCCTCTTTGAGAATTTCCAGTGAGCCTAAAGACCGCAAGCCATCATCTGATCTGTAAGCAAGGGTTATGGAGTAGCGAAGAAAGGTAATACTAGCTTGTGCCTGTTGCCCTAGATCATCTACACCGTCCTCCGGAACAATCATTTCTGCCTCAAAGGACATTTCCTCGCTATATTTATCACTAACCTGATGGAACAGGCTACGTACATCAGCTGTTCGACCCCCTTCATCGCGAACAGCCAAGGCAGCTTCAATCAGGGGACGATCTGCGATCACGCTCAAAAACCTAATGGCATCAAACAAGTTAGATTTGCCAACACCGTTAGCGCCAGCTACACAGGTGAATGGCCCAAAGCGGACATCAACATCGACCAAATTCTTAAAACCAGAAACTTTTAATCGGGTCAGCATAATGTTTTAGTGAAAGAGGGCGATTGCTGTTACAACAAGGAAAGACGTAGTAAAATTCTGTATTCTGACAAGCTGGCAACTACCTATATGTGGGAGGTGCCGAATAGAGTAAGAAATTATGAGAGTACAATTAACTATTATTAACATTTAAGTCATGACTTCTTGGCGCGATCGCTCCCCACCCAAATAGCACACTTAGCACGCGATCGCCCTTAACGCACCCAATTATCACACCCTATAACACTTCTCTTGGTAGAAGGCTATCGGCGATGCGCCCCCTAAAGTAGAAAATATACTCAGGTGAGTATTGTTTGCAGTTGGTGGCAAGTCATGACTTCTTCTTGGCGCGATCGCTTTAATCGAATCAGTGGCAAAACCCGCTTTGCGGTCTGTCGTATATTTATCCACCTAGCAGGTGCAGAGGTTGCTCCTCTGCTGGGAGTTCTCAATCGTGCCGCTAGGGAGGCAGTCGAAGCCGACGGCGATATTACAATCTTAGGGGAAGGATTGGTTGAAATTTGCCAGAATTTATTACAAAACGATATTTACTGGCAATCAGCAGCGAATGAAGGCGATGTTTTCTGGGATGAAGGTGAAGCCGGAGACTATGTGAATGAACTATTTACTGACTCTGCCGAACGCTATCTAAGCGAACCTGATTTCAGTCAAAATCCTAGCAGGGGAAATGAACCGTTATCATTGCCTGTAACCCGGAACTTGATTGTAATGCTTACAGTGGCTTACGAGGGTGAAGTACCGCAATTGGAAACTGACCTGGCAAATATTGATGCGCTCAAACAAGGTTTAAAAGCCTTGGTAAATCTCCACTATCAGGAAAAATTGCGGGCTATTCAAGTTCATTTTTCTCCTGCACAGTTGGGCGATGAATTGTCAAGCGATCAACTGTTGGAGTATTTTCCAGAACTGATTCCCCTCTAATCGATTTTGGATTTTAGATTGGGGTTGATGGGAAAAATTATAAATTGTTGAGTATAACAATTTACCTGAAATCCCAAATCTAAAAATAGAAATTTATAAATCCAAAATCCTTGCATCGAAAATCCCAAATCATTATCCCGGTTTATGTTGCGAAAATTTACCATCTTTTTAATGACCATGACGTTGTGTTTTACCACATTAGCTTGTGGTGCGCCAACGCCTCCTCCTACCCAATCTCAAAATCGGGATTTTAACACAACGTCCGCTCAAACTAGATTAAGTAACGGACAATATCCCGTGCAACAGGCTACTTACAATGATGCCAATGGGGAATATAGTGTAATGTTGCTCAATACCCCTCCTGGCACACCGTCTGTTTATCGCAATACAGATTTGCAGATGGCTCGTCTGAGCGACGAAGAAATTAAGTCTGGACAAAAAGGTTATCTGAAGATGGATAACGGTCAGGCATCTCTACACATACCAGAAGACTTCAAAATTGAATACATTCACAACGTTACCGAAACTCGAACTGACCCACAAACAGGTCAACCCCAAACGGTAGTCGTGCGTCAGCAACCTAGCTTCTGGACTCCTTTTGCGGGAGCATTGGCTGGTCAAGCTGTGGGCAGCTTGTTGTTTTCTCCGCGTTACTATGTGCCGCCAGTCTACCAACCAGGAGGCATTCTCAGAGGTTACGGCGGATATGGCAGCACTTATGGGCAAGCGGTTCAGCAATACCAAACTCGCTACCAAGCGCCGCCACCAGCTGTAAGTAATCGTCAAGTTCTCCGGACTACTGGACGCTTGCGATCGCCTTCCTACAATCAACCAACGGTGCGCCGAACACCTGCAACCGGAAGCGGACGGGCTACAGGATCAGGTTACGGTACTAGCACTCTGCGCCGTTCTAATAGATCTACTCCCAGCCGTGCCGATAGAAGCCCAAGTTTTGGCAGTGGTGGGCGATCGCGCGCTCCTAGCCGCAGTCGCGGTTTCGGTTCAAGCGGTAGAAGGCGCTAATTCTGTCTCTTCCTCTTTCCAATGATTACTTGTTCCCTACAAGGGTGTTAACCTCTCCCCAAACCCCTCTCCTAAAAGGAGAGGGGCTTTCAGTTTCCCCCTTCTCTACAAGGGAAGGGGGCTAGGGGGTTAGGTTTTCCTCCTACCCACCAATTGGTAAAGTATCGGCGGATTCAGTTTGCAGCAACCCTGTCAAAATAGAGGCGGGACGCTGAGCGTAAGGCCAAGCAAAGGCATGGCGGAAAGCTGCTTCTTGACAAGCTTGCAACTGGTCAAAACCAATCACATCTAAAGTCAGCAGATTTTCATACTCAAAGGGCAAACGCACGTTGTGCAAGCCAGCATTATCGGTGCAGATGGCGATGTCTACCCCAGCGTCAAAACAGCGGTCGAAAACCAGCTTCAGTTGGCGCATATCTTCCAGCGTGCCTGTTTTCAGGTACGTGGTCGGGCAAACTTCCAAACACTGATTGCGTTGAGCCACTTCGGGCAGTAATTCTGGATATTTTAGGGGAATTTGGATGCCGTGACCAATTCGCATCAAATAAGGTAGCAGTTGGGGATAACAGCCAGATGAAGTTTCAAACAGGTGTCCGGTGGTTTTAATGCCGAGACTCCGCGCATACTCAAACAATTCCACAAATTCATCCAAACGCTCGGCTACGTGGGCATCTCCCCCGGCAATATCTACCGCACATACATACTCCTTAGCCTGGGAAGCCAAGTCAACAATCGCCCGGTTCACCTCATAAGGCAACCGCGAGTGCATACACAAGATTTGGCTGGTGACAATTGGATACTCAGGCACTCGGCTGGAAATGCCTACAATATCGACAATTTCCGCCATTTTCTCAATCCGTTCTGACTGACTCAAATGGTCTGGCGTTCGGAGATAAGGCGTATAGCGCAACTCCAAATATGCCAGATTTTCAAAAATGTAAGCACCCCGAATCAGCCGATAGATAAAGTAAGGCAGCGTTTGGGCTGTTTGGACACTTTCTACGAGCGTATGCAGTTCTAAATACTCATCAAGAGTATTGCGTGGGCGCGTGTAAAATTCCTCAAACTCAGGATACTCAGGAAACCGTTGCGCCAGATCGCGATCGCTGCGATGGAAATATCGCCAGAGAACGCGAGGTACAACCGAACCGCCTAGATGGCGGTGTAGTTCAGCATATAAAGACATTTGATTCTCTTCTATTTAGTGGTTTGCGGTTTAGTTGATATGAGCTTGACATTTTGCAACACAAGCAACAAGAATCGGGAGGCAGAGCCTTGACTGCGAATTGTTAACTCTGTATTGACAGCGATATCACTATCTGTTAATAATTGTAATTTGTGAAAACTCTAGCACTTTTAATAAACCCTTGGCTAACGTAGTTGTGATTGGCGCCCAATGGGGCGATGAAGGCAAAGGTAAGATAACCGATTTACTGAGCAAGTCAGCAGATGTCGTAGTACGTTACCAAGGGGGTGTCAATGCTGGACACACCGTTGTGGTGCAGGGTCAGACATTTAAGCTGCACCTGATTCCGTCTGGAATTTTGTATCCTGACACCGAGTGCATTATTGGCTGTGGTACGGTCATCGATCCGCAGGTGCTGATACAAGAACTCGATCAGCTGGAAGCTCTGAATATTTCCACCCGGAATCTGTTAATTTCCGAGACTGCCCATGTAACGATGCCTTATCATCGGATGATTGACCAGGCATCCGAGGAGCGTCGGGGTACTCATAAAATAGGCACGACCGGGCGCGGTATTGGCCCGACTTACGCGGATAAGTCGGAGCGAACGGGAATTAGAATTTTAGACTTGATGGACCCAAAAGGGTTGCAAAAACAACTGCGCTGGACGATTGAGTACAAGAACGTCATTTTAGAAAAGCTTTACAATTTACCGCCGTTGGATGCAGAGACGGTGATTGCTCAGTACAGAGAGTACGCTGAGCGTTTGCGTCCCCATGTGGTAGACAGTTCCCTGAAAATTTACGATGCCATTCAGCGGCGGCGAAATATTCTGTTTGAGGGCGCTCAAGGAACGCTCTTAGACTTGGATCACGGGACTTATCCTTACGTTACGTCCTCGAACCCAGTTGCAGGTGGAGCTTGCGTGGGAACTGGCATAGGGCCGACAATGATTGACCGCGTGATTGGAGTGGCGAAAGCTTACACAACACGGGTGGGAGAAGGGCCATTTCCTACCGAACTGGATGGAGTAGTAGGGGAAATGTTATGCGATCGCGGTGCTGAATTCGGCACCACAACAGGACGCAAACGCCGCTGCGGTTGGTTTGATGCTGTGATTGGTCGCTATGCTGTCCGCATTAACGGTCTGGACTGTCTCGCCATCACTAAGCTAGACGTATTGGACGAACTAGAGGAAATCAAAGTTTGCGTCGCTTATGAGATTGATGGCGAAACCACGAAAGATTTTCCTAGCAACGCCCGTCACTTTGCCAATTGTCAGCCGATTTACAAAACCCTCCCCGGTTGGCAAAAATCCACCGCTGAGTGCCGCACTCTGGAAGACTTACCCAAAGAGGCACTTTCTTACCTGAAATTCCTAGCAGAGTTGATGGATGTCCCCATTGCGATCGTCTCTCTCGGCGCTAGTCGCGATCAAACGATTATAGTAGAAGATCCGATCCACGGCCCCAAGCGGGCGCTGTTACACGCCAATGGCACACCCGTGACATCACATAGGTAATAGTTAATGGCTAATAGCTAATGGCTAATCGGAAGACTTCACCAATTAGCAATTAGCTATGAGCGATTAGCAATTAGCTTTTTCCCCTGAACACCTAACAAACCACGAAAATGCAAGTTACAGTTGAATGTCAAAAGCGGCCCGAAGGCAGCAAACCAAATGCGCTTCGTCGCAGTGGGTTAATCCCAGTAGTTTTATACGGTCACCAAGGAACTGAATCCCTTTCCCTGACCATGCCTGTCAAAAAGGCTGAAGTTTTACTCAGAGAGTCGTCTGTTAACAACACTCTGATCGATCTCAACATTCCTGAAATCTCTTGGAGTGGTAAGACGCTGCTAAAAGAAGTCCAGAAACATCCCTGGAAAAACTCTCTCTACCACCTCAGTTTTTTTGCGGTCGCTGCTCATGGCGACCTGGATATTGAGGTGCCATTGCATTTTGTGGGAGAGGCAGCTGGTGTCAAGCAAGAAGGCGGCTTATTAGACCCCGTGCTTACACAACTTCAGGTGCGGTGTGCGCCTGAAAGCATTCCCGATTCTATTGAAATTGATGTCTCTAATATGCAGGTTGGGGATGCCCTGCATATCAATGAACTGGTTTTGCCTCCAGGCGTTACAGCTTCAGGCGAGCCAGATCAAGTGATTGTCAGCGTTCTCCCGCCGCAAATCACCCCTGGAGCGACAGATGCTGAAGAGGCAACCGAATCCGAATAAGTGAGGTTGGTTTTTCTGACATCTTGCACCATTCGCAACCAGGGGGAAGCACTTCCCAGCTTTCGTTCCCAGGCTCAGCCTGGGAATGAGAATATTGAGCCACCTCGATTTGATACTGGTGCAAAATCTCAGTTTTCGTTAATCTGTATAGCCAGGGGTTAACCCCTGGCTTTTTTTTTACCCCTAAGACGCTAAAAACGCAAAAAATATGACTGAGAATTCTTTTCCCCCTTTGATTCAGCAGATGTTGCAACCGGGTTTTTATCCACACCCGGTGATAGAACCAATTGAACTGATTCAAACCCACGTTTCTTATGTGCTGTTGACTGGCGATTATGTTTATAAAGTTAAAAAGCCAGTGAATTTTGGCTTTTTGGATTACTCGACTTTGGATAAAAGGCACCATTTCTGTAAGGAAGAAATTCGGCTGAATCAGCGCGGTGCAGCAGAAATTTATTTGGAAATTTTGCCGATTAGTCAGGCTGGGGAAAAATATCAGTTAGGCGGTACTGATGCAGTGGAATATGTGCTAAAAATGCAGCAGTTTCCGCAGGAAGGGCTATTTAGCAATATGTTTGAGCGGGGCGAACTGACGGAAAAATATATGGAAGATTTGGGGCGGATTGTTGCCCAATTCCATGAAAAAGCCCATACGGATGATTATATTCGCAAGTTTGGCGAAATTCCCCAGGTTCGCGATGCGATTGATGAGAATTATCGGCAAACTGCCAGTTATATTGGTGGCCCTCAAACTCAGGAACATTACGAGGAAACTCAGCAGTATACAGATAAATTTTTTGCTTCTGGTCAAGAAGTTTTTGCCAGTAGAATTAAAAATAATTGGATTCGGGAATGCCACGGGGATTTGCATCTAAGAAATATTTGTTTGTGGCAAGACAAAATTCTATTGTTTGATTGCATTGAATTTAATGAACCTTTCCGCTTTGTAGATGTGATGTTTGACATTGCTTATGCGGTGATGGATATGGATGCGCGATCGCGTCCTGACCTGGGCAATGCTTATCTAAATACTTATGTGGAGCAGATTGGCGATTGGGAAGGATTGCAGGTTTTACCTTTGTACTTGAGCCGTCAAGCCTATGTCAGAGCTAAGGTGACTTCTTTCTTGTTGGACGATCCCTCTGTTCCCGCCGCCGAGAAGGAAGCTGCTGCGGTGACAGCGGCGAAATACTATCAGCTGGCTTGGGAATATACGCGATCGCCGTCTCCGGCGTATGCCGCTCAAAGCGGCTCCAGCCAAGGGAAACTAACTTTGATGTCAGGACTATCAGGTTCTGGTAAAAGTACCGTAGCGCGTCACCTAGCGCGGCACACGGGGGCGATTCACATTCGCTCGGATGCGGTGCGAAAACACCTTGCGGGCGTACCATTGGACGAGCCAGGTGGAGCAGACCTTTACTCAGCCGAAATGACCGAGAAGACTTACAGCCGCTTGTTGGAATTGGGAATTAAGCTGGCAAGTGTTGGCTGGTCGGTGATTCTTGATGCGAAGTACGATAAAGAGAAGTTGAGACAAGATGCGATCGCTCGGGCTAATTCCCACCAGCTGCCTCTTTCAATTCTCCACTGCACCGCACCGATGGAAATTTGCCAGAGTCGCGTTTCCTCTCGCACGGGAGATGTCTCTGATGCTACCGCTGACCTACTGACTAAACAACAAGCCGCAGCTGAACCCTTCACCGAGTCGGAACAACCTTATGTGAAAACTTTAGACACAACCCAAGATTGGGAGTCACAATTAAATTGTTAGCACTCAATAGCTAATTGCTAATAGTAGCGCAGGCATCTTGCCTGCGACTTCCCGGATATAACTGTCAATTACCATTAGCAATTAGCTATTAGCCATTAGCCGTGAACTAATAACTAATGACTAATAAAAGCACTGCGCGAATTTCAGCGGGTTTTTCATCGGCATTGAAGTATTGGTTATTTTTCCTGGTTAGCTTTTCCTTGCTGGGCTACCCAGTACCTTTAAGTATCTTTATTGGGGCGATTGGTGGTTTAGCTGGAGGCTGGGTAGTTTCCTGGTCAAAAGCAAAAGATGATGTAGCACCGCAGATAAGCCCTGCAAAAACTCCTGAAGAAAAAGCCGAGGAGCAACCTAAGATTGGTTCACAAAAGCGACAACGGTATGGTAAACCAAGGGATGCTTACATCCGGCGTCCCAGTTCTGAGGAAAAGCCAGAAGAATAGAAGCAGTTAGCCTCCTGCGGGATTGACATTCCAGACAGTCGCTACCTTACCATCGCCTGACTATCGCATGAAATGGCGGGCGGCTAAGCTCATGGCATCAGAGATATCGACATCCCCATCTCTGTCAGCATCCAAGAAGGCACTCAGCACAGGATTAGACCCGCGCCCACTTTGAGTATGGGAGCCAGTATGTAGGAAATTTAGCACCAAGGGAACCAAAATTGGCAGCATCTGCTGAATCATCCCAGCATTTAATCCTGTCCTTTGAGAAACTGCTTGGACGATTTGCTGCACCTGAGAAGCACCAAAAAGGGCGTTTACGGCTTGAGGGTTGGGAGAAGACCCGCTATATTGATTGACGAAGGCTTCCGCTTGCTCAGGGCCTTGGGTAGCTTGCTTTTGCTGTAAAGCAGAGCGAACATAGTTTCCGACAATCGACATGGCAGATTGAACGGATGAAGGATCGGCACCGTAGCTATTACTCACCTGCTGCACGGTATTGAAAATACCAGACATCTGTCCCGGACTAGCTGCTTGATTCGGATCGTCGATGGCATTCAAAATTTGGTCGAAAAGTCCCATAATCTTTCTTTGTACTCAGTTTTTACCTTTTCAAATGTCTCACTTTTCGGAGGCAATCGCCTCTAACTAATAGCAGATAATTGCTTAAGTTAGTGCTTTATTAGGTTCATGTTTGACGGGTAAAGCGATCGCAAACTCTGTGCCTTTCCCTAATTGGGAAACGCAGTTCAACTTACCGCCATGTTTTTCTACGACAATCTGATAGCTAATCGATAAACCCAAACCAGTGCCAACGCTTCTCGGTTTCGTTGTAAAGAAAGTATCAAATATTTTCCCCTGATTTTCTGGAGCAATGCCAGAACCATTATCAGAAATTTTTACTTTAACCCAGTCTTTGTCTATGAGTTCTGTGGAGATGACGATTTCCTGCAACCCTTTTACTTCTTCCAAAGCATCAATTGCATTACTCAGCAAATTCATAAATACCTGATATAGCAAACTTGTATAACCTTCAATTGGTGGGATGTCGCCGTAGTTTTTCTGTACGGCGATTTCCTTGTTGAGACGATGGTTTAGAATTAGCAGTGTACTATCGATACAGGCGTGCAAATCAACAAAGGTGGCTTTTGTCTGATCTAAGCGAGAGAAATCTTTCAAACTGAGAACAATTGACCTAGTACGTTCTGCTCCAAATTTCATTGATTGCAATAGCTTAGGCAAGTCTTCTTTGAGGAATTTAATATCAATTTCATCGGCTTGCTGTTGAAGATTTGGGGAAGGATTAGAAACCTCGTTTTGATAAGTTTCCAGCAGTGCTATCAGTTCGTCAATGTATTCACTAGCATGGATGATATTGCCATAGATGAAGTTAACGGGATTATTTATCTCGTGGGCAACTCCTGCCAGCATTCTTCCGAGACTGGACATTTTTTCGCTCTGAAGTAGCTGGGTTTGTGTGGCAGCTTTTTGTTCTTCTAAAAGGTGCTTGACTTGTTGAATCAGCTGGTTAAGGGAAGTGGCTAATACCCCAACTTCATCTTTAGTCGTTACTGGTGCTTGCAAGTCGAAATTTGCTTCTTTGGTGACGCGCTCAGCAACATCGGTTGCTGCTAGAATAGGATGCGCGATCGCGCGACTCGTAAAAACAGCACAAAGGGCAGCGAATACAACTGATAAAAATATACTTGCGGCAATGATCTGCACTCGAATTGTCTCCGCCGCAATTAGGGCAGTCTGTGCTTGCGCGTCCTCCTGATAAGAGGATTGAATTAGCTCTGTGAGATCATCTGAGAACCCATCAAATTTAAGTGCTACAGAGCTATTCGTAAACTTTAAAAGTATTTTTTGGGCGGCATCAATCTCCCCTGGCTTTAAATTAAGCGGATCGATTTGCTTTAAAAGTTGGTTTATCTGCTGAAAGTAAATTTCTGGCACATCTTCGTAGGTTTGCAGAAACTGTTCTATATCCTCACTATTAGGATCGTCTTTAAGAGGGGCCTGCTCTTCAAAAGATTTGACTTCCAGAAATACTTTAGTAATCTCAGCGGCATGGTGCAGAAAATGCGAGTATTCTTCTTGTAATTTTTCTGGTTCATCCATCAAAGGGATGAACTGTTGTTGATGCGTTCGTGCCTGTATTATGCCCGTTTGCAAGCGATGCAGAAGACGTATTTCTTGGTGAGCGTGTTCTTCTTGCTCTCTAGCCGTTCGCTCAAAGGAATCTCCAATGGTAAATCCGGCGGTTGTTCCTACAACAACAATGCCAAGGGTAAGGGCATACCCATAGCTGATTTTGTTACTAATACTTAGGCGACGACTCAACTGAGCGATCCACTTGCTTAAGGGTAGCTGAGTCTCTCTGGTGTCACGCTTAGAAGTCACGATTTTGCTCCTGTGAGCGATACGAAGGTATGTTTACCTGCTAAGTTGCTTAGCAAGCTTCATATTTTCACAAGTCATCCCCTATTCCACACCCATCACCACCGACTATTTGCCCAGGGAAATGCTTGATACTATAACCTGCTTTTTGAGTTTCAGGCTTATTATGGCAGTACGGTGTGGCAAGAAGATCCGTGTATATTCTGAATTTGCTTTCCTGACAGCTCTTATTGCGCCGCTGTTTCCTTAAAATTTAAAGTAAATTACCAAACTTCTTCATGCCTTTATCGCGCTTATTAACGCTATTAGTAGGCCTCAGTTTAATCCTAGGGCTGATGCTGTGGCTGATAAACTCTCTATATCGACTTTATATTCAAATCTCCTTTACAGCCCCCCTGCTGGCGAATCTGCTGTTATTGTTGGTGATTGTGTTGTTGGGGGCGATAATTGGCGCATTTATATATTATGTAAATTTATTTGGGCAGCCAAAACGTTCATCACGCCGCAGACTTCCGAAAGTCCCGGAAGCGAAGACGGAAGCAGCTGAGGAAACTCTTAAAGCTGTGCGCCAGCAGGTAGCGCAAATTCAGGATGAGGTATCTAAGCAGGCTTTACTAGAGCGATCGCGCGAAATTGAGGCAAACTTGTCTCGTGGGGAACTGTTGGTAGTCGTCTTTGGTACGGGTTCCGCGGGGAAAACTTCTCTGGTAAATGCCTTAATTGGGCGCATGGTGGGGAGAGTAGACGCGCCAATGGGTACAACAGAGGTAGGGGAAACTTACGTTCTCAAGTTGAAAGGATTAAATCGGGAAATTCTGGTCACGGATACGCCAGGAATTTTAGAAGCGGGTGTGGCGGGAACGCAACGAGAACAACTGGCGCGACAATTGGCAACGGAAGCCGATTTATTGCTGTTTGTGGTAGATAATGACTTGCGACAATCGGAATATCAACCGCTGCGAACTTTAGCGGAAATTGGCAAGCGATCGCTTCTTATCCTCAATAAAACCGATCTTTACAGAGAAACCGACAAAGAAACCATACTCGCCCGTCTCCGAGAAAGAGTACGCGGATTTATCTCCACATCTGATGTAGTCGCCATTTCTGCCAATCCTCAACCAGCAAAATTGGAAACCGGAGAAACCTTTCAACCCGAACCCGATGTCATGCCTTTAATCCGCCGCATGGCAATCGTTCTCCGAGCCGAAGGTGAAGACTTGGTAGCAGACAACATATTACTGCAATCTCAGCGACTGGGAGAAGAAGCGCGACGACTACTTGATACCCAGCGCCGCCGACAAGCCGACAAAATAGTAGAACGTTATCAGTGGATTGGTGCAGGTGTGATCGCGGTTACTCCCTTGCCTGTGGTAGATTTGCTGGCAACTGCTGCCGTAAATGCCCAAATGGTGGTAGAAATTGGCAAAATTTACGGTTGCGAACTGAATATGGATCGCGGGCGCGAGTTAGCGCTTTCTCTGGGGAAAACTTTGGCAAGTTTGGGAATAGTTCAAGGAGCGATAGAATTGCTCTCCAGGGTATTGCAACTCAGTGTCGCCGCCTATCCGATTGGGAAAGCAATTCAAGGCGTTACCGCAGCTTACCTCACCCGCATTGCTGGTAAAAGTTTCATTGAATATTTCCGCCACGATCAAGATTGGGGTGACGGCGGCATTACCGAAGTTGTGCAGCGACAGTTTCAACTCAATCGCAAAGATGAGTTTGTGAAGGCGTTTGTACAAGAAGCGATCGCCCGCGTCGTCAAACCTTTGACAGAAGCGAAAGAACCACAACATGAACCTGAATCAGACCAGCATCATCAATAACAGGTAATGGGTTTTCACGATGATAGTTTATGTAAAGCTGGCGTTGACGGCTTTGATTTGGGGTGGCACTTTCATTGCAGGAAGAATCGTAGTACAAAGCATGGAACCATTTTCAATAGCGTTCTGTCGCTTTGCGATCGCATCCCTTTGTCTGCTTTTGTTTACCCACAAAGAAGGTAGTTTACCCAAACTCAAGCCACAGCAAATCCTGCAAGTTGTTTTACTCGGTTTAACTGGGGTTTTCGCTTATAATGCCTTCTTTTTTCTGGGTCTTAAGACTATAACTGCCAGCCGCGCTGCTTTAATCGTTGCACTCAACCCGGTCTTTATCGCCCTTTGTTCTGCCATTGTTTTCAAAGAAAAACTCACTCCCTTGAAGCTAACTGGGATTCTCACGTCCCTGCTAGGTGCGACAGTAGTGATTAGCAAAGGCAACCTGCTAAACTTCCTAGCTGGCAATTTAGGTTGGGGAGAAGTCTTTTTACTTGGCTGTGTCTTTAGCTGGGTGGCATATACGCTTATCGGCAAACTAGCCATGAAAGAACTTTCTCCTCTGGCTGCAAGCACCTATGCTTGTGTAATTGGAGCGATCGCTTTGTTTTTTCCAGCTTGGATGGAAGGACTGGCTCAAAACTTCGGTCAAATTTCACTGACAGCTTGGTTAGGAGTTTTCTATTTAGGCTTTTTGGGTTCTGCCGTTGGCTTTAACTGGTACTACGAGGGTGTTCAAGCAATTGGTGCCGCCAAAGCCTCAGTTTTCATCAATTTGGTGCCAGTATCTGCTATTTTATTAGCCGCTATTTTATTAAATGAGCAACTAACTCCTACTCTGCTCTTGGGAGGTGCCTTAGTTGTTATCGGAGTATTTTTTACCAACAGGGGGTAATTTAACACTGCTGGCAGAGCAAGTAGAAAAAAGCGATCGCCCTTCTTTTAAAGTCAACTTCCCCCGATTTCCCTTTTCTCGCAATACGTGTACATCACATCCGACCGCAGTACATACTTCCGACCCTGAATGACGGGTGCGCCTTCATGTTTTATTTCGTGGATGAAGAACAAAACCATACCCATTTTTGGAACTATAGAGACGTAGGGTGAGAAAAACCGAGTTTCACCTCCCTCAAAGTCTTCGTTTAGATAAATCATAAAAGTCAAACGGCTATGATCGCCGTTTGTTCGCCAATAACTACCATCGTGATGCGGTGCGAAGCGCTGACCCGGATCGTATCGGTAGAATCGCAAGCGCTCATTAAGCCCAATTGCACACCAGTTACCAATCCTGAGAACAGAAGTTTCCACACGATGCCACAAACTTTCTGCAAGCTCTTGATTATCCAAAATCACGCGATCGTTATTTCGGATTGATGGAGCCATGAGGTATTCGTCCTGTCCTACAGTGAGACCAGCAGGAGTATAGCCAATGTTCTCGCTCAGGGCAATATACTCGGCACACTCTGCTTTTGACAGAACGTTTTGGACTGTAAAAATTGGATTTTCCAAGGGGTGTTTTTTCATGATTAAGTATTATTTAATACTTGTTTTATTCGGAAAATAATGTATTATTAAATAATGGAAATCTGTCTGCTCAAGAAAATCTCTAATTGTGGCGATTTCTAGCATCCAAAAACTTTAGCTGCTGGTAAAGCATAGCGATTTGCGGCAAATCAACGCCCGCAGCTTTAGCAATTCTCAGCGGGTTGCCAAACATGGTTTCCACCTCCATCTGTCGCTTTTCGTCGTAGTCTATTTTCATGCTGGTGCGGTACGGCTTCATCTTCAGCGTGTAATCGAGCATCTTTTGCACAAAGCTATCTGGGATAATGCGATCGCACGCTTTAGCACCCGCCACGACTTCATCCATCAATTGCTTAACTAAAGCACAGGTGTGACTATCCGCCATCAACTCATCTGTGGTAGCATCGAGAACCACAGAAAGACCGTTGTAAGGAATATTCCACACCAGTTTTTGCCAACGCGCCAGCAGCAAATCTTCAGCGAGTTGGATAGGGATACCAGCATTTTCAAAGTCATCAGCAATCTGACGCATTCGCCCAGTTATCCCGCCGGGACTATAATCGGGCGTATATTCGCCAAGCTTAATCTCGCCATAGTCAAGGTGGTGGATATGTCCTGCGCCTACCTTATTAGAGCAGAGAAAGCACAACCCGCCGATGACACGTTGCGAACCCACAATTTCGGCAACTTCCGCCTCAACACCCAGACCATTTTGCAAAACCAAGACAACGCCATCATCTTTGACAACATGTAGCATCTGAGGTAAAAGATGATTTTGCGTAGTTTTGAGAGCGATCGCTACCACATCACAAGGTGGCATCTTAGCAGCATCTTGGTAAGCATTTACATGAGGCAGGCTGAAATCTCCGTCTGGAGACTCCACAACTAAACCATGCTGACAAACGTGTTCATAGTCGCTGTGCAACAAAAAATGCACATCCAGCCCCGCACGTTGCAGTTTAGCACCGTAATACCCGCCCAAGGCACCCGTTCCCAGGATGCCATAACTACGATTAGACATTACCTTCCGGTTGTAGAGACGGTGTAGACGAGATTTCGGTAGTGGTAAACAGGTAGTGATATTCAATGCTAAAAGCCTTGTACGGTAGGGGGTGAAAGTGGATTTATCACTACTTCTATACCACTACCGAGATTTCTACACCCAAATCGACTGGTATTTGGGCAACTTGCACTGCTTGCGGCAGTATACTTACAGGTGCGGGAATCATCTCCCGCCGGAAGTCTAGCAACTGTACCAGCAGCAGGTAGGCAAGAGCTAGAGTTATAGAAATCGCCCCGGCGACAATTGCAACTATTTTTGAACGATCCATAAGTTACCTCGAAATATTATTAACTTCATACACTATTCTTAACTGATATGAAACCAGGCAAAATAGGGAATTAATATACTTAGTTGCCACAGCTGCGATATGTCGTTGATATAGATATGGATACTGTTGTCGATAAACCAGGGGAACTCGTTACTGTCAACCGCGAACCAGTAGTGCAAACTTCTCAACTGCGAAAAGTCTATCGTACTGGCTTCTGGATGAATCAAAAAATCGAATCCTTAAAAAGCTGCACTCTGACGGTCTATCAGGGAGAAACTTTTGGCTTGCTAGGGCCAAATGGTGCCGGAAAAACTACCCTGTTGAAGACGCTGCTGGGGATTGTGCGCCCGACTTCTGGGCGGGGATTCTTGTTGGGAAAACCTGTAGGCGATCGCATCGTTAAGCAACGCATCGGGTATCTCCCGGAAAACGCCTATTTTTACGATTTTCTCACAGGTTGGGAGTTTTTACAGTTTGCCGCCGGGTTATTTCAAATCCCCGCCTCAGTGCAACGTCACCGCATCCCCCAACTGTTAGACTTAGTTGGTTTAGCCCAAGCCTCCGCCCGGAAAAAGCAAATGCGTCAGTATTCTAAAGGAATGCTACAACGAGTTGGCATGGCTCAGGCGTTAATCAACGACCCAGAACTGGTATTTTTAGATGAGCCGATGTCTGGACTCGACCCAATGGGGCGTTACCAGATGCGAGAGATTATTTTATCTCTCAAAGAGCAAGGCAAGACAATTTTCTTCAATAGTCACATTTTGGCGGAAGTCGAGCAAATATGCGATCGCGTCGCCATCCTTGCCCAAGGCGAATTAATTTGCGGCGGTTCCCTCAACGACCTCCTCGGTACAGCCGAAGCCTACCATGTCAAAGGCAAAGGCGGCAACCTGGATATACTCAAACGCTGGGTACCCGATCTAGAATTTGACCATGACGGTTGGTACGGTCATTTAAAAGGCGAACCCCAAGAGTTTCTCGCTAGCCTCCGCATCATGAACGCCCAGCTAATTGCCATGAACCTCTCTCGTCCCTCCCTGGAAGACTTCTTTATTCAGCAACTCCAGCAGCGCGGTATTCGTTCCAGTAGTTGAGTTATTGCGCCGACAACTTAACGTTAGCTTGGCGGTTGAAACCGCAGCTACACAAACAAAACCCGCCTGCGCGGGTTAAAAGAACCTTGATATTTCCTCAGTCCGCGATCGCTTTAGCGTTCCCGAAGGGTAGGCGGACTGAGTTTGTTTAGCCGCGACTTCCAGTCGCCAGGGCTTAAGTTGGCACCAAGGGGCAATGCCATGTCCCTACCAACGTGGTGACAACAAAACAACCGCCATATATTCCACCCAACTGAGAAACGCTATAAAGTCGGGGCTAAACAAACAAAATTTACGTGATCGCACCCTTCGAGAGTGCGCTGGTAGTTGCGATCGCTACCAATTTCATCTTACTTGCAACTCCAGAAAGATGCGCTCTTGCTCTTTTAACCTGTATCCCTAAACAGGATACATACTTAGAAATCATCAAAACACATGGCTGACCTTCTAGAAACTGCCGCCAACGCCGAATCTTTCACAACCCTGCTGAGTGCTGTTGAAGCTGCTGGTTTATTAGATATTCTCAAAAGTCCTGGCCCCTTCACCATCTTCGCACCCACCGATGAAGCTTTTGCCAAGATTCCCTCTGACACCATCACTTCTTGGATGGAAGACATCCCCAAACTCAAGAAAATTCTGACTTATCACGTCCTGTTTGGCGATGTCAGAACAGACAATTTGGTTGAACTAGATTCCGCTGAAACAGTTGAGGGCGGCATTGTCGGAATTGATAAAATCGACGGTGGCTTCAAAGTCAATGACGCTAAGGTTCTCCAAGCAGATATCTTAGCCGACAACGGCGTTATCCACGTGATTGATAGCATACTTATGCCAGCGCTAGTGTAACAAAAGCAACAATTGTCAGCTATTGTCTTCTCTCTAAAGACATACTTATTTGCCTCAAAACCTTGTCCTGTGGAGGGGGAACGAGTTTTGGTTCAATGTAATTTGGACGACATCATAAAACTTAAAAGTCCTTTACATTTGTTAAGGAAACGTTTTTAGGGATTAGGTGTAACAAATGGCTGACATCGTAGATACCGCCGTTAGCGCTGGAAGTTTCAAGACCCTAGTCGCTGCTGTCCAGGCTGCGGGCTTAGTAGACACCCTCAAAGGGCCCGGGCCGTTCACAGTCTTCGCACCAACCGATGAGGCATTCGCCAAGCTTCCCGCCGGAACAGTAGATTCTCTGCTGGCGAATATTCCTGAACTGACCAAAATTCTGACCTATCACGTTGTCCCTGGCAAAGTGATGTCTTCTGATGTGGTCAATCTGGATAAAGCTACAACCGTTCAAGGTTCAGACCTCACCATTGATGCTTCTAGCGGAGTCAAGGTGAATGCTGCGATGGTTGTGACACCGGATATCGAAGCTGACAATGGCGTTATCCATGTCGTTGACACGGTTTTGCTACCACCTCAAGGATAAGCGATCGCTCCTGACCAGATTAAGTAAATAAAAAGGAGGCTACCTGTGCTAGGATACCTCCTTTTTATTTGTTAAAAAATAAAAGTTTAGGTGGGTTTGAAGCAACAAAACCCTACCATTTTAAGCAATGGTAGGGTTTTGTTGTAAGTTTCAACCTACAGCGATCGCATTCTCAATCGCTTACTTTTACAAGTAACCTATATTAGCGGTTAATACAGTTGGTAGGTGCGCCTTTTGCTGATTGGCTATAGCGATAAAAACCATCTAATTTGAGTACAGCATCGCGATAGCGAATTTTTCTACTCCCGGTGGTAGCATTCCTGCCAATTTGAGTGGCTCTCGCAACTTTCAAATAACCTTGGCTATCCCAATTAACCAGTCTATTTCCTCGTGAATTTGGCGGGATATTGCGGTTCCCAATATCTCCTACCAATTCTATAGCTTCGCCGCGAACAGTTTTATTGTTGAGCGTACCGCTAACACAGGCGCTTACTTCGCCCAAAGACCTGGAATCGTAAAAGTCTCCGACTAGGCGATTTCCTCTTTTATTGAATACATAACAATAGCCTGTATCTCCGTTACCTGTGTCCGCTGAAGGCGACTTGCTACAAAATCTGTAGTCACCATTTGGTAAGCTTTGAATAGACTGAGTTGGGGTTGGGGTGCTGGATGCGATCGCTGTAATTTTAAACGGTGTACCCACCAAACGTTCAGTAGGATAGATTTCTTTTACTTCACCGCTGAATACGATTGCTTTTCCCTCTGTTTTGAAAGCATCGGGAAGATTGCAAGTAACAAATCTTGTTCCATTAACGCCTTCGGTAACAATTACATAATTGTTAGCAACCAGAGTCACCTTGCCCTTTTGACTTTTCACAGTTTGCACTGTTTTTCTAGTGTCGTAGACACACTTAGAGGGAAGTTGCGTTGATTGGGCTAGGATTTTCTGTGATGTTGTGACTGTTTGGCTTGACGCGGAAGATTGGGATAAAGCTATGACGTGATTAGCAGAAGTAATTGTTCCCAAAGTTGTCAGAGATAAGCTGACAAATAGCATTGATTGACGATGAATACGCATTTTGATTGTTGTTGCTAAACTAATTGTGTACTACACCAATGTAGAAAACGTTTCCGAAAAAGTTCGGTTGATTGTGTGTCAATATTTGAACTGACATAAAGGATTAAGTTTTACCTTGGGGAAACTAGAATTGCCCTGTAAGAAAAAAAACTGCATACACAGGTGTTAAATCTATTTGTAGAGACACGAGTCTGTACAGTCCGCGCAGGCGGATTTGGTTTGTGCGGTTGCGAATTCTATTCGCTGGGGTTTATTTTTATTTCATCCTTGCTCGTACATCTGTTTATGCTTTGCTAAAAGCTGTAAATACTTCTCATTGGTCTTGGCTTGCATCCATTTTTCTTTGAATATTGCCGCAGATTCAGCTTTCACCGGGTCTACTTCATTTGGTAAAATATCTTTTCTGGCTGTAAGCTGGGCTTCTTTAGAATCTTCTTTTTGAGGATTTGACTTATATTTTCTGCCGCTTTTATGATTGGCATAGCGACGTGATCGCGTATAACCCATTTGTAAAAACTTCCGCGCCATATCCGCCCCAATAAAATCATCCTGCTCCAGATAATCCAGAAACAATTGGTAGATTTTTTCGCTAGACTCCCTAGCGATATCCGGAGTTTTAAACCGCCAATGGGGAAGGATTTCGGCTTTGTATGGCTCCACCAAAAGCACCCCTTGTTCGCCCTTGCCAACTCGATAAAGTTCAGGGCGATCGCGAAAATTGATATTTTTGAAATCCAGAGAATAATCAAACTGCATAATTAATTTTTAATTTAAAATAATAAAATTAAAGATAAAAGTCTAGCTTCTATCTTAAGTAATGAAAGGTTGCGATTACTACCATGCTTTCTAGCCCTCAATCTCAGAATATTGCTCTTACCCCAGGTAATCTGCGTCGAGTACACCATATAGCCTTGAACGTTCAAGATATGCAAGCTTCCCGTCACTTCTACGGAGCTATACTTGGTTTACACGAACTGACAGGCGAAGAAGTTCCCGCAACATTGCGATCTCTTGTGACAGATGGAAAAGTGACCAACTTCGTCACCCCAGATGGCACCGTCCTCGATCTGTTTTGGGAACCGGAACTGTCACCGCCAGACGGAAACCCCCATCGCGCTTTTACCCGCGCCAATCACCTTGCCTTTGACATCGATCCGCAATTGTTCGACCGCGCCGTCGAGGTGCTAAAGCAAAATCAAGTGCAGATCGATCATGGCCCGGTTAGTCGCCCTACCGGACGAGGCATTTACTTCTACGATCCAGATGGGTTTCTCGTCGAGATCCGCTGCGATCCAGAATAAATTTAAGCTTGAAAGTCTTACCTTTGTCGCTGATGATAAGAAAAGTGCCTGATGGGAGTTAAACCAGTGCAGCAGCTATTTAAGGTAATCGAGGAAATATTTACCAAGCCTCCGATAAAATTTGAGCCAGAAAAACACACGCTAAAAGCGTGGGCAATGTATTGTCTTAGAGACAAAGGCTTTAAAGTAGTCTACGCTGAAAAAGCCGACTTTGCGGTTGAACCTAGGAACGGAGAAAAGATATATTTTAAGGTCACAAATAGTTCAGATGATTTAGACAATAAATTGGCTTGGATAGTCTGGGATAACTCCACTAACAGCGCCAAATTAATTGCACCTCAACAGTAAAATTCCCTTCCACATCTACAGAGTGTACTGCAACCAAAACAATATTAATGGAGATTAAATTATGTGGCTGGTAACTGTCACCTGCTCAGGCGATGACTGGAAACGACATGGGAAGGAATTTTTAGCGATCGCAGACAAGTATCAAAATACTTGTATTTCTTCCAAAAAAATGCCCGATGGTAAGCGTTTCATGGAATACCAGGTTGAAGATGTGGGGGACGCGGAAGCCTTCCAAGACGAGAGTTTAACCCTGGAAGGATTTTCGGCTTCCTTTGAGTCACTTTGAGGAATGACAAACTAAGAAAGCCCAGCAGCACAAAGTTATGTTTAGAGTAATAACGCCGGGATTCTCCCAAGAGTTTGAAAGATGGACGGACGCATTGAATACCGCTAAGTCTCTTCAACCAAAATGCAAAAGTTTGTTTCAAGATATCCGAATTCTTGACGGTGAAGATGTGGTATGGGTATATAGCCGTTCTCACACTTACCCGCAGTTTATTGGTGCTGGCACCTACAACAGATTGGCTATGCTATTTCTTCAGGAAGCAATGCAAGATAGTGAATCATCTGATGGAGAAAGCACGGATAATTAAAAGTAGTTTAATTTAGCTAATGATTAGGGGAATAATGTTGAATAAGTTAGGGAAAATCGCGATATTGATGGTAATAATGCTGACCATTGCATTTATTCCAAATGCTTTAGCGGCAGATACAGCTAATGGTGCCAAAATTTTCAGCGTTGAATGTGCTGGTTGTCATATCAATGGCAGCAATATTATTAGACGGGGGAAAAATCTGCAACTAAAAGCTTTAAAAAACAATGGATATGATTCAACGGATGCGATCGCGTCCATCGTCGCCAGCGGCAAAAACAATATGTCGGCATACAAAGACCGCTTAAGCGAACAAGAAATCCAAGCTGTTTCCGCTTATGTGTTAGAACAAGCTGAAAAAGGCTGGCGTTCTTAACAAGTTGCTGGTTACTGACACATAACTAAGAAACACAAATCTCAGTTGAGAGGTGATAAATGTCTGAACCACAGCAAATAAAAACTACAACTTTTAACAGCTTTGCTGACTGGTGTTTGCACAAAGAAAGCCTTTCAGAAGCAGCAAGACATACAGTTGAGGTGCTGTTACATAAAGCTGGCACTTGGGACTGCTATGAAGCGGATCGGATACTTTCATACTACCCTGAGCTGGATATCAGTCGCAATCAAATTAGCGACTTGAGTCCAATTTCTGGGTTAATCAACCTCACCCAACTGAGTCTCAGTGGAAATAAAATTACTGAATTGAGTCCACTTTCTGGGTTAACCAACCTCACCCAACTGCACCTCTATAACAATCAAATTAGCGACTTGAGTGCGCTTTCTGGGTTAATCAACCTTACTCACCTGTATCTCGGTAGCAATCAAATTACTGATTTGAGTGCGCTTTCTGGGTTAACCAACCTTACCCAACTGTATCTCGGTAGCAATCAAATTACTGATTTGAGTTCGCTTTCTGGGTTAATCAACCTTACTCAACTGTATCTTCTCCACAACCATCAAATTACTGATTTGAGTTCGCTTTCTGGGTTAACCAACCTTACCCAACTGTATCTCCACAACAATCAAATTCCCCACTTGAGTTCGCTTTCTGGGTTAACCAACCTCACCCACCTGTTTCTCGGTAACAATCAAATTACCGACTTGAGTGCGCTTTCTGGGTTAATCAACCTCACCCACCTGTATCTCGATAACAATCAAATTACCGACTTGAGTGCGCTTTCTGGGTTAATCAACCTTACTCAACTGTATCTCCACAACAATCAAATTACCGACTTGAGTGCGCTTTCTGGGTTAACCAACCTCACCCACCTGTTTCTCGGTAACAATCAAATTACCGACTTGAGTGCGCTTTCTGGGTTAACCAACCTCATCCGCCTGAATCTCGGTGGCAATCCAATCCTTAATCTAACTTTGTTGCGATCGCTTCAACAGAAATGGCGCACTCTCTCAACGAAACCGAGCGATTTTCAAAAAGCCAAAAAAGCTATCAAATTTGCCTATGCAACGATTGGCAAAGAAGCACCAGAAGTTCTTTTTTTGCCTAGTCCACACGCAGGGTGTACTCAACTATTCAACTTGCTCAAACTAGACAATACACCAGAAGAACAAAGATTTGGGAAGCTGAAATCCCTGCTCGTGTGGGGAGAGTCACTATCAAAGCAGCTCCAATGGTTTTTGGAAGGACTTTCGTTTCAAGCGCTGTGGAAGTGTATCCGGAGCGAAATAGCACCAGAGCAGACAGCAGGAGACAAAGAAGCATGGCGGGAGTTGTATGAATTAATTAATAACTCTCCAGAACTCATCGGAGCTGATTCCAGCTCTTTTAATGCAGATGATGTTTATCCAGTAACCCCCACAGAGCTTTTTAAGCAAATCTACGCAACTGAATTTTATGTTTCTTCGTTAGGTGTCACTCTCGACCAAAAGACACAGGAAGCATTTGACTGTCTGAACCAGCTTTTCGAGCATTGTGGTTTGATTTTCCCGTTTGAGAAGGTTTGTGTAGTATGCGATCGCCCTACTAAAATCTCCCTCGACAACCAAAACCGCCTCCACGCCGAAGGTGAACCCGCGATTCAGTTTGCCGATGGATGGCATACGGGATATTATTATCACGGTGTAAAGTTGCCTGAAAAATATGGCAAATTGCATACTCATCAATGGCAGGCGCAATGGCTTTTAGAAGAAGACAACGCCGAACTGAGGCGAGTGCTAATTCAGGGGATTGGCTATGCACGAATTTGTCAAGAATTACAAGCAACTGAATTAGATTCTTGGCAAGAATACACTTTGCTAAAACTTGATGCTGATATTGATGGTTTCGAGCCTGACGATTTTGATGATGATGCTCCTCAAAAAGAGCCAATTCATTTGCTGAAAATGACCTGTCCTAGCACAAATTTCATTCATGCTATGCGAGTCCCACCGGATATTACATCAGCTCGTGCAGCGATTCGCTGGATCAATTGGGATATCGATCCAGAAGAATTTTCCGTGCAAACCTGAAGGGTTCAAATTTATTTTTTTATTGCGTTTCCTTGTTGGGTGAAATATATTGCGGTTCTAACGTTCGGTAGGGGCATGGCAATGCCATACCCCTAGAAAGGTATCGCACCCAACCCTTGAATTGCTATAAATAAGTTAATTAAATGAACAATTATGCAAATAATGTTTTTTATGTCAATCTACCTATTGAAAATTTTTCTTCTGCCCACAGACCGCTAGGGGTTTAAACCCCTGGCTCATAGTTCAAGTCGGTTAAAACTGACTAAAAAACTAAATCAGAGTCGGTTTTAACCGACTTTAGCTATTAGCCCGGAAATTAATTTCCGGGCGTTACAATAATTTTGGCAATATCATAAAACTAACAAAGTGTCAAAATGAATCTACCCGAATCAAGCAGACTGCAATTTACCCCAGATTTGAATATCTGCCGCGTACTAAATGGTATGTGGCAAGTATCAGGCGCTCACGGACGAATTAACTCAAAAGCCGCCATCCAAAGTATGTTTGACTACATGGATGCAGGCTTTACAACTTGGGATTTAGCAGACCATTACGGCCCCGCAGAGGACTTTATTGGCGAGTTCCGGCGGCAATTGGTAGAAACCCGTGGAACCGAGGCGCTGTCTAACTTGCAATCTTTCACAAAATGGGTGCCAAGACCAACTAAAATGACGCGCAAGTTGGTAGAAGATAACATTAATATTTCCCTGCGAAGAATGGGAGTTGATTCCTTAGACTTGATGCAGTTTCACTGGTGGGATTACCGGGATGAAAACTACTTGGAAGCGCTCAAGTACATGACCCAACTTCAAGAGGAAGGTAAAATTAAGCACTTGGCTTTAACAAACTTTGATACCGAACACGTAAAAATTATTACTGATGCAGGAATCAAAATCGTTTCCAATCAAGTGCAGTTTTCTCTAATTGACCGCCGTCCTTTAGTAAATATGGTGCAGTTTGGCCAAGAAAACGATATCAAACTATTTGCTTACGGTACGCTTTGCGGCGGCTTGTTGTCAGAAAAATATTTGGGAAAACCGGAACCGCGAGGGGGAGAACTAAACACGGCTAGTTTGAGGAAATATAAAAACATGGTAGATGCGTGGGGTGGTTGGAGTTTATTTCAAGAACTACTTTCAACTCTCCAGCAAATTGCCCAAAAACACGGAGTGAGTATCGCTAATGTAGCGGTTCGTTACATTCTGGCTCAGCCAGCGATCGCAGGTGTAATTGTCGGCGCACGGTTAAGCGTGTCGCAGCATTTGGAAGACAACGCCAGAGTATTTAATTTGACGTTAGATAACTCAGATTATCAGCAGATTGATGCTGTCCTGGGACAGTCGCGGGATTTGTATCACGCGATTGGTGACTGCGGAGATGAGTATCGAAGATAACAGTCCTGTAGTAAAAATGTCCGACGACTAAAGTCGTGGCTAAACAAACAAAGCCAGCCAACGCAACCGTTGGTAGGCTTTGTTCTTTGAGTATCGAGGCTTCTAGCCTGTAGGCTTATATTTGCTGGGAGGAAGCGATCGCTTCCTCCGGAACCACAAGGAAAAAGCTTTGGATTCGACCTTTGGAGGATTGGCGAGGACGTAGAGACTCTTTTAAGCTGGCTCTCAGCTCCTTTTTTGAATTTGAGATTTTAGATTGATGTCTGTGCGGGTTAAGCCACAATAGTTCATATCACCCTGAAGGTTCAAATACCAAAATAAGAAAATTCCCCTTCAGCCTTAAATCCAAAATCAAAAATTAAAAATCAAAAATTATTTACACTTTGTATACAAATGCCACAAAATACCATCCGTTACATATCTCGTCCCCTAATCAAAATTGACGGACAAGATGCTCCGGCGGGATTGGCAGAGGATATTCTTCAAATCTCCGTCGAAGAAAGCCTCCATCTCCCGGCAATGTTTACTTTAGTCGTCCGCAATGACTACTTTCCAGGTCGCGACTCCGAGCAGCTTTGGAAGTACGACAATCTATTTACAATTGGTAAATCTGTCCAGCTAGGTTTAGCCTCCAGCACCACAGAAGATTTGGACTTTGATGAGGCACAGCGAGGCGATATTCTCAAAGGGGAAATCACCGGGATCGAAACTCACTTTTCTAGTCAATCTCAGGCACCCGTTATCATTCGCGGTTACGACGTATCCCACCGCCTGCACCGGGGACGCTACAACCGTTCTTTCCAAAACATGAGTGATACTGACATTGTGCGGCAGATTATCGGTGAAGTGGGGATGACAGCTGGCACAATTGATGAGAGTGGCGGCCCTTATGGTTTTGGCGATCCGGTTGGCTATGTTTTCCAAGAAAATCAAACCAACATGGAATTTCTGCGGGAAAGGGCGGCGCGGCATGGCTTTGAATTATTTGTGCAAGATAGCAAACTGCATTTCCGCAAACCTGTAGCAGGCGATACTTTAACCCTTAAGTGGTTACAAGAAATACATAGTTTTCAGGTGCGAGTCACCAGTGCCGAACAGGTAAGTGCTGTAGAAGTGAGAGGTTGGGATTACCAAAACAAAACAGCAATTACATCAAGTAAAAATAGTCAATCAGATGTAGTAATTACTGATACAGAACACGGCAAAGGTAAAAGCACTAGCACTAAATTTGGGCTGGAGAATCAGGCACCGAAAATGATTGTGGTAGATCAAGCAGTCTACAGTCAGAAGGAAGCCGATAAAATAGCTCAAGCCCTGTATAACGAGCTTAGCGGAGAATTTGTCTATGCTGATGCAAAAGCTGAGGGAGATCCGCGAATTCGACCGGGACGGGTAGTAGAACTATCAGGGATGGGAAAGTATAGCGGCAAATATTACGTGACCGAAACTCGTCAAAACTATCAAGACCGCTATTACAGTACCGAGTTTAGTGTCAGAGGTTTGCGGGGAGGAGATTTGTTGACAACTCTATCCCCCCAAACTCGCCTGCGACCGGGACAAACTATGTTAGTGGGGATTGTTACCAATAACAAAGATCCGAAAAAATGGGGGCGCGTTAGGGTAAAGTTTCCTACCCTGACTCCAGAAGATAATGCCAGCGCCCACGAAAGCAACTGGGCGAGAGTAGTGGGGGTGGGAGCAGGAACCACTCGCGGCTTCGACTGTCTGCCAGAGATTAACGACGAGGTGCTGGTAGCCTTTGAACACGGCGACATCCATCGCCCCTATGTGATTGGTGGGGTTTGGAACGGTAAGGATGCGCCGCCGGAAACAGTGGATAACAGTATCTCAGGTGAAGGTAAGGTACGCTTACGGACGATTAAAACCCGTGTTGGGCATAAAATGCAGTTTGTGGAAGAGGATAAAGATAGCAGCAAAGCTGGTGTCTATGTCGAGACTATAGGCGGTCATAAATTACACATGAATGACAGCGACAAATTTGTGGAAATTAAAACCACTGACGGTCATTATGTGCGCCTAGACGATCAGAATAAGAAGATCGAAATTAAGACTAAGGGCGGTCACAAGATACTCATAGACGATCAAGGTAAGAAGTTAGATATCACAACTAGCGGCGGTCAGAAGGTGCTGATGAATGACATGACCAATAGTATCAAAATGGAGGCGGTGCAAAAAATTAGTATTTCTGCGCCAATGGAGATTTTGCTGCAATCAGGCCCTAGCATTATAAAACTGGCTCCTGCTGGCATAGAATTGCAAACCTCAGCCAAGTTAAGCGCTCAAGCAGGCGGAGTCTTAGACTTAAAGTCTGGGGGTGCTGCCACTATGAAATCTGGTGCGGCTTTGTCGCTGCAATCTGGCGGTGCTTTGTCGGCGCAGTCTGGTGCGGCTGTGAGTGTGCAGTCTGCGGCGGCGCTGAGTTTGCAAGCGGGTGCGGCGGTGGCGATTATGGCAGCTGCCACAGCTAGTATGACAGCGCCTTTAATTAGACTGAACTGTTGATATGGTGTGATATAGTGCGCGATCGCTACTAATCCCTACTAATGGCTAATGGCTAATCATAAAAAATTCCCCCACAATCGACCAAATAGCAATTAGCCCCATTAGCAGAAGGAAGATTGCCATGTTACCAGTAGCAGTAATCGGTGATGTCGCTGGCGGTAGTCCCATTATTGGCCCCGGCGCACCAACCGTGCTAGTTATGGGACGACCTATCGCTTGTATGGGAGATGCCGTCGCAGGCCCGACAATAGCCACTGGCGTTCTAGCTATGCCTTGTTCTGTCACCGTCCTGGCTTGCGGTCGTCCAGTAGCTCACATGGGTACTATGGCTGTGGGAGTGACTCCCCCCGCCCCCGTTCCAGTTCCCATTTCTTTACCTGTTATTGCCACGGGAGCCACCGTATTAGTTATCCCTTAATCGCTCATGGCGATTTATTTTCTTCCAAGTATTGACTTCCCCTTTTAAGGAACGAAACCCAGCACTGTGTTCGGTTTCGTTCCAATGACTCAACCTACAACTTAGTAATTCTGAAGCGTTGTTAAGAGTAACTCGACTTTTGGCGAATACTCTTGGAAAGAGCAGCTAGAGTAAAGTGACTGCGATGCTAGGCAAAAAGTCACTTGTATGCCAGAAGGAACTGATAGGCAGCACAGCCACCTGGGTACGGGCTGGTCTTTCCCACTACGGGTGAACGTACAGGGAGGGCTTCAACTCAGTTCGGCAGAGCGAAACATCGAAGAGTCGATTCGGATTATCCTGCAAACTCAGATAGGTGAAAGGGTATACCGACCTAATTTTGGATCGCGTCTGTCGGAAATGGTCTTTGCACCCATGAACACCCAAACCCTGCTGCTGTTGCGTCTTCACGTACAGGAAGCTCTGGAAATGTGGGAGCCTCGCATAGTTCTGGATGTGGTGCGTACTGAACCCGATCCGATTCGCGGCCGCGTGGATATTATTATTGAGTACCACGCTAAGGGCAGTTACGATCGTGGGAGCTTGGTTTATCCTTTCTACCTGAACGGGGCGAATGATAGTTAAGAGATGAGCAGTTTTGAATTAATAACTCTTAAGTGTTAATTCCTCGCCTCTTAACTTTTAGCAATTACCTATTACCTATTAATTATTAATAATGGATTTTGATTTTTTACCCAAGTTACCGAAATCCGATTTAGACGATCGGACATTCAAAGATTTAGTAGATGAGTGCATTCTGCGGATTCCTCGCTACTGTCCAGAGTGGACGAATTACAACCCCAGCGACCCTGGAATCACCCTAATTGAGCTATTTGCGTGGCTGACAGACCAAATGTTGCTGCGGTTTAATCAGGTTCCCCGTCGCAACTATGTTGCTTTTCTAGAGTTATTAGGGGTTCGCCTGCAAGCTCCGGTTCCGGCTCAGACAGACTTGACTTTTTACCTAAGTGCTGCATTGCCCGATCCGTACACTATTCCATCTGGGGTGGAGTTGGCAACATTGCGGACAGAAACCGATCCGGCGATTGTTTTCAGCACCGATCGTCCGTTGGTGATTGGTAAGCCTAACATCCGCCACTTTCTGACGGCGCAGAGTGTGGAAGATACACCCCAGATGTTGCGCGATCGCTTCACGAATCTCTGGACATTCCGACCTAATGGCGAATGGGCGGGTACAAATCTCTCGATCTTTGACGACCAACCCCAGCCGGGAAATTGCTTTTATCTGGTGTTCAACCCAGAGGACGAGTGCGAAGGTAATGTTCTAGCACTCAAATTCAAAGGCGAAGCAGCTACCTCCACTGGCATTAACCCGGAGGCTCCTCCCCGTCGCTGGGAAGCTTGGAATGGTGCCTATTGGCAGCAGGTTCTGTTGCAGGAATCAGATGATAGCACCAAAGGATTCAGTTTTAGCGAAATCGATCGCACTGGCAGCAATCCCATCCAAAGCGCAGATGTAGTCCTGCATATGCCCCAGCGCTGGCCCGTGTCCCACTTCCTCACCTATCAGGGGCGGTGGCTGCGTTGCGTATACAGTCATATAGACACTACGCAACCAGGTTACAGTAATTCCCCCCGAATTGTGGGTCTGTCTGCCAGAGCGATTGGCGGCAGCGTGGGTGCTTCTCAAAGTGAAATAATTAGAAATGAACTTCTGGGAGAGAGTGACGGTTCGCCCGGTCAGACTTTCCAATTGCAGGGGGTTCCCATCTTGACTCGCCGGGAAGATGAATACATTTTGGTGAGTCCGCCGGGAGCATTACCCCAAACTTGGACAGAGGTAAGTGATTTTGCCGAATCTGGTTCCCAGGATCTGCACTACACAATCGATTCGCGTACCGGGTTGGTTCAGTTTGGCCCCTTGATTCGAGAGCCAGCCCACCTCCAGCAGCAGACGCAGTTGCGTGCTAGGACGCAAACGGCTGGAGACTGGGGACGTGCTGCGATCAATTCCCAATCCCCAATGCTGAATGCCCAAACCCCAATCCCCGCAGACGTGCGATCGCTAGAACGTCAATATGGCGCAGTACCTCCCAAAGGTTCCGTGATTCGCATGGTTGCATATCGCACAGGCGGCGGTCGCAAAGGAAATGTCCAACGGGGGACAATTACCGTACCAAAGTCAGCGCTTCCCTACGTTGCCAGAGTAATAAATCATACACCCGCCCGCAACGGAGCCGATGCCGAATCTTTGGAAGATGCGGTAATCAGAGTGCCTGCAATGCTCCGAACTCGCGATCGCGCCGTCACCCCAGAAGACTTCGAGGTACTGACGCTACAAGCTGGTGGCGGTGCCGTTGCCCGCACCCTGTGCTTGCCACCAAGTACCAGCGAACAAGCCGGGACAGTACGAATGCTGCTGGTGCCGCAAGCAAATACAGATGCGATCGCGCAAGGCGTTGGCATTCACCCCGATTTACTTTCCCTCACTCCCCAACTCAAAGAACAAATTCACGCTTACCTGGACGAACGCCGACTACTGGGAGTCCACGTACAACTGCAAGCACCCGAATATGTCGGAGTCGCAGTTCAAACCGAAGTAGCACTAGAGCCAGAATACAAAAATCCCCGCGCCCAAGAAGACATTCTCTTAAAATTGCGCGTCGCTTTGTACCGCTTTTTAAATCCACTTACCGGAGGCATGGATGGCACAGGCTGGCCTTTCGGTCGTCCCGTCTATCCTTCAGATATTGTCACCTTATTTCAGCAAATCCCCGGTGTGCGTTATTTAGGTGTTGTCCAGCTGTTTGAGTTGCGTAAGCAGGAACAAACTTGGGTGCGAACATTACCCCAAAACCCCGTCATCGATCCGGGCCCCCTCGGTTTAGTCTGTTCTTGGCAGAATAATCGACTGCGCTCCGGTCACGTCGTTAATATTATCCAGTAAATACCTCAACTTGTAGTGCAAAGAGGATTAAGGTATCAGAAATGAGGAATGAGTATGAACAAGGAAAGTTAAAAGCAACACAGGAAAAAGTAAAAAAATCGAAATTTCTACTTATTCCTCACTCTTTTACTGTTTTACTCAGTCCTCACTCCTCCTTACTCAGTTCTGACCATGACTCAAAGCACTTCCCACAGTAAAATTCTCCGCCTGCAACTCACCCCCATGCAGATCAGTCAAGCGATCGCGCCCGTGGGAAATGCTTTTGATCGTCCGCAGTTGATGAGTGGCGGCGTAAATAGCAGGCAAGTTACCAGTTGCGATCTGGTTGTGCATCCTAAAGAACCAAGTGAAATGGTTGTGCAGCTAGAAAATTTGGGAAGGCGTAACTTACAAGTCAACCTGGAAATTGAGGGCTTCCCGCCACAGTGGTGTCGCATCGGTATGGAAGGACACGAAATTGCTCCCGGTCAGCAGATGGATGCAGTTTTATACTTCCAAGTTCCAGCAAACTTCTTTGAAAATAATGAATCTTTGGCGACGGATGAAACCCTGGTAGTTGATTATCAGAGCCGTCTTTATGTTTATTACGTAGAAGAAGGTAGTGGCAGGCAACAAATTGAATCCGCAGCCTTTAACCTCTATATACGTCCTCGCAGTCTCTACCTGAATTTTTTGCCAGCACTCTATCAAGAAGTAGACTTTATTGGTCGCTTCTTGAAAATTTTTGAGGAGACTTTTGAACCCGCAGTGCAGTCTATGGATGCTCTGTGGGCTTACCTAGACCCCTTGACTGCGCCTGCGGCGATGCTACCTTTTCTCGCCCACTGGGTAGCTTGGCCCATGAACCCCCCCTGGAGTCTAAGCAGGCAGCGCTATCTAATCCGACAAGCTGTGGAACTTTACCGCTGGCGCGGGACAAGGCGGGGTTTGCGCCACTATCTGCATCTCTATACAGATTTGCCCTTAGACGACCACATACCCCAAGAAGCTGAGAAACATATTTGTATTGAAGAAATCTTTGGTAGAGGTTTTGTATTAGGAGAAACACACCTTAGCGAAGATTCTATGCTAGGCGGCGGGCGACCGTATCACTTTATTGTACGTCTGCGTCCTGACCGACTCGAACAAATTGATGAAGGATTAGTGCGCCACATCATTGAACAGGAAAAGCCAGCTTTTTGTACTTACGAACTTACTATCGAAACAGGTTAAGGGCTAATAGTAACAAAAAAGCAATTAGCAATTAGCAATTAGCAATTAGCAATTTAGCAACTATGTTTCCCCCACCATCCACCAACCCCTTAGAGCGCTTACACGTCACAGACGGTCTACTAATGAACGCCGACCGCTGGCGGCGATCGCATGAGTACCATCGACAGCGCCAAAATATTCATTATCAGTCCTTGAATCAGCCAGGAATTGTCTCTGGTTTAGGCGTACATTTGATTTCAGCGCCAGCAGATGTCGCGCCGCAATTCCGGGATGGACGTTGGCTGCAAATTCAGCCGGGAATTGCCATAGATTTAATGGGAAATCCGATTGTAATTCCCGAACCAATTGAATTTCGGGTGTCGGGTGAGATGGCACAAAATCCCCAAATGGTTTATTTGGTGGTTAGTTATGTAGATCCAGAGAAATTGCGTCGGAAAGAGTCGCGTGAATTTGAAAGAGAAACTTTTAGAATTGACGAAAAAATGACTCCGCCTAGTGATTTGGAAGTTGAATTGTGTCGAATTCTCCTGCAACCAGAGGCGGAACAATTAGAGAATCCCAAGGATGTATTTTTCCCGACAGTTAATAGTTTAGATTTGCGCTACCGAACAGTTGCGCGATCGCGTCCAGCAGCAGTTGTCCGAGTTGCCCATATAATGCGATCGCAACCCGCCGACGAGCGCAGTTTTACTAATCTTTCCTATTTGCTAGATTCTGTTGCTGCTCTTTACCCAAGTTTACAGGGAGAAGACACAATTGGACGAGTAACTTTAGCAGACTCTAAAATTTCAGATTATGACCTACTTTACCTAACTGGTAAGCGATCTCTTTATCTGAACCAACAAGAATTTGAAGCTTTGAGAAATTATTTAGATACAGGCGGTATTCTCCTAGTAGATGCTCCCACAGATGCCATAAACCTGATAGAAAGTGTCATGGCTATCACCCAACAACTAGGAACACCTCTAGAAGATATCAAACGCCTGAGTCGAAACCACCCTTTACGCACCAAGCCTTTTTTATTTGCAGCGCTACCTACATTGAATAATCAGCAAATTCAAATAGGTTATGGGGGAGGAATCATTTTAGTAATTGGCGAACTGTCAGCAGCTTGGGGATTAGATGACAAGCTTCTCCTGTCGCGAGAAACCATCCGTACCGCCCAAGAACTAGGAATTAACCTTCTACATTTTGCCCAAGCTCGAAGACAAATGACGCAGTTAATACAAGCAGGAAGTGTAGTAGCGATCGCTCCGGAAACGCCTGTTTCTAAAAGGCAAGCTATTTTTGACAAACTCCAATTTTAAATTAATCATAAGCAACCCAGGCAAGTTGCCTGAGTTATTAGGCATTTCTTACTAACAAAAAACTATGGCAAAGAGTTTTATTAGTGCAAGTATCTCCACACAGGTACTCAGATTAAAGCCAGGAGGAAACACAGCTTCCTTTGAAGTAAGTGTTACCAATGAAAGCGAACAATTTGCGACTTTTCAAGTAGAGCTTCTAGCCGCTGGTACCGATGGTAACTTAGGTTCTCGTTGGTACAACCTTTCACCAGGAATAAGCGCTAAAAAACCGCCAGGAGATAGTACAAAATTTTATGTGACTATTACCGATACACCTGTTCCGGGGTTTGTCGGCAAAATGAATATCACAGTACGCATTTTCTCCCTGGAACTGCGGGAGGAAGAAAGACAACTTTTACGTCTAGCGGTTGAGCAGGGAATCGGATCTATACCGATGCAGCTGGAACTGCCAGTCCGAGAATTTAAAACTCATCCGACAGACCTGCTAGAAATACCAGTCCGCGTTTATAATCCCAGTCAATCACCCGCGAATGTTGTACTGCATTTGTTAGGTGTAGAACGCAGCTGGTTGATAGAGGGAACTGACCGAAAATTGCTAGTTCCTGCTGCCACCAAAACAGAGACAATTTTCTTATGCCAATTACCGAGCGCCGGACTCGCTCCCAGCGGAACATACCCTTTTACCATCGAATGCCAACAGGTAAACGGCCCCTCATCTAGTATCCAAGGGGCGATAATAGTTTCTCCTGGGGGGTTTATAGACTTCCTTTGTACCCCAGCTTTACATCAGATACCCATTGGCAACCGCTGGCAATTTAAAAACTGGAAATCGAACGCTGCAACTTATAAAATTCAATTCGACAACGCCAGCAATTTAACTCAGCAGGTGAGTGTTGAAGTCCACGCAGAAGAGCCGCGTGCCTTTAAGTTAGAGGTGATTCCTGAAAGTTCGCAACTAGCTCCGGGTGAGACAACCGAGTTGTTGCTGGTGGCTAACAAGAAGCGGCGGCGCTGGTTGGGGATATTGCCGCAAAGATTTTTGTTTGAAGTCAAGGCTGTGGTGTCGGACGATAGATTGGATGTACGCAACGACACTCAAATCCTGAAATTGCGTGTTTTACCTGTTGTACCAATTTGGATGCAGTTGGTAGGTGGGTTTTTATTATTATTCCTGCTCTGGTGGCTCTCGTGGCTGAACCCTAAAAACCCATTTTGGGGTCACAAGGAAGCTGTTACTTCTGTGCAATTCAATGGAGTGGGCGAACAAATTGTCAGCGGTTCTAATGACCAAACTACGATTAGATGGCTGAGTGCAGGCTTTTTCAATCCATTAATCAACCAACAGCTGGGAGTAATTGGAAGAAACGAAAAGGGGGTGCGAACTGTTCGTTATAAACCTGTAGACAACGATCTGATGGCGGCAGGATTGGAAAATGGGGAAATAAAACTGTGGGATGTGTTGGGTAATGGGAGAAACCCGATAAGTTCTTTCTCCTACCAAAAAGATGACCGGGTTTTGGCTTTAGAGTTCTCGAAAGACTCGCGCTATCTGTTCAGTGGTCACGGTAGCGGTTTGGTGCTGGTGTGGGATGTGGAACGCACCAACATTAGCACGCCTAACAATCAACCTCTTCGGGGCAAGAAATTTGACTTTGCGGTGAATTCTCTAGCGCTGGTGGGGAAAGCAGGTAAAAACCTGATGATTGGCGGACGCTATAACCAATTGGTAGCGTGGAACTTAGAAAAGGACAAATGGGGGCGGGTGTCCTATCCCCGCAAAGGCGGTCAGGAAGATTACATTGTCAGCTTGGATACTGCTGAATACAACCCTAATCTTTTGGTAACTGCTGATAACCAAGGCTACATTACCTTGTGGAATATGCAACAATGCCTTGCCGAAAAGGGGCTTTGTGAGGTTTTAGATGAATGGTCTGATGGTCACGGCGGCAAACCAGTTCGTTCGGTGGCTCTGAGTGCTAATGGTTGCTACTTGGCAAGTGGCGGGGATGATGGAAAAGTGATGCTTTGGTATCTGACGGCTGAAGGTAAGCGCGATCCGCAATTCTCGAAAGGGAAAAAAATCGATCAGTCTTTGAAGGAGTCTGAAAAGATCAATAGTGTTGATATTAAGCAGACAGGGAAATATATTTTAGTGGCTAGTGGAAGTGATGATCATGAGGTGAAATTAGACCGTGTGGAGCGACAACGTAACGCGCAGTGCGGGAACCAGGAATAGGGATTGGGGAAAAGGGGACTGGGGATTGGGGATTGGGAACTGGGAACTGGGGAAGAGGAATTGGGAATTGGGAATTGGGGATTGGGGATTGGGGAAGAGGAAAAAGTCTTACCCAGTCCCCAGTCCCCAGTCCCTAGTCCCCAATCGCTACTTTTTTGTAGAGGGGGAAACATGACGAGGCAGCACTTGAACCCTTCTGGGGCAGGGACGGGGAGACAAGAGCCGGAAGGCTCCGGCGGTCTGAATGTGGTGGATATACTGACGCTGCCTGACGAGCAGCGGCAGATTGTCCAATGGATGATGCGAAAAAAATCAGATGTCAGCTTGGCTGAGGTAGCAGAGCGCATTGACTTCACACAGTCGGATGCGATCGCTATTATGGACGAGTTGGTAGATCAAGGCTTCGTGCAAGAAATGCAAATTGCAGGCGAAGCACGCTACCGGATTCGTCTTGCTGCCAAACGAGGAACCCAGCAGCAGACTATCCAACAGGCTTTGGCTCCTGGTAATCCCCTCTCTGTCATCCTTAATCCCAGTGGAGATTACGCCCTCGTAGCCGGGAGTAACTTCGATCTGTGCGTCACCGTAAGTAACAAGGGCAATCAGAGCGCCTTAATTGATATTTTTATCGATGAAGTATCCTATCCCCGCAACTGGTGTATTAATCCCCATGAGCGGCTGGCTTTGGGTGCCAACTCTACCAGCGAGGTTATATTTCAGTTTCAGGTGCCACTGGAGGCTAAACCCAGCACCTACAACTACCTTTTAGTGGTTGATGCGCCACTACACTACCCAGAAGATACTCCGATTCGACATAACAGCCGACTTCAGGTTCTGCCGCCAGTTGAGGCTGCTATCCGAGTCAGCGACCCTACTTTTAGTCTTTCACCACCTACTAGCTCTGCTGCACCTGCCCTTCTGCAACCTGGAGCGCTGTTGCAAGTCGCGGTGAGCATACATAACCGCTCTGACCGAGTAGACCGTTTTCGGCTGACGTGTCCGGAACTGAATGAAAAATGGTATACCGTGCGCTATCCAGAGGGTTTAAATTCACCTGGATTAGTAACATCTGCCACTGCATTAGACCTTAACCCCGGAGAGAAGGGCGACATTCTGCTGTTTTTGAATCCGCCAATGGACGCTGTGGCGGGAACTTACTTTCCCACTGTGCGGCTATATTCTGCGAACAATCCAGACTTGGTGTTGCTGGATGTGGTGTACTTACAAATTCTCCCGACTTACCTGCTGACTGTAGAATTTCGCAGCTTGGTGGGCAAGGTGCGGCGTTTAGCCGGACTGTATGAGGTTAGGTTGAACAATTCCGGTAACATATCGCGGGAAGTAATTGTCCGAGCTAAAAGTTTAGATGAGGAGGACGTGTGTAGTTACACAGTATTGCCAACCATGCTGCGGATAGCACCTTTTTCCTTAGCTACGGCGGAAATTAAGGTAAAACCGCTCAAATGGTGGCGTCGCCCAATCTATGGGGGAGGACGGCTGATCAACTTCGGCGTTGAAATTGAAGATACCCAGCAGTTGCCTTTAATTAATGATGCGCCTCAGGGGACTTTGTATTGGGAGCCGCGTCCTTGGTGGCAGTTTTTGCTGGTGTTGCTCACTGTATTGGGAACTGTCGCTGCGATCGCATTCCTCGTTTGGTTGCTATTCTTTAAGCCAAAGCCATCACCAAAAGTTATTGAATTCGGCTCTCAAGACAATTTCTATCAAGCCGCTGAAGGTGATTTTATCCGCCTCTCTTGGCAAATTCGCAACCCGCAACAACTAAACTCGCTAACCATTACTGGTCAATCACCTGATGGTACAGCTGCCCTTGAACCAATATCTTATGATTTCAGTCGAGGAGTTCCAGATCAGCTCAAGTCCTTCTGCGCTATTCGGCAGATACTAATCTGCAAAAATGTGCGTACTGATGCCCGCAAACCTGGGGACTATGTTTTTGAGTTAAAAACATTTCCCAAAAATAATAAAGACATAGCATCTAATATTTTAAAAAGTAATGTAATTAAAATCGAGCCGATAGCTCCTCCAAAAATTGTCGAGTTTTCCTCTAGCCTACCTGTCTACCAAGAAAGATTAGCAGTTCCACCTAATAACACTCCGAACGATAAAATTCTCCTCAATTGGAGAATTATCAACAGAGATCAAATCAAAGAATTGCAGCTAATCGGGCGATCGCCTGAAGGTGAAGTCACAAGTGTTTTGAAGCGTTATAACTTCAGTGAAGGCATTGCCGTAGGTTTGAAGAAATATTGTACCATCGAAGTTGGACTCTTATGCAAAAATGTACCTACAGATGCCCGTAAACCCGGAGACTACATTTTTGAACTCGCAGTAATTCCCAATAACGGACAAGAAGAACCATCAGATACTAAAAAAACTGATGCTATTAAAATTCAAGCTCAGCCCTCCAAAATTGTAGAATTTAAAATCAATAATCAAGAGGCTCTGGCAAAATATCTTGTTCCAATCAATAAGAACAAACCTGGGGGAGTTTTTAGAATTTCTTGGAAAGTAGAAGGCGGCAAAGATATAAAAGTGCAGCTGCTTCCCTCACCTGGAAACGTCCTGACTTCTGGTAGTCTCCCCTACACCATCAGCCAAAAACCCGGTAGCGAAACTCTTACCTTGCAAGTGACAAATGCTGCTGGCGAACAAATTAGTCGCTCAGTTACTATTGAAACCTTTGAGCCGCCGCCTCCTCCAGCTCCTCCACCCTTAATTCCGGCTCCAGGCGCTCAAGGTTCAAACGCACCAACGTTAGTCCCAGCTCCACCCATTCCACCACCGCTACCGATTGCTCCACCGCCTGCTGCGGGTGCGCCAGCATCGCCAGATGGGGGTGCAGGATCTCCCCCTCCTGCCCCTGGTGCCGCCGCCTCACCTGCCCCTGGTGCCGCCGCCTCACCCGCCGCTCCTGGTGCAACCACATCACCCGCCCCTGGTTCCCCCTCACTAAGCGATCCTGATTCGCTTTCACCTTCTGAACTACCACCGCGTTCTGACTAATATTAAAATCCGGTGCAAAATACGAAGTCTTGCACCGAATTTGATATTAATTTAAACAAGAAACCAAATCGCAAACTAACGAAGGTTGATAGTTCCTTCTCCAACTTAGAGATAATAATCCGGTCGTTAAGGTTAATAGTGTGTCAAGAAAAAATCCACTGCCAAAATGTTTATCCTGAGAAGATCCAAGGAGAGCGTTTAGCAGTGGAAGGGCCAATCTGCGGGAGACTAGCCGAGTTAAATTCTTAATTTCAAGATTTAGTAACGGCGAGAGAAGCCACCACTAGGCCTGCGGTTGCCACCGCCTGAGGGCCCTCTATCTTCACGGGGCTTGGCTTTGTTGACTTTTAGATCGCGGCCCATCCACTCAGCTCCATCGAGAGCTTCAATGGCGGCAGTTTCTTCAGCGTCAGTTTCCATTTCTACGAAACCAAAGCCGCGTGGACGACCAGTTTCTCGGTCGGTAGGTAGTTGAACACGCTTAACAGTTCCATATTCAGCAAAAACTTGGCTGAGGTCTTCTTGCGTGACATCGTAGGATAGGTTGCCTACATAGATTGACATGGAGTATCTCACTTCATCAGATGGTGTAGAGACTTCGATTCGGAGAGATGCCTGTCAATGTAAGACAACAAACTCGCTCAGCCGAATTAAATTCCCAGTGACTAACTTAACATAGGATCGGGCTTCAGGTATTTATTGAAAAGTTAAAACAGCATGAAATTTGTCAAGGGCAGGATTGCGTAATTTAGGAAGTGACAATTATTGGTAAATTAATAAGAATTTATACATAAAGCAACAACTTCAGTTAGATCCGGTTCCACCTGTTATGGATGCAGTGCCACCCAATGAGCTGTGCCAGCTGTGAGGGTGTCACGCACCTTGTAGCATATAAACTTAGGCAAATGCTTGGCGAGTCTGTGCAATTTTTTAAATTAAGCAAAAAGTGTCTACTAGAGTGGCACAATTTACCTTCTAGAGCGCAAACTAGGGTTGTAGGTAAGAAGCTCCTGAACAATTGCTATGTTTCCATCTGACCCCCCTCCATCTGGGAGCGGATTTCACGCTCTGTTGAAGAACCGACCCTTTATGGTGCTGTGGGTTGGGCAGATATTGTCCCAAATAGCAGATAAGGTATTCTTCGTTTTGCTGATTGCTTTGCTTAGCGAATATCACTTCGCTCCTGAAATGGAAAATTCCATGCGATCAGCTCTGATGGTGGCTTTTACGCTACCCGCGATTCTGTTTGGCTCAGCTGCTGGGGTGTTTGTGGATCGCTTTCCTAAGAAGAAAGTTATGGTTGCTTCCGATCTGCTGCGCTTTGGCTTGACAATATTAATTCCCTTGTTGCCACAGAAGTTTAGCATCTTGTTGGTAATTACGTTTTTGAGTTCTTCGGTAACGCAATTTTTTGCCCCAGCAGAACAGGCGGCTATTCCGTTAATGGTGCGGCGCGAAAATTTGATGACGGCTAATGCGCTGTTCACAACGACGATGATGGGTTCTTTGATTGTGGGGTTCGCTGTCGGGGAACCTGTGTTGAGTTTGGCTAGAAGTTTGGGTGGAGAATCTAGTCAAGAATTTTTGGTTGGCGGATTCTACCTGTTAGCGGCGATTATTAGTATGTTCGTTAAGATTAAAGATACTACGCTTATCGATCGACAGGCAGCAATTAATCCGATAAGCGACTTGAAAGCGGGGTTACGTTATCTGTGGCAAAACCGCCTGGTTAGGAATGCAATGTTCCAGTTGGTGATTTTGTATTCGGTGTTTGCGGCGTTAACGGTGCTGGCGATCGATCTTTCCGAGAAGCTGGGGCTGAAATCGGAACAGTTTGGCTTTCTGTTAGCATCGGCTGGGGTGGGGATGGTGTTAGGTGCGGGGATATTGGGCCACTGGGGCGATCGCTTCCACCAAAAACCGTTACCATTGTTTGGTTTTCTCAGCATGGCCTTTGTTTTGGGTGTGTTTAGTTTTACACACCGACTTTGGCTCGGTTTAGGGCTGAGTGCTTTTTTGGGTTTGGGGGCATCTTTAATCGGTGTACCGATGCAAACTTTGATTCACCAGCAAACATCGGAATCGATGCGGGGCAAAGTTTTTGGGTTTCAGAATAATGTGGTTAATATTGCTCTAAGTTTGCCGTTAGCGATCGCAGGCCCTCTGACGGATAAATTTGGTCTGCGAGGCGTTCTCCTGGCAATGAGTATCGTTGTTAGTGTAGTGGGCGTTTGGGCGTGGCAAAATACCCGTAATGTTTTGAAAGATGCGATTTAGGGATTGGGGATTGGGAATTGGGGATTGGGAGGACTCTTACCCAGTCCCTTGTTCCTAGTACCCAGTTCCCAGCCCCTAGTCCCCAGTCCCCAGTCCCTAGTCCCCAGCCCCCAGTCCCCAATCCCTCATCTAAAATCAATGAACTTTTCTGCGGCTGCGGCATTGAGTGGCTTAGAGAAAAAATATCCTTGCCCATGTTCGCAGCCAAGAAGTCGCAATTGCTCTAACTCAAGAGGCGTTTCTATTCCCTCGGCGACTACATCCATTCCCAAATTATGGGCAAGCGTGACAATTGTTTGGACAATCTGTAGAGGCAGTCTTGCCTGTCTGCTATTGCCGGATGTCCTCAGTCTACTGACGAAAGAGCGGTCAATTTTCAAGGTATTGATGGGGAAACGGTGCAGATAGCTCAAGGAAGAGTATCCAGTACCGAAGTCATCCAAGGATAGTTCAATCTGACGCGATCGCAGTTGCTCTAAACTAACAGTTGCAGCTTCTGCATTTTCGATCAGAACGCTTTCAGTAATTTCCAGCTTCAAACAGCTTGCTTGCAAACCAGTTTCCTTGAGAATTTGGTCAATTTGCTCAACTAATGGTTGCAGAAACTGTTTACCGGAAAGATTAACGCTGATAGTTAGGGAGTTGCAACTATTGCCATTTGCCTGCTGCCATGTCCGCATCTGATGACAGGCTTCGCGCAGTATCCACCAGCCAAGCGGTACAATTAGACCAGTTTCTTCGGCAATGGGGATGAACTCGACTGGAGAAATCATGCCTTGTGTCGGGTGAATCCAGCGCACCAACGCCTCGAAACCAGCGAGCCTACCCGTAGAGAGCAATACAATTGGCTGGTAGTGAATCTGGAATTGGCAGTTGGTAGGATACGCATCTGGCCTGTCACTCAGTTGTTGATCGAGTGCTAATTGCTCAACTGCCCGTCGCAGATCCGTCTCCAGCTGCAAGCGAGCGATCGCTCTGTCGTGCATAGTTGAGTCAAACACAACGTGGCACGCTTTACCTTCTCCCTTAGCACGGTACATGGCGATATCAGCATCACGGAGAAAGTCTTCTGGCTGATTGTATTCAGTTCTAAGCAGAGGAGTGCTAAGTAATGTAGACGCTTCGCCTTCCCAGAGGCTGGGCTGAGGGTTGAGTGAAGAGGAACTAGAGGAATTTTTAAGTATCGCGCCGCTATTTTCTAACTGGGTCTGTGCTTCGTACCGCTGCGCTACCACTCCTGAAGTTCTCAAGCCTGCTTGCATCGTCAGTTTTTTTACCCCAGCTCTATTTATGGCAATGCCAATGCTGGCGGAGGTGAATACCTCATGTCCATCCAGGTAAAATGGTGATGCTAGCGCCGAGTGAATTTGCTCAGCAAGGTGGACGGCTTCGCTGACATCTTGGATGTTGTCTTGGAGAATTGCAAACTCATCCCCGCCAAAACGTGACACTGTATCAATCGGGCGCAGACACTCTTGCAGCCGTTGAGCAACCGCTTTTAGCAGTTGATCCCCCAGGAAGTGTCCCAAACAGTCGTTCACAAGTTTGAAGCGATCCAAATCCAGAAATAGTACAGCGAATCGATAGTCAGGACGCCCCTTTGCAGTCTCAATTAAATCTTTCAGACGAGATATCAACAAAGCTCGATTAGGCAGGTTTGTGAGGCTGTCATAAAAAACATTCCGTCGCAGTTGTGCTTCTGCCCACTTTTGCTCAGTGATATCAGTGAAGGCTCCAATAAAGCTTTGCAATTGACCAGTTGCTGAGAACAGGGGCGCACAAGAGAAGGCGGTTGTGCGCTGGCAACCATTTTTCCCAATGATGTCCACTTCGTAGCTGGAGGGTTGTCCTTGCAGGCTTTTGCTGTGTTTGTTCGCCATTTTCTCCAGACTTTCAGGGGTGAAGAAGCCGTGGAAGGTTTTGCCTGCCAGTTCTCCCGCTTCCTCTATCTCCAGCAGGGAACACATTGTGGGATTGATGTAAATTGTGTAGCCATCTTCGCTAAGATGCCAGACTCCCACGGTGTTGTTTTCGGCAAGTGTCCGGTAGCGTTGTTCGCTTTCGCGCAATGCCTCTTCTGCCTGTACGCGGTAGGTGATGTCTGTGGAAATGCCAATAATTCCAATCAATTCACCTTTATCGTTATAAATTGGCGAGTCTGTCACCATTGCCGGGAAGGTACTACCGTCTCGGCGCTGCATCAAAAATTCTCCAGCCCAACTTTCGCCAGTGCGGAGGCTGGATCTAATCTCAAGTGCTTGCGATCGCACACAGGGCGGTGCGATAATTTCCGCGATTTTACTACCTATTACCTCTGCTTCTGACCAGCCGTAAAGCGTTTGTGCAAAGCGGTTCCAATAAGTAATTGTCCCATCTAAATCGGTAGCAATTACTGCCTGCTGCACTGCATTCAACAGTCGCGCCTGAAAGCGGATTTTTGACTCTGCCTGCTGGCGCTCATTGATTTCCCTTTGTAGTTTGTGGTTTGCTACCTCTAGTTGTGCGGGACTAGGGAGAGCCAGCGCTTGCGGAATTAACGGTACTAGCTCCATAGCTGTATAAACGGAAACTCCTGCTGTTATCGCTTTCACAAATCCCGAAACCCAATAATCAGGGTGCCATAACGTCCACACTTCTATCAAATGTCCGGTGCCGCAGGCAACAATAAAGGCACCGAACAGCAAGAATATCCAGTTAAACGGTATATCCCGACGCTGTTTAACGAAATATACCAGCATTAGGGGTATTGAATAATACGCCAGCGCTATCAGTACGTCGGAAGCTATATGCAGCGATACCAACCCAGGCTTCCAGAGATAGCAATGACCGTGGGGGATAAATTGGTTTAAAAATAAAGGTTTTGTGATATATTCCAGCATTGAGCCTATTTTAGGGTGTCATTCATTGCTGTTTCTAGAGCGGATAGCAATTCTCTTTGTCAAGGATGGTTTATCTGCTCTGTACGTTTTGTAACACAACTAAGCATTTAGGGATTGTTTATTTGTATACTGGGCAACTTAATATTTGTTGCTTCTACAAAAATTCAGCCGATTCGTGCAGATTATTCTAAGCAGAGACCTCATGTCTTCAGCTGAAATACTGACTTGTTGGTTGTTTATGCAAGGTAGGGAGTGATGAAGTTAGGGAATTACCGATTACCTAATGTCTTCAGCTGAAATACTGACTTTTTGGTTGTTTATGCAAGGTGGGAATTGGGAATTGGGAATTGGGAATTGGGAATTGGGAATTGGGAATTGGGAATTGGGAATTGGGAATTGGGAATTGGGAATTGGGAATTGGGAATTGGGAATTGGGAATTGGGAATTGGGAATTGGGAATTGGGAATTGGGAAAAAGTCTTACCCAGTCCCCAGCCCCCAGTCCCCAGTCCCCAACCCCCAACTTTGAGCGATCGCTCGACAGGAACTGATAGAAGGAATTAGACTTAAGAATTAACCCCTAAGTTGTCATCTTTCATTAAATACAAAAGATACAAGAGTTAAGAGAAACCAGTTAGTTATAGTGAGAGGTCTACAAGTGCGATCGCAAAGCATCTCGGAAAAAGAAGCAACACGTCAAATGAGCAACAACCGTCAAACAGGTGCATATGCCTTGATTGACAGCTTGATGCGCCACGGTGTAAAGCATATTTTTGGCTATCCAGGTGGTGCAATTCTGCCGATTTACGACGAGTTATATCGGGCAGAAGCTAGAGGTGGTATTCAGCACATCTTAGTAAGACACGAGCAAGGTGCGTCACACGCCGCCGATGGCTATGCTCGTGCTACGGGGCAGGTGGGTGTGTGTTTTGCAACATCTGGCCCTGGGGCAACCAACTTGGTGACAGGCATTGCCACCGCTCACATGGACTCGATTCCAATGGTGGTGGTCACGGGTCAGGTGGCTCTAGCATCAATTGGCACCGATGCGTTTCAGGAAACAGATATCTACGGAATTACGCTGCCAATTGTAAAGCACTCCTATGTAGTGCGCGATCAAAAAGACATGGCGCGGATTGTGGCAGAGGCGTTCCACATCGCCACAACGGGACGACCGGGGCCAGTTTTGATTGATGTGCCGAAAGATGTTGCATTAGGGCAATTTGACTATTATCCAGTAGAACCAAATTCAGTGAAGTTGCCGGGATACCGTCCCACCGTGAAGGGAAATCCTCGCCAAATCAATGCGGCAGTAAATTTAATTCGGGAAGCCAAACAGCCCTTATTGTATGTGGGAGGAGGCGCGATCGCAGCTGGCGCTCATCCAGAAATTCAACAATTAGCACAAAGTTTCCAAATCCCCGTCACCACAACCCTGATGGGCAAAGGTTCATTTGACGAAAACCATCCCCTAGCACTGGGAATGCTGGGGATGCACGGCACCGCCTACGCTAACTTTGCGGTGAGCGAGTGCGACTTGTTGATAGCAGTGGGAGCCAGGTTTGATGACCGCGTGACGGGCAAATTGGATGAGTTTGCCTCCCGCGCTAAAGTTATCCATATTGATATTGACCCCGCTGAAGTCGGGAAAAACCGCGCTCCGGAAGTGCCAATTGTGGGCGATGTGCGGAATGTCTTGGTTGACTTGCTGCGCCGATGTCAGGAAACAGATACCGGAACGCCAATCCAGACGCAAGCATGGCTAGAACGGATTAATCGCTGGCGGGAAGACTATCCCCTAATTGTCCCCCAATATCCCGATAGTCTGGCACCGCAAGAAGTGATTGTGGAACTAACTCGTCAGGCTCCAGATGCCTACTACACCACAGACGTTGGACAACACCAAATGTGGTCGGCGCAATTCTTGAAGAATGGCCCGCGTAAGTGGATTTCTAGCGCTGGTTTAGGCACGATGGGTTTCGGGATGCCGGCGGCGATGGGTGTCAAGGTAGCTCTGCCGGATGATGAAGTCATCTGTATCAGCGGCGATGCCAGTTTCCAGATGAATTTACAGGAACTGGGAACGCTTGCACAACATCACATAAATGTCAAGACAGTAATTATCAATAATGGCTGGCAGGGGATGGTGCGCCAGTGGCAGGAAGCTTTCTATGGAGAGCGTTACTCGTCCTCGAATATGCAAGTGGGGATGCCAGATTTTGTGCTGCTGGCACAGGCTTTCGGGATTAAGGGGATGGTTGTTCGTAGTCGAGATGAGTTGAAAGATGCGATCGCCGAAATGCTCGCCCACAACGGCCCAGTTCTCTTGGATGTCCGAGTCAAAAAGGACGAAAACTGTTACCCAATGGTAGCTCCTGGCAAGAGCAATGCTCAGATGATTGGCTTGCCAGAACTCCGCAAATTGGAAAAAGCTACAGAATTAATTTACTGTAGCGGCTGTGGTGCCAAAAACATCGCCAGCAACAAATTCTGTCCCGATTGCGGCACCAAAATCTGATGGCTAATAGTTAATGGCTAATTGTTTAAGAGGAATTAGCCATTAACTTAATCTCGTGATTACTTAATCTTTACCTTCAGGGGTTAGAGTGGGGCTGGCTATAATACGCCAGTTTTTCATAGCTGGAGATTCTTGCAGCCATGCCCCCATTTTCTTCTTCAGTTCTAGAAATAGACAAATACGACCCGAACGAAACCCGTCGGCTGCATTTTTACTCGAAAAATGAAGAAATTCCCCTAGTGCCGCAGGGTGTCTGGCAAGTAGATCGGGGATTGGTGCAGATGAGTACAATTTGCGCTAACGGTGACGAAGTGCTGCTGGGTTGGGCAGCACCTTCCATGTTCTTTGGTCAGTGGGTATTTCAATCCCTGAAAGGAATTCATCCCTTAGCTCAACCAAACGCGGCAATAATATACCACGCCCTATCCGATGTTTACCTGAAGTGGTTTTCTATTCTAGAGATAGAAGCTTCTGGGCGTTTGGCTCAGATAATTTTGCCGCAAATGGTACGACGGATGCAACAGACAGAGGCGCTTTTAGCCATAGTCGGACATCGGCGTGTAGAGGATCGCTTGCATCGGCTACTACTGTTATTGAAACAGGAAGTCGGGCAACCTGTAGCTGGCGGAACTCGTCTATCTGTCCGCCTGACACATCAAAATATTGCCAGTGCTATCGGTACTACTAGAGTCACGATTACGCGACTCCTTAGCAAACTCCAGGGTCAAGGATGGATTAGCCTAGATTGCGATCGCCACATTATCCTAAAAGAAGAGAGCTTCGCTGGCATCTCGGATTGATCGGTCGCATTTTTTTTAGGAGTAAGATTCTGTCTCTATCAGTAATTTCCGTTCCCCCATCTCAGGGACAGCAACCAGCTGGGTTGATTGTCGTTTTGCATGGCTTCGGTGGTAATGCCCAAGAGTTGGCATCTTTAACCCCGTTGTTGAATTTACCTTCTTATCAGTTTTTGGTTCCCAATGCCCCCTCTACTCATCCCCAAATGTCATCGGGGAGAGCTTGGTACTACTTCCAAGAGCAGCAGAACGGCTTAGAGCAAAGCAAGACGCAGCTGACTGACTGGCTGAAATCTCTTGAGAGTACCACTGGCGTTCCCCTGTCGCGCACAATTTTGATGGGTTTTTCTCAGGGTGGCGCAATGACGCTGGATGTGGGACTGAGTTTGCCTTTGGCTGGTTTGGTGGTTCTAAGTGGATATTTACATCCCATTTCTCAACCATCTAAACAAGGTTATCCACCAGTATTAATTGTGCATGGTACAAAAGATACCGTGGTGCCTCTGAGTGCTGCCCAGAAGGCGCGGGATGCTTTAACAGCACTGGGCGTATCCGTGCAATATCATGAATTTAACATGGGACACGTAATTCTGCCGGAAGTCTTAGGCGTTGTCCGAAATTTTGTGACAACAAATACCCAATCGTCGTTGGTTTCTTAAACTTGAAGTTTTGTTGCCTCTGTCAATAATACGTAAGAGCGTTAAAATAAAATGGGATGTTTCATCTGTACAATGCGAATACAGGTGTAAGTTGAGGGAGGCGCGGTCAATGGCAACTGTTAGCATTTCCGAACGGGAAATTTCGGCTCTGACGATGACAGACGTAGAACAACTGGCTGTACGTTTGGAGCGAGATGATTACAACAATCCTTTTGAAGGGTTGGATGATTGGCATTTGCTGCGAGCGATCGCATTTCAGCGTCCAGAGTTAATTGAACCATACATCTACCTCTTGGATTTACAACCCTACGATGAAGCCTAACAATTTTAGATTTTAGATTGGGCTTGGATGGTCATCACAAAGATAATCGCCGTTAACGTCGTACCTTTGTCTAATCCGAAATGGAATCGCCCGACAATCCCAAATCTGATCCCCCCCTACCCCCCTTATCAAAGGGGGGTATCCAAAATCTAAAATTGTCAGGTAAACGGGTTCTCATTGGTATAAGCGGCGGTATCGCCGCCTATAAAATTTGTGAGGTTATCTCAACGCTTGCTAAGTCTGGGGTGGAAGTTCGAGCAATTCTCACTGATGCTGCTTGTCAATTTATCACGCCATTGACAGTGGCAACCCTGTCCCGTCATCCTGCTTACACAGATGAGGACTTTTGGCAACCACACAAACGCCCCTTGCATATTGAGTTGGGGGAATGGGCAGAGGTTTTTGTTATTGCTCCCCTGACAGCTAATACTTTGGGTAAGTTGGCTTATGGTTTAGCTGACAACTTGCTCACCAATACCGTGTTAGCTTCCACTTGTCCCGTGCTGTTGGCACCTGCAATGAATACGGATATGTGGGAACAGCTTTCGGTGCAACGCAATTGGCAACAGTTGTTGACAGATAAACGTTACCACAGTGTGGGGCCTGGTGCCGGACTTTTGGCTTGCGATCGCGTTGGTGCTGGCCGGATGGCAGAATCTGCGGAAATTTTGCCGAATATAACATCATTATTGCACGCAAAAGGGAAGCGAGATTTAGCCGGGAAGCGAGTCTTAATTAGTGCTGGGGGAACACGAGAACATTTAGATCCGGTGCGGTTTATCGGAAATCCCTCTACTGGCAAAATGGGATTAGCATTGGCACAAGCTGCACTGCATCGAGGCGCAGCTGTGACGCTGGTTCGCGCACCCGCCGCTTGGGATGTACCATTGGGGGTGCAAGCGATTTCTGTCACCAGTGCAAAAGAGATGGAACAGGAAATGCGATCGCATTTTTCCAATGCCGATGTAATAATAATGTCGGCAGCTGTGGCGGATGTGAAACCAGCCGAGTATAGTGCAGAGAAATTGCCGAAGCGTTTACTGCCAACAAATTTACCCCTCCTCCCTGTACCGGATATCGTCGCAGAATTAGCAACTCTTAAAAAGCCGCATCAAAAGTTAATTGGGTTTGCGGCTCAAACTGGAGATATTGTAACGCCAGCTTTGGAAAAGTTGCACAAGAAAAAATTAGATGCCATTGTTGCCAATCCTATCGATAAACCGGATAGTGGTTTTGGCAGCGACAACAATCAAGCTATATTTCTAGACAACCAAGGACACAAAGTAGAGATTGAGCCTTGTAGTAAATTACAGATGGCTCACTATTTGTTTGATTTTATTATTAGTTATTAGTCATCAAACGTTGTTATGTTTCAACTTTTTAAACTGACAACAAACAAACGACAACCTTCCTTTTTCAGGGAGCATTCCGTATTCGCAAATCGCCTACAGGCTGAAAGTCTCGATGCTCCATAAACAAAGCCTGCCGACCCAGCCTGAATTGAGTCCGCGCAGGCGGACTTGGTTTGTGTAGCCGCGATTTCCAATCGCCCGGTCTTTTTGCTAAGAACTTAGACGATAAAAAAGATTTAGCAAACCCACCCACCAACCAACCTCACAAAAAACATAGCCGCTGGGCAGGTGTCCCAGAGGAGCTAGAGCGCAATCAAACATAAATTGCTCATACTCAACCCAACAACAGTTTATCCGCCATTGCAAGCGATCGCCTAAATTACACATAATTTCATAATTGGCATTTTTTGTCCCTCCTATACTTTCCCAAATATGCTTTTGTACGCTAAAACCAAAGCGTCCCTTACTGTGCTTTATCCAAAGAGTGTCAATTAAACGAAGGTCTTTTGAGGGAAACATTTTAATATCTTCAACTCTCAGCCAGCCTTCCTTTTCTCTACAGGCTATTTTGAGCATTAGTGCCGCCGTTTCCTCATCCGCTTCTTTCCACTTTCCTAGCGCTAAATGAGCTTGTAAATTACGGTAATCTATCCTAGAAGAGGAACCTTGCCTGTGAGTGAGAATATTCTGATTGGTAGGCGTGTAACTTGCTTTAGATTGTCTTGAAATCGGGCTAATATTTAATAATTTTTGCCCAGAAGTAGGAGTATTTAAAGTTAGCAACTTTATCCACTCCTGCACCGATTGAGGACGATTTTCTGGCTGAAAGTCCAAACCTTGAAGAATCGCCCGATTAACTATATTACTAATATTGGGATTTATTTGCTGCGGTGCATCCAAGGGAATACCAGCAGCCCTAGCGGGAGCAGGTAGCGGCACTTCTTGGGTAAGCAGATAGTAAAGCGTTCCCGCCAGTGCATAAACATCCGAATATTCTCCGCGTCTCGCTTGCAGTGCATACTGTTCGATAGGTGCAAAACCGGGAGTAAAAGTTTGTGTCTGAGTCTGCGTCAAATTTGGAATAAACTCTCGTGCAATGCCAAAATCAATTAACACCGCTTCTAGTTTTCCAGTACGCACCATAATATTAGACGGCTTCACATCCCGATGTAAAAAGCCTCTATCGTGAATGAAAGTTAGCGCCTCACCAATTTGTCGAATATATTTTAATGCTTCGGTTTCCGACAGTACCCCTTGCTGACTAACGCGCTGCCATAAATCTTCCCCCTTAACATACTCCATCGCTATGCAAGGTAGTTGCCCCTCAGAAAAGGCATTTTCAATCCGTACAATGTGCGGGTGTCTGCACACGGCTAGGCGTAGCGCTTCTTTCTCAAAATCTCGATTGAACTTGTCTTGATACGCCGTAAATTCGCGTTTATTCAATACTCTATCGTTCAGCGTCTTGATGACGACAGCATTCCCTTTTTTATCCCTAGCCAAATAGGTGATGCCACAGCCACCTTCTCCCAGCACCCGTTTGATAATATATCGCCCGCCATGCAACAGCTGCCCATCTGCCCAAACCATTGCTTAAATCTGTGACACTTGGGTTAATTTTGGCATATTGCCTGCCCTAAAAAAACAATAAAGTATAGGAACACTCGCGTTAATCTTGGCATAAAGCTACCAGCATCGTTTACACTATCTTCTGGCAAAGAGTGAAGTTCAAATCAGATATGAAAAAAGTCTTGTTATCAGGTTTGTTGTTGCTGTCTCTAGGGGCTTGTTCGCCTTCCCCATCTGGAACAGTGGCGACTGGCTCAAATCAGGCAAAACAAGCTCTAGAAATTGGGGCAATTCCAGATCAAGATCCGCAAAAGTTGCAGCGTCAATATGACAAGTTAGCCACCTATTTAGAGAAAGAATTGGGTGTGCCAGTAGAATATAAGCCTGTCACAGACTATACCGCAGCTGTCACCGCATTTAAAGTGGGGGATTTAGATTTAGTTTGGTTTGGCGGATTGACTGGGGTGCAAGCACGGTTGCAAGTACCAGGTGCGGAAGCGATCGCGCAACGCGATGTTGACGAGAAATTCCACAGTCTCTTCATCGCTAACAAAAAAACCGGACTGAAGCCATTTAAAGATATCTCCGATTTAAAACAACTCAAAGGTCGTACTTTAACCTTCGGCAGCGAATCCTCCACATCGGGACGTTTGATGCCGCAATATTTCTTGCAACAAGCAGGATTGAAACTGGAAGATTTTAAAGGCGAAGTTGGCTTTTCTGGCGACCACGATAAGACAATCAAATTAGTGGAAGTAGGTAGTTTTGATGCTGGTGCTGTCAACGAAAGCGTCTGGAAAAAGCGAGTTGATGCGAAAGAAGTAGATTTGAACAAAGTAGAAGTCCTCTGGGAGACACCCGCCTACTACGACTATCACTGGGTAATTCACCCCGATGTCAAACAGCGCTATGGCGAGGGTTTTGTGAAAAAAGTGCAAAATGCCTTTTTAAAACTAGACCCCAACGTACCAGAGCAAAAAGAAATTCTCGACCTTTTACAAGCACCTAAATTTATTCCTACCCAAAACTCCAACTATGCTCAAATTGAGGATATTGGTCGAAAAATTGGCAAAATAAAGTGATGTAAATGACAGAAGCAAACTTTAAAATTGCAGAAAAATCCGATACTGAAACTCTGGTGGAGTTTATACGAGAGTTCTACGAGTTTGAACACCTAAAATTTGATGAATTAATTGTTCGCACGGCGTTGGCAAATATATTGGATGATGATTCTCTAGGACGAGTGTGGCTGATCCAGCATGGCGACGAAGCGATTGGCTACGTTGTCCTTACCTTTGGCTACAGTTTGGAATTTCGAGGGCGTGATGGATTTATTGATGAACTCTATATCCGAGAAAGTTACCGGGGGCAAGGGGTAGGTATGAGCGTAATACAGTTTATAGAAACTGTTTGCCCTTCTCTGGGAATTCAAGCACTTCATTTAGAAGTTGAGCAGAAAAATACAGCAGCACAAAACTTATATCGGAAGGTTGGTTTTAAAGATAGCGATCGCTATCTCATGACTAAATGGATAGCAAACTAAGCAGAGAAATGAACTCATCTGCGCCAGTATTTGAACTGAAAAACGTTTATAAGCAATTTGGACGCTTTGAATCTCTCGCTAATATTAACTTGCAGATATGGGCAGGCGATCGCGTGGCGCTTGTTGGTTCCAGCGGCGCGGGGAAAAGCACCCTAATTAGCTTGCTGAACGGCACCCAGTTACCCAGCGACGGGGAAGTGAGGGTACTTGGTCGCAACCTCGCCCATCTTCGCCCAAAGTTGCTGCGCCAAGTCCAGCGACAAATTGGTACGATTTACCAGCAATTTCATCTAGTGGATAACCTGCGGGTGATTCATAATGTCAATGCTGGACATCTGGGGCGCTGGTCGTTTCTAAAAGCTGCGGCTTCGCTGATTTATCCAATGGAAGTCGAGACAGCAGCAAAAGCTTTGGCGCAAGTCGGGATTCCGGAAAAGCTTTATGAACGCACAGATCAACTTTCTGGCGGTCAACAGCAACGGGTAGCGATCGCGCGCGTCCTAGTACAAAATCCTACCGCTATTCTTGCCGATGAACCAATTTCCAGCCTCGACCCCGAACGCAGCCGCGAGATTATGGACTTATTGCGCCAGTTGAGTGTAGAAACGGGGAAAACTTTAGTTACCAGTGTCCACGCGATAGAATTTGCTCGCAGTCATTATCAGCGAATTATCGGTTTGCGACAGGGACGCATTCTATTTGATACACAAGCAGCAGCACTGTCAGACGCAATGATTGAGGAATTGTACAAAACCAACAACTAATGCTAGATCCATTCGTAAAAATTCCTCTGCGTTCTCTGCGCCTCGGCGGTTCAAAATCTTAACCGTGTCCCAGACAAGCAAAACCAAACCAACTACCCTTCCCAAGCGCCCTTCCGTATTTAACTGGCGTACTTTGTGGGGATTGCTGTTTTTGGCATCCTTCGTTTGGTCGTTGCACTCAGCTGGCGTATTCGAGCAGGATTTAATTAACGAAGGCGGCTGGAACCTGGTTTGGCGCTTTCTAGTTGCTGCTGTCCATCCCGACTTCAGCCAGGAATTTCTCCAGCTTACTTTAGATGCCACTTTTAAAACACTAGCTTACGCGGTTTGCGGCACCTTCTTCAGCGTACTGATCGGGTTAGTGGCTGGTATTCTTTCTTCTGAAGTTTGGTGGGAATCTGTACTCAAAACTCAAAAAACGAAGCTAATAACTCAATCGCCTTGGCTGGTTGTAAGAGGAGTTTTGGCGATTCCAAGAGCAATTCACGAGTTAATCTGGGGATTGTTTTTCGTCAATATTTTTGGACTAGATCCCCTGGTAGCGGTGCTAGCGATCGCTATTCCCTTTGGTGCTATAACTGCCAAAGTATTCTCAGAAATTTTAGACGAAACGCCCCACCAGCCACTAATGGCACTCCTCAATAGCGGCGTTCCACCTCTGAATGCTTTCATTTATAGCTTGATTCCCCAAGCTTTTCTAAATCTGCTTTCCTACGCTTTCTACAGGTTCGAGTGTTCGATTCGTTCCGCCGCCGTACTGGGAATTATCGGTGCTGGTGGATTGGGGTATCAAATTTTTCTCAGCCTCCAGTCTCTGCGTTACGAACAGATGTGGACGTTTTTAATTGCCTTAATTTTATTAACTGGTGCTACCGATTTCTGGAGTGCGATGCTGCGTCGCCGCTTGGGTGCGCCTTCTCGCCTAGATTTGAACGTCTTAAATCTTTCTGGGCGCAAAAAGCCTCTCTACCAAAATGACCCAGTGGTGAAGGTGTCATTTCTGGGTACGGTAGTTTTACTAATATTCTCCTTCTGGTACGTCCAAGCTGATTATTCTAAACTTCATTCGCCGCGAACCTTTCAACTTTTGGCAGGAGTGTTTCAGGATGCTTTGCCACCCGATTTCAGCCAGCTGAGTCAGCTATTCGAGCTTTCTGCTAAAACGCTGGCTATGTCTATTCTGGCAATGGCTGGGGCTGGATTAGGAGGAATTTTTCTTTCTTTCCTAGCAGCAAATAATTTCCTGTTGTCGGGGGGAGTTGGGGAAAGCAGATCCCCCCAACCCCCCTTGATAAGAGGGGCGGGAGAAAAAAATCTGTTGTCGGGGGGAGTTGGCGAAAGCAGATCCCCCCAACCCCCCTTGATAAGGGGGGCGGGAGAGAATCTAAAACCCTCCTTGATAAGGGGGGCGGGAGAAAATCTAAAACCCCCCTTTTTAAGGGGGGCTAGGGGGGATCTCCGGGGAAATGTTGTGCTGTTTGTTACCCGGTTCCTGCTGTTAGTTGCTCGTGCTGTCCCCGAACCCATTTGGGCATTAATCTTTCTATTTGTATTATTTCCGGGGATTTTGCCGGGAGCGATCGCGCTTTCCCTGCACAACCTGGGTATACTAGGTCGTCTGATGGCGGAAGTGGTAGAAAATTTAGAACAGCGTCCAATAACCTCGCTTAAAGCATTGGGCGCTACTGATTCCCAAGTCTTCCTCTATGGCATCTTACCCCGCACCTTGCCCCGATTTGTCGCCTACATCCTTTACCGTTGGGAAGTCTGCATCCGTTCTACCGTCATTGTCGGGTTAGTAGGTGCTGGCGGATTAGGACGTTTGCTGGCGGAACAACTGAGTAGCTTTGACTACAAAGGACTTCTCACCACTTTAATTGTCTTTCTCGTCCTCACTTTTTCGGTAGATTTAATCAGCGCCTCAGTGCGACGGTCTTTAAGGTGATAATTTAACTAAAGTACCTGCTGACAAAGTTGCCGGAAATGGTCGCCTCTTTCCTCAAAGTTTTGATATTGGTCGAAACTAGCACAAGCAGGAGAAAGTAGAACAACTTTAGCACCATGCTGCTCGGCTAATTCTGCACCTCTGAGTACAGCTCTCTCCATAGTTTCTACAATTTCGTAGCTGGAATAGTCAACTCTAGCCAACGCTTTTGCAAAGGTATCTGCGGCGCTACCAATTAGTAATACAGCAGCGGCTTTAGCTTGAATTGTCTCTATCCAACTGGTATCATCTCCAGCTTTGGCTTCACCACCAGCAATCAGGATGGCGGGATAGTTGACAGAAGCTAACCCGACTTGTGCAGCATCGTAGTTGGTAGCTTTGCTGTCGTTGATAAAGTCAACTCCCGCCAGAGTGCGGATGTGTTCTAGACGATGAGGAACGCCGGGGAAATTAGCGATCGCGATCGCAATCGCCTCTTTCTCAATTCCCGCCAATCTGGCTGCTGCTACCGCCATCAACAGATTTTGCTGATTGTGTTCTCCCACCATTCTTAAAGCTGATGTCATCACAATTTGTTCGCCATCAGCAACCACCCAACCATCCTCGATGTAAACTCCCCCATCGCGATCGCCAATTAGTTTAGCTTTGCCTTTCACACTCGTCCAGCAAGCATTGGGAAAGCTATCGGGTGCATTCTTTCGCAAATAAGCATCGTCGCCGTTGATTACTTGCTGGCGCGCCTGACGCAACAGACGCGCTTTAATGTTGTAGTAATTCTCTAAAGTTTTATGGCGGCTGAGGTGATCTGGCGTAAAAGTCGTCCAAATGCCAATTCTAGGAGCAATAGAATTAGAAGACTCAATTTGATAACTGCTAACTTCAGCAATTACCCAGTCGGGAGGAGTTTGGGATAACGCCAGTTCGCAGGCAGCATAGCCGATGTTACCGCAAGCCGGAGCATGAAAACCAGCGGCTTGAAAAATCGCCGCAATCAAAGCCGTTGTCGTAGTTTTGCCGTTAGTACCAGTAATTCCCACCCAAGGACAAGACTGGAGATATCGCCACGCCAGTTCCATTTCTCCAATTGTCTCGATCCCCAACTCTCTAGCCTGGACTAATAAAGGTGCATCCCAAGGTACACCAGGACTGACGACGATCATCTGGGGTAAGGTATCAACCAGTTCCAGGGAATAGCCAAGCTTAACAGTAATTCCCTCATCCTCAAGCTGTTGTTGCTGTTCTTGCAGGCTTTCGGCGGTATTGCGATCGCTTACCGTCACCGAGTAACCTTCCCGTTTTAACAATCGTGCAGCAGCAATTCCCGACTTTCCCAAACCGATAATATGAGCGATGGGCATAGCTAACTTGGCCGTACAAATTCCCTAGTTTCGCAACCCCTCATCATACCGCAATAACGGTATTTAAAAACCTCTTTCACTCTAATAACTTCCTTCTTTTTCTTAACTTCGCGCTCTTAGCCTCTAAGCGCAAAACGCAGGCTACGCCAACGCGGTTCTTTTTTCCCCTACTAACTCTTCACAATTGCGCCAAAATCTGCCAAAACCCGCGCATGATTCCGCAGTAACCCCAACAAATTCAAACGATTCTTGCGGATTTCCAAATCCGCATCCATCACCAAAACACTTTCAGCACCATCAAAGAAAGTGCTAACAGTAGGAGCTATTCTACTTAAAGCATCTACTAGCTGCTGATAATTTCGCTGCTCTTGAGATGCTTTAGTTTCGGGAACTAGCTGCACAATTGCATCGTAGAAAGCTTGCTCCGATGATTTTTGAAATAATTCTGGACGCACCACAGCCGATGGTGACAACTCAACTTTATCTAAATCGCCTTGGGAAGCCAGACGAGTAGAACGGTTGACAGTTTCGTAGATTTCATCTAACTTGCCATTATTGCGGATACTTTGGAGAAATAAAGCGCGATCGCGGACATCCAATAAATCCTTTAACGCCCGTTCCGTATACTCCGGATCGTTTTCTCCCAGTACCGCATTCACCAAGTCATAGTCAATATTTCGCTTATCTTGTAGCAAGTTGCGGATACGCTGTAAGAAGAATTCCTGCAAATTAGGTAACAACTTCTCACTTTGACGTTTCGGATGTTTCACCACAAAATCTGCCACAGCTCCTTGCAGCAATTGATGCAAATTAATAGCTAAATCTCCCGCCCAAGTAATGTTAATAACAGCCTTTGCCGCCGGACGCAGAGCAAACGGATCTGAAGAACCTGTTGGTAACATTTCCAGTCCGAAGATACTCACCAAAGTATCCAACCTGTCTGCCAAGCCCACAACTTGACTTGTTAGATTTTCAGGGAATTTGTCCCCGTCTCCCCGTGGCAAATAATGCTCAAAAATTGCTGCTGCTACCGCTTCTGATTCGCCACTAGCTAAAGCATATTTTTGACCGATTACACCTTGCAATTCCGGAAATTCTCCCACCATCTGAGTCACAAGGTCAGCTTTACAAAGTAAGGCGGCGCGTTGGATATTCTGCCGCTCATCTTCTGATAATTGCAGTTGTTCGCTAATGCTGCTGGCAATTTTCCCCAGCCGTTCCACCTTTTCCCGTACCGAACCCAAATCTTCTTGAAAAGTGACTTTTTCCAGTTTCGGCAAATAACTTTCTAAAGGCTGAGATAAATCAGTTTTGTAGAAATACTGACCATCAGCTAAGCGGGCGCGAATCACTCGACCATTGCCTTCAGCAATAATGTCAGATTTTGCTGGATCGCCATTAGAAATCGTGATAAAATAGGGGATTAACTCAGTTTTATTCTCATCTTTAAATACTGGAAAATAACGCTGATGAGTCACCATGACAGTAGTAATTACTTCTGGCGGTAAACTCAAAAATTCCGGGTCAAAGTTACCAATAACTGCTGTAGGCAATTCGGCTAAATTAGTAACTTCTTGCAGCAAATCCGGGTAGATTTCACAGTAGCCATCGAGCTTTTTAGCAGCAGCCTGCACTTGTTCTTGAATTTTGGTTTTCCGCGCCTGGGGGTCAACTTCCACAAAGGCAGAACGTAGACCATTGACATAATCTGAAGCTTGGGAAATTGTCACGAGTTCCGGATGCAAGACGCGATGAGCGCGGGTTGTGCGATCGCTCTTAATCGTCTCGGAACCATTTACAATCTCAATTGGCAGCACCTGGTCATCCCACAAAGCCACCAACCAGCCAATCGGACGGGGAAACTTCAGATCCCCATCCCCCCAGCGCATAAACCGCTTCCCTTCTAATCCGAAAATCCATTGCCAAACCAGCTGTGTGAGAATTTCAACCGTTGGTCGTCCGGGGATGGTTTGGCGAACAAAGACAAAATCCCCTTTATCGGTGGGGCGAATTTCCAACTGATCGAGTTCCACTCCCAGCTTACGCGCAAACCCTTCTGCTGCCTTGGTAGGTTTGCCATCTTTAAACGCCGCCTGTGCTGGTGGCCCTTTAACTTCTTCTTCCCGATCCGGTTGCTGAGTCGGCAAACCTTCAATTAGGACGGCTAAACGACGGGGGGTGGCGTAAACTTCAATTTTCTCGCTAGTGAGGCTATTTTCAGTAAGACTTGTAGGAATACGCGATCGCCACTGCGCGATCGCTGCATCTACAAAATTTGCAGGTAATTCTTCTGTACCAACTTCCAATAAAAACGTACTCATAGCGGTATCTCTGTAACTATCAGGGGCTTTTGGGTTACAAGCCAGTTTAAACAGTTTACCGCGCTCCGAATCCAGATACTGTTATCCTCGTATTCTTCCAGCCTCCGACGGGGAACGGATGCAGGAAGGCTACGCCTCCCCTCTTGCAGCCAAAAAAAACTGACGCCTAATATGTTAAGCGAAGCTAACACATTAGACATTCCCCGCCGGAGACTGGAAGGAGAGAAGAAATTCTTTTTTTGCCTTTTTATTTTTGGAACTGCAACTCATTCATAGTCGCGAAAGACATAAATTTGGGCGTTTCTGTCAAAGCCGGATTCAGCCCAAACCAGCGCCCCTGTTCGTCGCGATATTCAAAGACAAACATACTTCTAAGCAAACTCTGATATTCTTTCTCACCCTTAAGAGTTTGCAGTTGCACCACTTGAAACAACAAATCCCACTCCTCTTCATCAATCGCCAGCACCAAGTCATCGCGATACTCTTTAATCACGTTCTCTAAACAGCTGCGCGAAAATGGCGGATCTTCCTGCTGAAGACAACTGTAGAGCAATCCCAGGAGGTTTCGCACATGACCACCACTGACGCGACACAATCGGGCAAGGGTTTCCGGCGAATCGAAAATTTCTGTTATTAGCAAATGATACTGCTCTGGCGCTACCTCTGGGAAAGCACGCGCCATCACCATCTTTCGCAGCAAAGTCATTCCCGGTTCGCAGTCACTACCATCTCGGTTTCGCACTGGTACCATTGGCAATACTTTGGGAGCAACCCCACCCCCCAGACGATTTTTCAGGGTTTCGTAATCGTTTGAGAAAATCAATGCCAGGGGTATTGTGTAAACTACATGGCAATTTAGGCGGCGTAACTGTCCGCCTCGGTCGATAAACAGGTACTCTGGCAAAAGTTTCTGCGAACCTGCTAAGGGGCGAGTATTATCCAGGCGATCCAGGTTATCGATAATCACCACCAACCCTTTTTTACCGCGTCGCTTCAGTTCCTCATTCGCCCGTTTTAGCAATTCTTCGTTGATAGCTTTCAAAAAGCCTTCGGTTCGAGGTTCCAGATACTGGCGCAATTGATCCCGGAGTTTGGGGCTGTCTTTGGTTTTGGCGGTAATTCTGCCAATACCGATGGATAACTCGGCTTCAGCTGAAACGTCGATGGGAGTTTGCAAGATATCTTTAATTTCGGTGAACAGATTGGCAAAGTAACTGGGTTTTAGCCGAATCTGAATTTCTTCGAGGCTTTCGCTGACTTGACGCGCGATCGCCAGTAAAATATCGCTGATATCTACATCCGCCATGTCTAGTTCTTGACCAGACTCGAAATAAACTACATGAAATTTCTGTGCCTCCAAGTCGGCTTTCAGGCGAAACAGTTCTGTAGATTTCCCACAGCCGATATGCCCTGTAAACATCTGGCTGGTGGGATCGTCAGGCGAAATTCGGGTAATAGTTCGCCCAATTGCCTCAATGATTTTTCCACCCCGTACAGAGGAAAAATCGATATAGTAAGAACGATCCTCCGGCTTCGAGAAGATTAGGGTCTTGGCTGGGTTACAGGCTTTATAAAATCTAATTAAGTCCAGTTTCATTTAGACCTCAGTTATGTTAAGGGCATCCCTCTGGGTACCTCCCTTCTACTTCTACCGGATAGCTTCCCTTAAATTTCCCCTCTATGGGTTGGAGGGTAGCACCCCCCTGCACATAAATGTATTCATTCTGGTATTCTTTTTGCGTATAAAATGTATGATATATGCCCTTTCTATGAGAGCGGATTACTTATTAGAGATAGGAATGGCGGGGCGAAGTTTAGACGCGATCGCTTTTATCCTCCAGCCGGAAAGACAAAGTTTGTCTTTTTTTGCTACTCACTTTGTGGGCATCGGCAAGAGGCTGACGTGAGAGGAGAATCGGGTGAATTTGCATACCTATCCCAGTTCCCAGTTCCCCTCTGGTGCCGCAAGCAAAAGAAGAAAAAAGGATTTTGTCTGGGGATCAATCCAAAATTTTTTTGATAATTTTCCTAAAGTGATTCCATGATGGCTCTGACACGTTAATATCTAGACGTTGTAATATTCCGCTACACTTCCTGACGACCCGTGTTGAAAAGCGAAAAAGATTTCACATCAGCTAGATGTAAGCTGGGATTACATGGGTTTTGTGATCGTTATTTTTTGCCAACGGTCAGATACTTTTACCGCGATATCTCCCTCTCAGGTGGGAATGGGATCGACTCCTGATATCTCGGTTAAAGTTACGTAGGGTTATCAAGCTTGATAACTCCCCAAACAGAACTTTTTTTGTTGAGTGCAGTACGTCTGGCGCACCAAAAACTCCGATTGAGAAGTTAGGATGACAAGCATCGCATCAGTATCTCAGACAGAATTGACCCAAAGACGGCAAAAGTTACGTCGCCAACGACGGATGAAATCTTTTCAGGCGGTTTGGCGAAGTCTATTCATCGCTGGATTGGCTGGCGGTTTAGTTTGGGTAACGACTTTACCAGCCTGGGTGATCTTAAAACCAGATCAAATTGAGATTGAAGGCAATAAAATTCTCTCGAAGCAAGCGATTCAGTCGCTGCTATCGCTTTCCTACCCGCAGTATTTGCTGCGCCTGCAACCGGAAGTTATTGCCGAAAAGTTGGAATTGCAGCCAGCCATAGAACAAGCTATCGTTACCCGGCAACTGTTTCCCCCCAGTTTGACTGTACAAGTTAAAGAGAGACATCCGGTAGCGATCGCTCTTTTAGCCCGCACTTCTTCCCCAACCAAAACGACACCTCCTGCGGGATCGCCGCCCCAGCCCTTATCAGCTGGCTTGTTGGACGAAGATGGTGTCTGGATGCCCTTAGAAAGCTACGCCGGACTAAAGCCAACTCTTCCCTTACCCACCTTAAAAATTATTGGCTATAGAGATGAATATCGCCCCTATTGGTCAGCACTTTACCATGCAGTAAGCCGCTCCCCAGTCAAGGTTTTTGAGATAAATTGGCAACAACCAGCCAATTTAATTCTTCGTACTGAGCAAGGAATGGTACATTTTGGTTCTTATAGTTCCCGATTTGCCTATCAGCTGGCTGTCCTCGATCGAATGCGAGATTTACCAGCCCATCTTTCCACTAGCCAAATTGCCTATATCGACCTGAAAAACCCAGATTCTCCAGCCATTCAAATGAAAAAAGTCACCGCCCCGGTGACAACCAACAACCCTTAAAATCATAGGTGCAACTAACTCATGCTTAAGCCAGACGTCGTCCCCCGAAATTAATTAATTCTTTATAGTGCATTTTAAGAACAGCATCAGCCTTCAGACAGTTGCCGCCAGACCTCTTTAGGAACGTCAATGCACCTATGACACTCGTTGGTTTTAAGGGTCAACTTACCCTATAGTTGACTCATATCGCTTCCCTAAACTGAAAAAGCTGTTTATTGACCCTTCCTATTTGCAATGACGCTCAATAGTAAACCAGGGCTTGACAATCAAAGCTCACATACCACAGGAAACGCTCTTCGTCCACTCTCCGTGGACAACGCCAACCCGTTTAACAACGCTGGGTTACATTTAGGTCAACACGATGCCAGCAAGACACCCAAGGAAGAAACCAGGAGTGACAACATCGTGCCAGGTAGCGTCGCCAAAATTAAAGTGATTGGTGTTGGTGGGGGTGGAGGCAATGCGGTTAATCGCATGATCGCCAGTGATGTAAGTGGCGTTGAGTTTTGGTCAATCAATACAGATGCCCAGTCACTATCGCACTCGTTAGCCCCCAGACGGTTGCAAATGGGACAAAAATTGACACGAGGTTTGGGCGCTGGCGGTAATCCTGCCATTGGGCAAAAGGCAGCAGAAGAATCGCGGGACGAAATCGCTCATGCCCTAGAAAACACCGATTTGGTGTTCATCACCGCTGGTATGGGCGGCGGTACGGGTACTGGTGCCGCCCCGGTTGTCGCGGAAGTGGCTAAAGAAATGGGAGCCTTGACGGTGGGCGTTGTCACTCGTCCTTTCACCTTCGAGGGACGCCGCCGCACTTCTCAGGCAGATGAAGGCATTGCCGCTTTGCAAAGTCGAGTGGACACCCTAATCGTGATCCCCAACAATAAGCTTTTGTCGGTGATTCAAGAACAAACGCCAGTACAAGAAGCCTTCCTAATGGCAGATGACATTCTGCGCCAGGGTGTGCAAGGGATATCTGATATTATTACTATCCCCGGTCTGGTCAATGTTGACTTTGCCGATGTGCGCGCAGTGATGGCAGATGCGGGATCGGCGATGATGGGAATCGGTGTTGGCTCTGGGAAATCAAGAGCCAGAGAAGCCGCAGTTGCCGCAATTTCTTCCCCCTTGCTAGAGTCCTCAATTGAAGGAGCTAGAGGTGTAGTATTTAACATTACAGGCGGCAGCGACTTGACGCTACACGAGGTGAACGCCGCAGCGGAAACAATCTATGAGGTTGTCGATCCCAACGCTAATATCATCTTTGGAGCTGTGATTGATGACAGGCTGCAAGGCGAGGTGAGAATTACCGTTATTGCTACGGGATTTAGTGGAGAAGTTCAGTCCACACCAGCAGCGAGAGAAACGCGCACCCCCAGACAACAACAGCGCCCAGTTGCACCAACACCAGTTCCTCCACCCGCGCCTATTTATGAGCCTAGACCAGAAGCTGGCTCCGGATTGGATATTCCAGACTTTCTCCGCAGACGCCGCCCACCACAACGTTAGAGGAATTAAAAATTAAAAATAAAGCATTAAAAATGAAAAATTTTTAATCTTTAATTTTTAATTTTTAATAATTGGTGGGAAATTTATTAGCAGAATGCGACATTCTTGGACGCGGTCAAGAGCGCCGTAGGTTTAGCTATTTGTACAATCTATATTTTTAGGCGAAATCAGGTCAATTTAATCGCAATATGAGGTAATAAGTAATAGGTAATAGGTAATGAATACTACTTACGATGTACTTGATTCCCCCAATTACCTTTTTACCAATTACCAATTTCTAATATGAGTGTTACAGACAAATCAAGTGTTCCTGTTGCTCTCACCATCGCTGGTTCCGATAGCGGTGGCGGTGCGGGTATTCAAGCTGATTTACGAACGTTTGCCTTTCACTGCGTTCATGGCACCAGTGCTATAACTTGCGTGACGGCTCAGAATACAGTTTTGGTGACGCGAGTTGATGCTCTACCAGTAGATGCGGTTGTCGCTCAGATTGAGGCTGTGGTGACAGATATCGGCGTGCAAGCAGTGAAAACGGGAATGTTGCTCACAGCGGAAATTATCGCGGCTGTGGCGCAGCAGGTGGAAGTTCTGAAACTTCATAATTTAGTGGTAGATCCGGTAATGGTATCGCGCACGGGCGCTGTGTTGATTAACGATGAGGCTGTGGCAACTTTACAGAATGTCTTGATCCCCAAGGCAACGATTGTGACACCGAACCGCTACGAGACCGAACTATTGAGCGGTTTGCAGCTTCATACTCTAGATGATATGCGGGCTGCTGCCCAACGCATCCATCAGCTGGGAGCAAAGGCTGTATTGGTCAAGGGAGGAGGAATGGAGGGAAATTTACGCGGCGTTGATGTTTGGTTTGATGGTCACAAATTGGAAACTTTGAAAACGGCGGTGGTGGATACCAGCAATACTCATGGGACGGGTTGTACTCTGGCAGCTGCGATCGCTGCTAATCTAGCTCTAGGGTGCGATCGCTTATCTGCGGTACAAAAAGCCAAAAATTACGTCACCACTGCATTAAGATACTCTTTAGCCATTGGTCAAGGTCAGGGCCCCGTAGGACACTTTTTTCCCCTCCTGCAAGGAAAGACACCCTGAGTCTAGACACTTTCGGGTTGACAATCTAAAATTTCTAAATTTACTGGCTTGTGTGGTTGTAACTAGAGCAAATTTGTTAAAAAATGGCTGTCAGAGTCGCGCAATTTTACACTATTGTTGCCTTACAGAACTTAGGCTAAACCAATAATGTCCAATCCTACTACCAGATCGCCCATGCAAACTGCTCATTTCCCAGAGCAGGCCTCCCATCCATCCACAGCCTATCGCCCGTCTGTGCCAATTTCCGTTTACAAGGAACTCTCCGCTGAGTTGCAAGCAGCGCAAGCGATGCTAGACTCGCTGAATACCCAAAATCAGCAGTTAGCCCAAGAAAATCAACAACTGCGACAAGAAATAGAAAAAGTTGCCCAAGTTTCTTTGCACGCGCAACAGGTGGTAGATTCTCTTTCCACCGGGAACCGAGTTGATTTCATTCCGCCTCTAGTCGAACCGGAAGTTCGGACTAGAGACGAAAAATCACCTAAGCGGCGTTCGCAACCGCGTCCTCCTCGTCCTGCTGGGGTGGAGAGATCCGTGGAAGTCTTACCTCCTCCCAAACCTGAACCAATCTCATCCACCTTTCCTGAAAACTTGGTTATAGAACACGAAGAAGGTAGGTATCGTCGCCCAACCCCACCAGAACGTTCCCCAGATGTTAGTGGGTGGTGGTTATTGCTGGTAATCTTTCTCATCGTGGCGACGGCGTTTGGTACGGGCTTTTTGATTGTGCGCCCGCTTCTAAATAATAATAGTCGTTAAGCTTGCATCGCCAATTCACCCTTTAGTTTTTAATGGGCGGACATTGAGAAAAATCTACCTGTTTTGATAAAGTGTGGATTGAGGTTAGAGGTTAAAGGAACATTGCTCTTTTTTAACCCGATATCGTAGCTCCTAAGTCATGGGGGTTGGGGATTAACAGGTTAAAAAAGCGCTGTGCCGAAATACTACTACAATCAGAGCGATCGCTTCGCGGCAAAGCAGCCGCTACGGCACGATTGTTTCTCAGAACAATCGCTCCCAAACATATGTATCATAGAATACAAAATCTTTGTTTGAGCAGTGATAAAAAATAGCCGCCGCACACTGATACTTTTGGTTGTACAAATTGGTTGTACAGATACACTAAATTCACAACAAACTGAGGAGTAAAGAGCTTGAAAAAAGTAGAAGCGATTATCCGGCCATTCAAACTCGACGAAGTTAAAATCTCGCTGGTCAATGCAGGGATTGTGGGAATGACGGTTTCTGAAGTCCGAGGATTTGGACGGCAGAAAGGAATGACTGAACGCTATCGCGGTTCTGAGTATACGGTTGAGTTTCTGCAAAAACTCAAAGTTGAGATCGTTGTTGAGGATTCCCAAGTTGATATGGTAATTGAAAAAATCATCGCCGCCGCCCGAACGGGTGAAATTGGCGATGGTAAGATTTTTGTCAGCCCGGTTGAACAAGTGATCCGGATTCGCACGGGAGAAAAGAATCTGGAAGCAGTTTAACGATTTTGGATTTTGAAGCGATTTTTGGGGAGATTGATTCTTCCCAAAATATCGCGTGATTTTGAAGCGATTTTTGGGGAGATTGATGAGGGAGTTGAACCATTACTGGTTCTTCCCTCAACCTCCCGTTCTTCCCAAAACAGCGCTAAAGCGCCGCTTCGCTAACGCATGATTTTAGATTGTTCTTGAATCCAAAATCATCGGAGGCGGGGAAACTGCTTCGCCTCCGCAAAATCTAAAATTTAATATCTTGAAGCTGGGGTAACAAAATTTTAAAGGCTTGCCCCCGATGACTCCACTGACGCTTCAAATCTGGAGACATTTCTGCAAAAGTCATTTGCTGTTGTGGGACGAAGAAAATCGGATCGTAGCCGAAACCACCAGTACCGCGAGGGGAGTGGAGGATTTCGCCCCGGCAAACACCCTCGGTAGCGATCGCAATCGCACCATCAGGACGAGCAATGGCGATCGCGCACGCAAATTGAGCTTCCCGATTCAGTTCATTACCTAACTCGTTGAGCAACCGTTCAATTCGCTCTGGGTCAGTTTTTCCGTAACGAGCCGAATAGATACCCGGTGCGCCATCTAAGGCATCTACTTCCAAACCAGAATCATCTGCGATCGCCCATTCCCCAGTGGCGAGTGCCACCTGGGAAGCCTTCAGGCAAGCATTAGCCATGAAGGTGTCGCCCGTCTCCTCAATCTCCAATTCATCGGGCTTCAGCGTCAATTCCCAGTCCAATCCAGCTAGATATGTCTGCATCTCCCGCAGCTTGCCTGGATTTCCCGTAGCGACTACTAACAAAGTCATATTTCTTAATTCTCTATAAGCAAGCTATTACTGCCAAGCCTGGAACTAACTAGCAGGATAGCAGCGTCTAGCCTATTGTCTGCTACACGCAACAAATAACCCTTGGAGTGCCGCTCGTTTCAATTAGTGCGCTCTCCAATGGAATTAGAAAATTTTTGAGGTTCTGATGAAACGCATTTTCCAAAATCACTCCATACCAGTAACCAGAAGTCAAACACTTGCTGTGGTGCTAACTGGCATTTTGTCCTTGGGCGCTAGTATGACGCTGTTGCAAGCAGCTTTTGCTGCTCCAGCAACACTTTCTGAGTCTAGCGCTAAACTCGTCAAAGTGAAAGATGTTAGCGTCGCCCAAAGCTTATCTGGCGGGGAAGCTTTTCTCAAGCAGCAACAAAGCGATCGCTTACCCCCCCGCGTCGCCAATGCTGTCCTTGCCGATTTGTCGCGTCAAACTGGCATTAATGTTCAAAAATTCAGCATTAAAGAGTCTAGTCGCCAGAAGTGGACAGATGGCTGTTTGGGACTTGGCACTGCCGCTGAATTATGTGCCGCAGTTATAGTCCCAGGTTGGCGCGTTGTTGTGACTGACGGGAGTAAAACTTGGGTTTATCGCACCGATAACACCGGAACAACTGTACGCCAAGAAAACTCCAATCCTGTCACCAACTTACCTGCAAATTTACCCCAATCCGTTGCCACCCCTGTAAAACAGGACGCAGCCAAGCGGTTAAATTTGACAACCGATCAAGTCCGTATCGTCCAGGCTGACAAGAAAACATGGTCTGATGGCTGTCTAGGCCTATATGAGCCTAACATTCTCTGTTCTCAAGCAACTGTAGAAGGTTGGCAGGTGATTGTAGAAGCCAATCAACAACGCTGGGTTTATCGTACTAATTCTAGTGGTTCTATCATCAAGCTGGATCAGACAGCTAGTTTGCCAAACCCGGTTAAAGATGCTGTGTTGCAGAGGGCTTCCCGACAAACCAGGTTGTCAGTTTCCCAACTGCGCGTCCTCAAGGCTGAACAAAAGAATTGGGATGGTTGTCTAGGTTTGGGCGATCGCAATGTAGCTTGTCCTAGAATCCTAATACGCGGTTGGCAGGTAACTGTAGAAGCAGGTCAACAAATCTTGGTTTATCACGCTAATCAAGATGCTACTACCGTCCGGTTGAATAGAGCTGCTAGCCAGATAGGCAATGCTAACACCATCAATCCGACAAAAATTCCTACAAGCGAACTACCACCGTCTTTGGGGAAAGATGTCCTCTTTCGCACCATCTCTAGTGGCGGTATAACTGGTCGCACCTATCAAACTATTTTGTTTAATGATGGGCGGATGATTCGCCAACAGGTTAGCTCCAATGGCGCTACCTCTGCGGAACAAAAATACCAAATTTCCCGCCGCGAACTGCAACAGTTTCAACAGATACTCAACCAGGCGCAATTAGCAAAGTTCAACCAACTCAGTTACCCTGCTTCCCAAGGCGCTGCTGACTATATCACCGTCACCATCTCCAGCAAGCAAGGTACAACCCGCTATGTGGATATGGTACAAGACCGTCTGCCTGAGCCTTTAAAGGAAGTCATCCAAGGTTGGAACCAAATCATCAGAGCTTAGGGATTGGGGATTGGGGATTGGGGATTGGGGATTGGGGATTGGGAAAGAATCCAAACCTGAGACAAGTCATATCAAATTCGGTAATTACCCACAATTAAGAGTCACCCAACCCCCAACCCCTCCCCGAAGAGCCTGGAAGAGAGCCACAGCCGCAGGCTGTCACTCTCTTCGGGTTCTTTAGATTATGGGCAATCAACCGGATTTGATATCAACTACCATCACCGCCGCCCTCTTCTTCAATCCCCAGTCCCCAGTCCCCAGCCCCCAATCCCTTTGATATCAACTACCATCACCGCCGCCCTCTTCCCCAGTCCCCAGTCCCCAGTCCCCAGTCCCCAATCTACGGTTTTCCTATCGGGATATGTTGTATTACATGAGTAACTTTGCTAGAATGCCTAGTCAATAGACAACAAGTAGCATTTGAAGGCAATTCATGAGCGTTCAGCCTGAACACTTACAAGATTTACCGACACAAGCTTCTCTGGAAATTGCTAGAAGCAAAGCCGAGCCTGAGTTTTACTACTTTGCCTATGGCTCTTGTATGTGTCCAGTAGATTTGAAGCGGACGCTGGGCGAGAATACCCATATTTATGTGGTTGGTAATGCAACACTCAAGGGGTATAGACTAGGCTTTTATCGTCGTTCAGCTCTTCGAGACTGTGGCGTACTCGATATGGTGAAAGATTCATCAGCCTCAGTGGAAGGGGTATTGTATAGATTACCCTGGAGATTAAGCGATCGCTTAGATGAAAGAGAAGAAGTACCCCAAGGCGGCTACCGTCAGGAAATGGTAAATGTTTCTTGTCGGGGACAGAGTTACACAAGTGTCCGTACTTACGTCGTCGTCAACAAATTAACAGAAGAACTCGCGCCCAACGACTGGTACTTCAACGTTGTTCTGCGCGGTGCCTTAACCTGCGGACTCCCAGAACAATATTGCTGGCAGCTGTTTAACCATATGTACCAGCTACAACAGCGCCATTGGCTTTCCCAATCTCTGCGCTCAGCTTAGACTCGGAAATACAGCCAGAAACTAATCACCTCGTCATAGCTAACTAGCGGGGGAGAACGTTACAAGTTTCCTGTCAGACATTTGCGCCCCAGTTAAATTTGCACCATTCAGGTCTACACGGCTGAGAGTTGCTCCACGCAAGTTGGCTCCAGTCAAGTTGGCTCGGCTCAGATTTGTAGCGCTCAAGTGTGCATCGCACAGGTTTGCCTGATTCAGGTGCGCCCGACTCATATTTGTCAAAGTCAGGTTTGCTTGGCTTAGGTTTGCCTCGCTCAAATCAGCTCCAGCCAAGTTTGCCGCAATTAGGTTGGCTCCACTTAAATCTACTCCACGCAGGTTTAAGCCTCTCAGGTCTACCCCAACCAACTTTGCCCGATGAAAATTTCTTTGTCCGGCTGCATATAGTCTGACAAGTTCATCAACACCCATATTTTCCACGCTCAACTGACTCATAAGTTCTACCCGGCTAAGCTTTTATGGAGACTTGGGGTTTTATTCACCCTTTAGATAGATGATTATAGATTAGTTTGTGTACTGAAGCTTTAGATTAGCTGGTTTTGGATATAAGAATATAAATTTCGTAAAATTTGTATTCTTATATAGGCACAGCCATTAATAGGGTGGGCATCAGGAAATGCCAATTGCTGCTTTCTTCACTAACTATGGAGTGGTTGATGGAGGTGACTTTAAAAGTTCTCGGCTTTCCAGCAGCGCTGTGGTAGTATTTATCACAATCTGGGCGGCTCCTTGGAAAAACGAGCGATCGAGATTTTCTGGGGTATCGCTGGGCTGGTGGTAGTGGGGTGTACGCAGATTTGCCGTATCGGTGACGAGTACCGCGCCTACTCCCTGATACCAGAATGGCGCATGATCGCTGCGTAAAACGTCAGGTGTCAGCATTCCTTTGAGGGGAATTGGTAACGTCACAACAGTTGGCAAACCAGGCTTACCCGGTTTTTGAAAGACATCTAACAATGGCAAGTGTTCTATGTCGCCAACTACCGCCAGGAAGTCGCCTTTGTCGGTCGGCGGGGTGACAGGCAATCCGGGCGGGTATTTTTGACAACCTGCGGTGTAGCAAGCGTAACCTACCATGTCCATGACGATGACACCGTGCAGGTTTTGCAAATTTGCTTTATTTGTGGTGAAGGCAATACTGCCCCGGAGTCCTGCCTCCTCCTGGTCAAAGAAGACTAGCTGCAAGGTGCGGGGTGTGGGACGGGAGGCGAAAAGACGCGCCAGTTCCAGAACTACGGCAACTCCGCTGGCGTTGTCATCGGCACCAGGGGAGGCGGGAACGCTGTCGTAGTGAGCGGCTACGATAATTGTTCCGGCTTGTTTGTCGGTGCCTTGGCGAGTTGCAAGGATGTTGACACCGCCCTCGAATTGTTGTAGGTTTGGCGACCATCCCAGTTTTTGCAGGGATTGGGTGAGGTAATTTTTGGCGCGATCGCGTTCTTGTTGTGTATACCGCTTATAGTTCAACGCCTGAACGTGCGCCATTAGTCGCTTTGAGTCTACATCAGGAGCGTTGACTGGTTCTTCAGATGCTACCGCCACGTTGAAACGAGTCGGCGGTTCGCTAATGTTCTCCACAGAGCTTTTAGTTACTGGCTCCGGACGCGACTGGAAGAATTTGCTGCTACTTAATACTACTGCGATCGCTAATAGCGCCAAAACCACCGAAAATATCCATTTCCTCATTTTTTGTACCTTAAATTACCATTCCTTTATCACCGCCCCCGTTCCAGTCCTACAATAACGACTGAGGGAGACTGACTGCTGAGGATTGGGAATTCACAGGTGTCCCGCCCGTTCGGACTAAGGACTAATAATTAAAAAATGCTGGATTTGTTGCTAATTATGGCTTTGGGATTCCTTGGGAGTTTTGGTCACTGCGCGGGAATGTGTGGCCCTCTTACCGTGGCGTTTTCCCTTGGACATCAGCAACAGACTCCTGCTAACTGGCGACAACAATTTTATTTTCACATCTTGCTGAACTTGGGACGAATTGCAAGTTATGCCTTGACAGGTGCATTTCTGGGTGGTGTGGGTTCGATGCTAATTGCTGGGGGACAGCTGGCGGGAATTGGGAGTGACTTGCGAAGAGCGATCGCTATTTTCACCGGAATCATGCTGATCTGGCTCGGCTTAGTACAAATTAAACCAGATTTCCTCCCGCGTCTGCCAGTGTTACACCCGCTCAAAGAAGGCGGCTTGCACAATCGACTCAGGGCGGCGATGATGAAGCTGTCGCTAAAGTCCAACTTTTTTACACCAGCTTTATTAGGACTGGTCTGGGGTTTAATTCCCTGCGGTTTCCTGTACAATGCCCAACTTAAAGCAGCTGAAACTGCGAATCTCGTTCAAGGTGCGACAACCATGTTGGCGTTTGGACTGGGAACGCTGCCAATGATGCTCGGTGTCGGCGTTTTTGCCAACCGAGTCAGTGCTGATAAACGCAGTCAGTTGTTTCGCTTGGGCGGTTGGGTGACACTTGCCATTGGAGCGATCGCGCTGCTGCGAACTGGCGACACAATGGTAGATTACACTGGACACGCGGCGTTGCTGTGTTTAATCTTAGCGCTGATTGCCCGTCCCATCAGCCGCTTCTTTAGCGCCCCATTACGTTATCGTCGTGTCTTGGGAGTAGGCGCATACGTGCTGGCTTTGGCTCATACGGCACATATGCTAGAGCATACTCTGAACTGGAATTTTCAGGCGATACCTTTTATGTTGCCGACCCATCAACTGGGAATGAGTGCAGGAGCAGTAGCTTTAGTATTGATGACTCCAGCTGCACTCACCAGTTTTGACCGGATGCAGCAGCTTTTAGGGAAACGCTGGCGACAAATTCATCTGTTAAGCCTTCCAGCTTTTCTCCTGTGTGCAGTTCATGCAGTGCTAATTGGTTCTCATTACCTTGGCGGAATGCAACAAATTTGGAGCAACAAACTACTGACAGTGCTACTGGGAGTTGTGACGCTCTTGGTTTTGCTGGTGCGCTACCGTGGGATTTGGTCACTTTTATCTCTAGAAAAATTATATGTCCCCCCTAGCCAATCCCGATAAAAGTCTCGCTTCCTCGTTCCTAGTCTCAGACTGGGAACGAATTCTGGAGGCACCTACAATAGCTAACAAAGTCCAAGAATTGAGGCACCTCACACTAGGCATTCCCAGGGGGAATCAAAGGTTCTTGCCAACAATTGCGGAAACACTAATACTCCTAACCTTGCTGATTACACCCGCATCTGCCCATAAGGTACAGATAGCAGAAGATGTGGGCGGTACTCTCCACATCGAACCCAACGACAACCCCAAAGCTGGCGAACCATCTCTAGCTTGGGTGGCGCTTACCCGCAAAGGCGGTCAAGTCATCCCTTTGCAAGAGTGTAATTGCAAATTGTCCGTATACTCGCAACCCCGCACCCAACAGACAACGCCGTTACTTTCACCACCACTAAAAGCCATTTCAACTGAAGGTTATCAAGGGATTCCGGGTGCTTCTGTTGTCTTCCCATCGCCGGGGGCTTATCAGTTGCAACTGAGTGGAACACCAGCATCTGGGGCAGATTTTAAACCGTTTGAGCTGAAGTTTACCGTCACCGTGGCAGCTGGGGCAGGGGTGCCAAAAGTTAGTGAACAGACAACGCAGCAGGTTGCCCAGAATAGCTTGGCAAATAAAGAAGGCGGGAGTAGCGCTGACCTGCATACACCAATCGCGATCGCTTTGTTGACGCTTGTCGTAGCGATCGCGATCGGTGTGTGGCGGCGGCGGTTAAAGTGAAGCTTATATTTGCATATCGTACTGTTCCAAGAGCGATCGCAGCTTCTGCTTCACTTGTTCGCGCACTGACTCCGGCGACACTACCACACAGTCTGGCCCATACCGCAAAACTTCTCGAAAAAACCAAAAGGTGCTGGAAATTCGCCGAACTACTCGTCGGACTCGCTGAGAGTCTGCAAGCCATTCATTAGAAATATCTTTCGGTTTAGCTTGGTAAGCAAAAGCCAAGCCTCGAAATAGGTGGATTTCAACTTCTATCTGATCAAGGCTTGAGCGCCAGTCCCCCTCAATCGGCACAAGCGCGGCTTCTGGAATACGGTCTAAGCGCAAGCACCAATTGTGCTTCAGTTCTGGTAAATCCTGATTGCCTTCCGTCTCGTCGCACCAGCAATCTAAATATTCTCGCTGCTCGTGCAATGTGATTTGAGCATAACGAATAGTAAAACTCCAAAGGCGATCTGCCGCATCGTGGTAAGAAATCTGAAAAGGTTGCTGACGAAGGATGTAATAGTCAATGTCCTTGCGCCAAGCTATAGGCGGGGACTTGAGGAAGCGTTCTACTTGTTCTCGTATAGGAAGCGATAGTTCGCGGCGTTCAAGGAGCAAACTGGCTATCACTTGGGCTTCCTCAACCTTTCCAACATCAGTTAAAGCTTGGACAGCCTGCTTGAGTGCAGCAATCTGGGTGCCTGACCAGTCGTTGTTTGGGGCAACTCGGAATTGCTGACGCGCGATCGCTTCCACTAATCCAGAGATATTCGGGCGATCACCCCGCATCACGCCTAACTCACGGGCGATCTCCTCAAGCTGAGTTTTGTCTTGGTCAGAGATAGACAGGGTAATTGACTGACCTTTTCGGCTCACTGGTACTCCTCGTTCTGCTTAACCCGGACAATTTATTTTTTTGTCCTTGCCATTTTCTATTGTGTATGTCATAGTGGTGAAAATTAAACCTGCTACGGACATACAGCTTTTATATACGGACAAATGAGATGATACCCGGATACAAGATCACTCTCAAGCCTGTCTACTCCTGTCCTGCCTCAGAGACACCAAAAGACGTGAAGCTACCGGATGGTTGGGCATCACTTTCCTGGCATCAAGTCGCAACGTTGGAGGCAATACGCGACTCGAATATTGACGTTATCTTTAATACGGCAATGACGGGCGATGGAAAAAGTTTGGCAGCTTATTTAGTGACATTGCTGACATATTTTTGTGCGATCGGCCTGTATCCAACTAATGAACTTGCCCGTGACCAAGAAACACAAATTCAGGATTATATTGAAAAATTTAAGCCTGATATTAAGCCGCGCGTGGTTCGACTCAGTGGGCAAGAGTTAGAGATATATGCTGAAAATGAGGGCTTAAAAAAAGCAGCAGCGATCGAGTCTCGTTCCGGCAACTCAGAAATTCTCTTAAGCAATCCTGATATTTTTCACTATTTACATCAAGGTACATATTTAACTCGTGATGATAGTCCTGACAAGCTGTGGAACCGGATTGACAAGGATTTTGATCTATTTATCTTTGATGAGTTTCATGTTTTCCAGGCTCCGCAAATTGCCAGCGTGATTAACACAATGCTGTTAATCAAGAATACCAATCGCCACAAAAAGTTTCTATTCCTCTCAGCGACTCCGAATAAACAATTGATAGAGCGACTAAAGTTAGCTGGATTTCGGTGCAAGGAGATTAACCCAATTGAGGAGAATAAATATCAGTTTCCAGATACAGAGGCTCAGTGTCACCAGTTACAAGAAGAAGGATGGCGACAGGTATCACGAGAAACTTCTCTTCAGTTTATCTCTTTGGAATCCAGCAATAAGGCTTCTGAAACTTGGTTGAAAGATAACAGTAATCTCATTCTGACTCACTTTCAGCAACATCCAGGTAGCAAAGGGGCAATCATTCTCAACTCGATTGCTGCGGTGAAGCGTCTTACATCGTTCTTTCGAGAACTGCTGGAACCCTTTGGTTTCGTGGTGGGAGAGAATACAGGTTTATCTGGGAAGGAGGAAAAAGAGCGATCTCTACAAGCTGACTTGGTTCTCGGCACTAGCACGATTGATGTCGGCGTTGATTTCAAGATTAATTTTCTAATCTTTGAATCAGCTGATGCAGGTAGCTTCATTCAGCGCTTAGGAAGATTAGGGCGGCATGACGGCTATGAACGCGAAGGACAAAAGATTGCTTTTGAGGCTTTCACAGCTTACGCACTTGTCCCAAACTTTTTAGTAGGAAGGCTGTTTCGAGAGAAGACTTCACTTTTGAAAGCATCTTGTATCTATGACCGTGCTTTCTTCAACAACCAAATTCGCGATAATTATCGCAAAATAAATGATTTCCAGGGATATTACTCTCGCTGGGGTGCAGTTCAGTCAATGCGGCTTTGCCGACAGCTAGGACATAAAACAATTAAGCAGCAATATGAAGGCAGTCAAAAGGCATTTCAAACGGCTTGCGAACAAGTGTTTAATACTAGCCTGAAAAAGGTTTTTGGTCGTAGCATGGTATGGGAAAAAGAGTGGCAGCAACTGTCAGGTAAGGATAAAGGAAATCCTATTGCTGAGGATGCTTCTAGTTTTCGAGGCTCTAGCCCTCTTCAGTGTGGGATTTACGATCTAACAGAACCGAATGAGGCAGATAGGTTTAAAACCTACGATTTACCAGGAATTTTGAGCAATCTGGAAATTGAGGTGATGACTAAAGAGGAGTTTATGCGATCGCTTCTTCAAACCGCTGAACGCCTCGGACAACCCATTCCCAAAGGTCGATTTGCACACTGTCTCGCCTTTATGAAGTTAAAGGCTTATCGGGAGGAACGGCTGAACTGGCGATTTACCTATTCAGGCAAGTTGGATGCGATCGCAGATGCTTGGAAGGTTCAGGTTTTGATTGGTATTGAGGTTTGGCAACCCAACAACTATTGGATTAGTGAGATTAACAAGCGACTGCGAAAAGAAGCTTTGGTTAGTTATGTGCTGCGTCGTCCGGTGGCGGAGGTGCGATCAAGGCTTAGACTCCCCATGCACTTTGCAATTTACCCAATTAGCGACCAGTATAGTTTACACGATACAACTGCACCCTATTCTATTGCCTTCAGCCAGTCAGCTTTATTGCTGGATACCCTTGCTTACTGGTTCAAAAGCAAAGGAGATGAGATATGGATTGCTGGATAGTTTCAATCCCTGATAGGGATTTAGGTCACTGTAGTTCAGTGGGAGGGCGTAAGCCTACAAGTTCAGTGGGCGAAATTTCAATCCCTGATAGGGATTACAGGTCGCTCGAAAATCTGAAAACGACATTTTTACCCTCCAGTTTTAATTATACAGAGGAAGAGACTCAAAAATTACTCTTGTCTTCACATACTGAACTTAATAAACCTGTGCTAACGTCTAGATGGTGGCGTCAGCCTTCAAGTACAGAGACCGAGCTTCGTTGTTCCGATGCCTACACTTGTCCAACGTTCATAGGATTGAGAGTAGGATTTATTTCCTACTTCCACCCTACTGTTGCGACTAACACTAGCATCCGTCTAACGCTAACACGCCTCTTTGAGGACAAAAGTCACCATTCACAAAATCTGAATGGAGGTTCAGCTATATGGGAAACCATAAGCAGCTAGAACTCTTCGATCTGCGTGCTTACACATCTGAGCAGCCTGCTGGGATTGATCGTGAGGAAGAGCAGTTCGAGGCAGTTCGGCAATGCGTCCAGTACAAACAACTGGAACTCGATCTGTTTCCACAGCAATCTTACAAAACGCCTAAAGAGCGGATGAGGTTGGCAGCATAACTCTTAATGGGGGCTGAGAATCAATCAGTTCAAAAGCCTCCTTCTTCACACTTCAACATTTTGGAGGTCAAAAATGAACGAGCAAAAACTATTACAGAGGATTACAGTTAACCCCAAAATCTTTGGAGGTAAGCCGATTATTCGGGGTCGTCGGCTGGCGGTTGAGCATATTTTAGGAATGCTGGCGGCGGGTGATACCGTCGAGACTCTGCTAGAGGGTTATCCCTGGTTAGAACGGGAAGATGTAGAAGCTTGTTTGGTCTATGCGCGTCGCGTCGTCGGTCACGAGCGAATTGAATTCTTACCAGTGGAGTCGTAAGGGTGAAACTACTTCATTAAAAATGCCCAACGAATCGGAAGGTCAGGAAGTGATACGCCAAATTCACGAAATTTATGGAGCATTTTTAGAAAAGCCCGAAAATGCAGATTTGGCAAACCGATTGAGTGCGATCGCAGAAAAGTATAGGCGGGTCGCTGAGATGGCAGCTAACGCCGAAGCAAACCCTCTTGTCGGCTTAGATCGCGAAAACCTGCTGATGGCAGCCGAGACTGAACTTGAGGAACTCTCCAGTCAAATAAAGGAAGCCTATGAACTGAATTTGTCACCATCCGAACGACGACTGTTTGAGGGAAGAACGCAAGAAGAAATTGATGAAATGCAAGAACTCATGAAACAGTGGAGTCCAGCAACCTATGCAGATGTTGCAGCAAGCATTCTCGATCACTCTTTTAGAAAAAATTACGACTCCCTAGACTATTTGCGGAACGCATCGACATTTGATAAATCTAAAGCAGTCCGAATTCCACGTATAGGTTCTAGCGAGGTGGGTACAGTGAGATGGGAAATTAGAAGCAGTGGAGAATATCTCATTGAAACACCAGAAGGGAAAATTATTACCTACGGCTTTAATAGTTAAAAAACTTATAACTAGAGGGATATTAATATGGAGCAACACGAAGCTGAACTTTTTGAACGTAATCGGCTCTTTGAGCTTAAAAATCGCTTATTCGCTTATGAAAAATCGATTAAAGACGAACGGCGTAAACTGTGGGAAGCAGAGAAAGACTCGGAACAAGAATACACAGTTTGGAGCCAACTAGAACTTCTTTCAACTTATATTTCTGGGTACGTTAGTCAGATTACTGAATACGGCTACATCCGTCAGAAATCTCAAGAAGCAATTAACCACTTACACCAGTTGAGTATCTTCGATGTTGATTGCATTGTGAGCTGGTATCGCAACTCAGGAGATGAGTATCCCAAAATCAAGCAGTTCTTCGAGCTTCTGGATTACATCCGCCTACTTACTCTGGAGTATATCGAGCGATACCGATTACTTGAGCATACAGAAAAGTAAGTGTCAAAGAAGAAGATTTTATCAGAGGGAGAAGATGGCTAAGAAACGTAAAAGCTCTGAGCAGGAAGAAAAACAGTTATCGCTATTTGATCATCAAGATGAATCAGACCTAACCCCCCCAGCCCCCCTTCCCTACGAGGGGATGGGGGAGCAGAACTCCCCTCTCCTTGCAGCAGAGGGGTTGGGGGAGAGGTTAAGCGAAGAGTATGGAGACGATGATTGGTTACAAGATGAGGAATTTGACTTTGAACCTAGCGATCGCACTATCGAACCCCAATCCCGTGAGTTACTAACTCTCAAGTTACTGCGAGAGGCAATTCAAACTCAAAATCCTAATGATCTGGTGATGAGTGACTTTGCAGAGTATGTCTTACCACACCTGCTACGAGTGGCAATCGGCGTTACAGCAAAAGGTGGTAAGTTTTTTGATGAACTCGATCGCAAAAATGAAGCGGAAGGAAAAAATAGAGTTCGACGAGACAATGCAGGCGATCAATCGCTCAATACCCATTTACTCAATGGACTATTTCCAGCGAATTTAATTGAGCAACGGTTGGAAAAACTTAATACCACTGTGCAGCGAGTGGTGCGAGAACTAGAACGCCGGATGTTAATTGCTGGGTTTATTCTGCATGACTTTGAGAAATTCCCGGATGCTCCTGCTGATTGTCGCAAGCTACCGCTAGAACAGCATCGTCAAATTATTGATGAAAAAGTTCGTCAGCTAGGTTTAGATCGCTTCCTTAATCCTGACGACCCAGAAGCCTATCGAGAGTATATTGATGATTTGCTATGTGTCGCTTATAACGCTCAACAGCGTTGGGATACGAACTGGAACTTTTCGGAGTTTGGGCTAAATCCAGTATTACGCGATCGCACTCTTCGCTGTCTTTCACTTTTAACCTGTTTGGCAGATTCCCTAGCTTCCATCATCAAACATCCCCAGGATGCTGAAAATACAAGGCTAAATGAGTTAATTCATACCCTGAGTTATGGACAACTAAAATTTACTTACCACAGCATTGCAGAGAACCGAGGCGTACTCACAAATGTAGTGAATAACGCTTTGATGGAAGCGCACATTAGCCTTAATACGGAGGATTGCACCTACTATGAACCACTGCTATATCTGCCAACTGGTGTAATCTATTTAGCTCGGCGGGATGCGCCCCCTGTGCCAGTTGAGGATTTACCAAAACGGGTGGTAACGAAGATTAAAGAACTGTGTGCAAGTCAGCTACGGAGCCGGCAAACAGGTTTTAGCAGAGATGGCAAGGGAATGAAATATGCAGAATATTACAACTTGTTTTTTGACGATACAGGTTTAATGCAAGTCGCCCTTAGTGCCACATTGAGGATTCTAAATCCCATTAAAAGTTCTGTTGCCAAAAGCCGCAGTGATAACCTCATCAAATTTCAGCAGCAGAATGTTTTGTCGGCTGATTATAGTTTCAATTTTGATGACGACATTCGGATTGACCAGATTGCTGAATTTGGAGATTTAATCAGTCGCAAAATTTGGGACGAACGGGTTAATCAAATTGAAATTGAGCGGAAGAAAGATAAAAAACTTCCAGAATTACCTCATCTAGATATTGTCGAGGAAATTGCTAAGTTTTGGAACCTCTCAGAGTATTTACCTCCAATCCGCGAAATTCAGCGGATTAATGAAAGCCTGAAAGAACACAAACTAAAGGGCAATACTGGCGGCGTTCCTTATGAATGGTACTACTTAGCAGCAAAATATTTAAAGACTCATCCTGGTTTAAGTCCAGAGGATGTGCGTCAGATTTGTAAGGAAGCGATCGCTCACATTTCCCAACTCATTAAACCCCTTGTTTCACAGTACCAGTTACCTGATGGTTGGGATGATTTGCGGCTTTGGGTGACGCGAGTTGTCATGCTACCCGGAAAATCCACATCTACCAAAGCATCTGCTGAAGTATTCCTACAGGAATTATCAGGCTATCAGTTAGCTAAAAAACAGGGGAGAGGACGACAGCTAATCTGCTCGATTTCTCATTCTCCCTATACCGTAACTGAGCAGATGGAGTCAGCGGTTTTATTTACACCCCAGGTTTATACCAACAAACAAATGTTGGGAGGTTCTAACGCTAAACGCAATATTTCTAGTATTGCAGGTTTAGAGATGATGCTGAGGCAAATTCTGATGAACCAGACGCAGGCAGTGGGCAAGCGATTTGAGGATGGGAAATATCGCTATCTTTATTTCTACCCCACTTATTACTTCACGCCAGAGACGAACAAGTTTCTACAAAAGGCATACAACGGTATTGCTCAAACTCGTTTTGATACCAGCATTCGCAATCACTTTATCAGTAAGGACTTGCAAGCGAATTTAGAACGCGATCGCTACCAAAGTGTAGATGCTTTCCTAATAAATGAAAATATCGAACCAGGGAAAGACAGAACCTTCAAACTTTCTTACCCAGAAGACCAGCCACTAACATTCTACTTCATGGCGCTACCTCCGGGACGAGACGGAACTGACACCGAATCTTGGGTAATGCCTAGCTGGTTAGCTTTTGCCTTCCCGATGATTCTGGATGTCAAGACTGTAGTTTCAGAGTCTCCCATTCCGCCATTTAATGATGGTGCGGAGTTTGAAGAAAGTGTATTTCTCGATAGCGCGCCACAGGCATTTAGGGTGCTGACAAAGCGCGATCGCTTCCGTCTTGACTACATTCTTGAAGGATGGACGGAAGACGGGAAGGAATATTCGGCACCCCTTAATGTTCTAACAGCCGCCTATGCTATTCACCTTGATGTTAATGCTAGACAGGGAAAATCTGGTTATGACTCCAACTGGGGACGTTTTACAGAACTGGCAAAAGATTTTGAAACCAGCCCACTCTATGTATTTAGCTACTTAAATCGTTGGGTGCGTAACCAAAATGTTGAAGCAGCACGAATTGAGAAAGTCAAGCTTTATGTCTATCACTTTTATCCCTGCTTTGACCCTTACGCCAAATATAATCCTAATTCGGAGGAATTAATTGTGGGAGAAGAATCAAGTTTAAATCATCCCAAAAAGCTGACGGAATTATATCGCAAATTTTACAGAGCCAATAAGCGCTATAATCCCAAGGCAAATGCAGTATTAAAGCCTATTGACATTGCTGCAAAAACTATTCTTGAAGCTGATTTAAGTTTTCAAGGTGGAGTGATGGTTGATATGGTGGCGGCTGAAGTTTCTAAGTTGATGGATCGTGTTCATGCTTCCACAGCAGAGGGGCGCTGGATATTTAAGAAGCGGGAAGAAGAACGAGAAGCAATTTTGGATTTTGCTCGATACTTTGTTGAGGAGGTATTTGAGAAATCTTTTGCAGGCGATCGCGCTCGTCTTGCAGGTAGACAAATTAACTTAATTCGAGATACTTGTGAGTTTCTATATCGCCTAGAAGACGACAAAGAAAATCGCGATAGCGCTTGCGCTGCTGCACAAATTGGAGACAGCAATGATAGTGATGCAGATGAAGATGAATCGAGAACCTAGAAAGCAAGGAATGTCAGTAATATGCGCGTTTTAGCTCCGAATCAATCTTATACATTTAGTAAAATCTTTGAATTAAGGATTCTTGCAGATGATTTAGCCAATGAATTCGGATATACCTTGACTCGTAAGCGCTTGGATTTGCCTCTATATCAGCATGAATTAGAAGATTTAGAGAACCTCAAAAATCGCATTGACGCAGTGCTTCCTTACGTTGATTTGTCCAGCGAAACCTCTCGACGTGAAGTTTTGATTTCACAGGTACTATTGCAGTTAGTTCAATACACTAAAGCTCAATTAAGAATTGAGTATCCCATCAAAATCAATGAGCAATTGCAAGGTTACTTAGATTACCTTCTAAGAAGTCAAACGGAGTTGCTAGTAATTGAAGCAAAGCGCGAAGATTTAGACTACGGTTTTACACAACTTGTAGCAGAAATGATCGCCCTCGATAAGTGGGATAGAACTCCTGAACAATCAGTTCTGCTCGGTGCGGTAACTACGGGGACTATTTGGCAATTCGGTCGTTTACACCGAGAAACAAAAGAAATCGAGCAGGGATTAAATCTTTATCGAGTTCCAGATGATTTAGATACAGTAATGCGAATTCTTGTTCAGGTTCTTATTGCCTAGCTTCTCAACTACTCATCTTTAGGAGAATTATTCATGTCTTTTCTCAAAACCGTTGATTCTAAATTTTTTCACAATGAAATTCCCTACAAACCAATGGGGAAATACGCTCATTTCTTAACTGTGCGTATCACTGAATCCTATCCCCTCTTTCAAACAGATGGAGAGTTAAACAAGGCACGGGTGAGAGCAGGAATTAAAGCAGAAAACCAAGCACCCATCAGTCGCCTGATAATGTTTAAGCGTAAGCAATCTACGCCAGAACGTTTAGTGGGACGAGAGTTATTACGAAACTATGGATTGATGACGGCTGAGGATTGCGAATATAACGTTAAGTTTGCGATGGATAATCCTGATTGTATTATTTACGGATTTGCAATCGGTGACTCTGGTTCTGAAAAGTCAAAAGTAGTAGTTGATACAGCATTTTCTATCACAGCTTTTGATGAATCTCACGAAACTTTTACCCTGAATGCTCCTTTTGAGAACGGTACAATGGCTTCTAAGGGCGAAGCTGGTTCTAAACCAGGAGAGGTGACTAGCCGCATCAATCAACAAGATCACATCAAGCCCCAGGTTTTTTTCCCCAGTATTGTGACTTTAAAAGACCCAACTGAAGCTGGTTTCTTGTACGTTCTCAACAACATTCTGAGAACTCGACACTATGGCGCTCAAACTACCCGTACAGGTAGAGTTCGCAATCAATTAATCGGTGTAGTATTTGCGGATGGCGAAATTATCAGTAACTTGTTGTGGACTCAAGCAATTTACGACAAACTGCAAGCAGATAATAAAATTAACTCCCGCGATCCACTGAATGAAGATGATGTGATTGCTGCTGCTACAAAGGCAATTGAAACTTTAATGTCTGAAGAATTTATTGTGCATACCGATTTCATTGGGACTCAGTTTACTGCTCTGTTAAATGAGGTAAAGACATTCACCGGGGGTGAAGCTGGTATTAAGGAGGTTTTGCAGAAAGCTGATGCGGAGGCTAAAGCCTATGCCAAAAAGCATATTAAACAGAAGCCGGAAGGTGATAAAGCAAAAGTAGGTAAAGCTGGTAAGGCGGGGTAATAGCAATGGCAATAATTTACCGCTGTCAATTAGAGTTGCACGATAGTATGTATTATGCAACTCGCGAGATAGGAAGACTCTATGAAACAGAGCCTGTAATTCATAATTATGCGCTTTGTTATGCGTTGGGATTGGTGGATAGTGAAGTCTACTCCACTACCGTTTCTGAAGAACATTCCTATCGCTACTTTTGCCCGGAACAAGTTCCTAAGTATGAGGAGCATTTAACGCCGCTGAATCTACAAGGAATTTATGTAACGCCAGCGCGATCGCTATCTCACTCCTCTACTCTCAATACATGGAAGTATGCTAACAACAACTACCATGTTGAGATGGAAAAAACTCAGAAGAATATCCCTAGTTTTGGGAGAGCAAAAGAAATTGCGCCTGAAAGTCAATTTGAGTTTTTTATCATCTCTAGTAATTCTCTCAAGCGTCAGGACGGAAAATGGAAATTACCTAAGTGGGTTCGCTTGGGTAAGTGGATGAGTAAGGCTGAGGTAAGCGTTCAGGAATTCACGGATATTAAATTGAAAACTGGGGAATTCACTGTTGCTTACCCTCTCAATCCTTTGGATGTAATGTTTACCAATCAAGTAATTAGCTATGACGTGGTAAATATGCCTCCAGTTAGCTTAATTCAAAATGTACAAATGCGAGGAGAATACTACCAATTTGATGACATCAAAATTCCAGCGCGGATGGAATATCGATTTAGTGGTTAATTACTTCCCAAAACCTGGACTACGCTTTTTCTTCTTCCCTGTTAATTTAGCCGCTAATAATTCGGCAGCTATACCTTTCTTTTCCTGAATCATTAACATTTGGTTGCGCCGGCGCTGATAGGCTTCTACTTCCTCTTTTAGAGGATGATTGGGGTCAATTTTGAGATGAGTAATCGAGACTACATAGCGTTCCTTTTTCTCAGCTTCGTCTGCTAAGGCGCACATAATCCCCCCCATATCGCCGGAATAATTAACCAACTCAACCGTAAATTGATGATCCGCTGTAACCGTTTCTCCTCGTTCTCTGAGTGTTTTTAGTAAAGGTTTCCTGGGGCGAACAATAATCGGTAAGCTTTCCTCTAGCTTCTTGGTTAACGCGATCGCTTCTTCATAATTATCAATCTGCATGACTGAAACTCCTAAGCCACACTTTTCTTAGTTTACCTAAAGTATATGCCTCACAGTTTGGTTCTTAACTTACTTCCTCTGTCGCCGATTTCTCCAAATTACTTGACAGGAAGACACTTACACGCTCTATTTCTCACGCTTGTTAGTTCTGTGGACTACGAACTGGGAGATTATCTCCATCAAGCTAGTGCAGACAAAGCTTTCACTCTCAGTCCCCTGCAAACACCGCGCAGACATCAACGGCGGGATAATACCTTGCAATGGGAACACAAAACTGCAATACCTGCTGGTACGCCTTGTTGGTGGCGCGTTTCGCTACTTGATGATACTTTATTTGGCAAACTTACCCAACTTTGGCTGAATCTAAATCCTAATCATCCTTGGCATCTTGGCCCCGCTGATTTGCAGATTACAAGTATTCAGGGAACTACTCAATCTACTCAAGTTTGGGCGAATGCTAGTAGCTATGCTCAATTATATGAGAAAGCAAGTGAAAGCGATCGCGTCCTTTCTTTGTCTTTCTCTACGCCTACTGCTTTTCGCCAAGGACAATTTGACACCACACTCCCTACCAGAGAATGTGTATTTAATAGTCTCTTGTCCCGATGGAATAAATACAGCGGAATCGAGATTTCTAACCTTTTCCTAGAGTCGGTTTTTCCCAGCTTTGTTGATATTCATACAGAAATTTTAGCTGACTCTCGCAGTAAGTTTATCGGACTTGTGGGAGAAGTTAGCTATCGACTGATGGGAGAAGTTACGCCTTTGGCAATTAAACATTTTAATGTTTTGGCTGATTTTGCCCTTTATTGTGGTGTGGGAAGAAAGACCACGATGGGTATGGGAATGATGCGACGATTACCTAAATAACTAATAACTGAAAATGAAAAATACTGAATATATCCCCATTGCTTCGCTGAACCAGTATAGCTATTGTCCTCATCGTTGTTGGCGAATGTTTTGTGCGGTGGAGTTTGTCGATAACCAATACACAATCGAAGGTACTAGCTTGCACGATCGCGTTCATACTTTTTCAGTAGGAAATCGCGAAGATACTTGGCAAGTCCGAGCAATTTGGTTGAAGTCTGAGGAATACAAGTTGATTGGTAAATCTGATTTGGTTGAATCAGAGTCAGGAGAATTGTATCCGGTTGAATACAAGCGGGGTAAAAAAGGTGAGTGGGATAACGATGAATTGCAAGTTGTAGCGCAAGCTTTGTGTCTGGAAGAGATGACAGGAAAAAAGGTGAGTTGCGGCTATGTTTATTATGCCCAATCTCATCAACGTCAGTTAGTAGAAATTACGCCAGAGTTAAAACAAAGCGCGATCGCTACCATCGAATCTGTCCAAACTTTGCTACAAACCGGAATAATGCCAAAACCGTTATATAGCAAACGTTGTAAAGGATGCAGTCTCTCCTCGCAATGTTTACCGAAAGCGGCTGACAAAGTTGGACGTTATCAAGAAGCTAGTTAATTTTGGAGAAAATCATGGGTACAGTTTACGTTACGCAGGATGATTCTTTTATCGGCAAAATCGATGAACGTCTGAAGGTTAAAGTTGAGAAAAATACTATTTTAGACGTGCCTTTGATTAAAGTTGATGGCTTGGTGGTCATGGGACGAGCGACTGTCTCTCCTGATGCGATCGCGCAACTTATTGAGCGAAAAATCCCTCTAACTTTTTTAACTATCAATGGTAAATATCTTGCCAGATTGGAGTCAGAAATGAGTAAAAATATCTTCGTCCGTTCTGCACAGTGGAAATCTGATGGAGAATCGCCAAAAGCAATTCACTTAGCTCAAGGTTTTGTCAGAGGTAAACTTAAAAATTACCGCACTGCTTTATTAGAAGCACAACGCCGATATTCGGAACTAGATTTGGGTGCTAATATCGCTCAGTTGAAAAATGCGATCGCATCCGTTGATAAAGCTACTTCAATTGATTCTATCAGAGGTCATGAAGGTGCTGGTAGTGCTGCTTATTTTGGGTGCTTTGATGGATTGATTCGCATTGATGATTTTAGCTTTGAAACCCGTAATCGTCGTCCTCCTACAGATCCGGTAAATTCCCTTTTGAGTTTGGGTTACTCTTTGTTACGTCACGATATCCAAGGTGCTTTAAATATTGTTGGCTTTGACCCTTATTTGGGATACTTGCATACAGAGCGTTATGGACGACCTTCTTTAGCTCTGGATTTAATGGAAGAGTTTCGACCTTTGATTGTAGATTCTGTAGTTTTGGGTGCGATTAATCGGCGGATATTGAAGGCTTCAGATTTTGTCACGGAACCTGTTAGTAATGCGGTTTCTTTAACTAAGGAAGGATTACACGCTTTTCTGCGGTTATATCAAGAAAAGAAGCAAAAGAAGTTTACGCATCCGGTAATGCAAAAGCAATGTACCTATCAAGAATCAATGGAAATTCAAGCTCGTCTATTAGCAAAGTATCTCATGGGAGAGGTTGACAAATATCCCCCGTTGATTTTGAAGTAAAAAAGCTAAACGAGTAAACTTGCGGCTATGCAAACCAAGCCTTCTTTTGCATAGCCACAAGCTTCAGGCTGTGGGCGTATATTTGCAATGTAGAAGATGCTCCTAATGAGTCTGCGAATATAATTCCCGTGGTGTATTTGCGTACAAGATGCGATAAATCGCGTCTCTGCAAAAGTAAATTCAATGTTGAAAATTACAAAATCGATATGTTTGTTGTAATTTCTTACGATATATCTGAGGACAGTCGTCGCACTAAGATTCATAAGATTCTCAAGTCTTATGGACAGTGGATGCAGTATTCTGTGTTTGAGTGCGACTTGACTACTACGCAGTATGCTAAATTGCGATCGCGTCTGGCGAAGATGATTAAGCCAGAGCAAGACAGCATTCGCTTTTATTTCCTCTGGGGTTGCTGTCAGCCGAAGATTGAGCGCATCGGCGGCGAAATGCCAATGGATACTACTGTGTTTTTTGCTTGATGCTTGCGTCAACCAGTAGGTGTTTTTTTGAGGGGTTCGATTTTTTTGGCTGAAACGTTTATCTCGTCTAGATTTGAATGCGATCGCTCCCTATCAGAGGTTGACGCAAGCTCTGTAACCTTTATGGGCAAGGAGTTTCAGAGCTTTTTTAAGAATCACCATTTGACAAGTCGATTTCTGAAATGGTACATTGGCTCTAAATTTACGCAAACCAACCTTGAAAACTACATATATCAAGGCTTTCAGACCCCGGCGTCGGAAAACTCCATAATCCCTATCAGGGATTGAAACGGCATACTCGCAGTTTACAAACTCCGATGTATGTCGGAAAACTCCATAATCCCTATCAGGGATTGAAACCCGTTTTACCAACGCCACCCATGCCTGCGATCGCAGCAAGTCGGAAAACTCCATAATCCCTATCAGGGATTGAAACAAGGCGAAGTGGCAGGCTTTGGTTCTTCCCGGACGGTCGGAAAACTCCATAATCCCTATCAGGGATTGAAACCAGCGCTTCCAGGTGGGAACTGGTGGCAGCGCTTCGTCGGAAAACTCCATAATCCCTATCAGGGATTGAAACCGTACTGGTTTGACCAGATGCGGCTCACAATCTGGGGTCGGAAAACTCCATAATCCCTATCAGGGATTGAAACTCAAAGTCTTGGCGCAATTGCACCCGGCTCACTCGTCGGAAAACTCCATAATCCCTATCAGGGATTGAAACGGGAGAGCGACGGGACACGGGCATGGACATGGAGTCGGAAAACTCCATAATCCCTATCAGGGATTGAAACCAAGGTTCAGGTATTGCTTCGGGTGTAATCGTCAGGTCGGAAAACTCCATAATCCCTATCAGGGATTGAAACGAGCAATTTATTCTTTCCACTGAACAGCTCTTGGTCGGAAAACTCCATAATCCCTATCAGGGATTGAAACCTAGCTTTTCGGCAACTTCCAGCGACGGGCTAACGTCGGAAAACTCCATAATCCCTATCAGGGATTGAAACAATGCCACTTAATAACGATGTTTTGATTCCTGCGGTCGGAAAACTCCATAATCCCTATCAGGGATTGAAACGGTATGACTCACTTTGACTGGATTAAATATGAACGTCGGAAAACTCCATAATCCCTATCAGGGATTGAAACTCAGATCCAAACGTTGACCCTAGACCGTACTATGTCGGAAAACTCCATAATCCCTATCAGGGATTGAAACCTGCCATCAACTATCTGATATTCTTCTGTAGGCTCGGAAAACTCCATAATCCCTATCAGGGATTGAAACTTAATACATTATTGGCGGCATTTCCAAGAGGGATGTCGGAAAACTCCATAATCCCTATCAGGGATTGAAACTCTTTGGATTCTTCCTCTTGTTTATTGATCTTGCTGTCGGAAAACTCCATAATCCCTATCAGGGATTGAAACGTAACATGGAATCATAGAGTTAGTTAAGGGGTTTTGTCGGAAAACTCCATAATCCCTATCAGGGATTGAAACTTCTAATATGAGTTTCGGCGTGTACCAGTACATCGTCGGAAAACTCCATAATCCCTATCAGGGATTGAAACCTACTATCGGGAAAAACTACTTAGGTGCGGATCGCGTCGGAAAACTCCATAATCCCTATCAGGGATTGAAACAACCATAACGCCGTACAGGTTTACGCCATACTCGTCGGAAAACTCTATAATCCCTATCAGGGATTGAAACTGCACACCCTGAATCCTTAGCCAAGTTCCGGTCTGGTGTCGGAAAACTCTATAATCCCTATCAGGGATTGAAACATCGCGGTATCAATGTCTGCCATCGCCGTGGCGGTCGGAAAACTCCATAATCCCTATCAGGGATTGAAACATCGATAAATTAATTAAAGAGATTGACGCTGCTAGTCAGAAAACTCTATAATAATTCCGGGGTAGGCATTGAAACTTGATTTCAATTCACATCTTGCACTATTCTCAATAAGTTGCAAACTCCGCTAGAGATTTTAAATAACTATCACCAAGTATTTTAAAAGGCGCGATCGCATTTTCAGCTAATCGCACCTTTCGGACTATTCCACTGTCACCGATTTTGCCAAATTCCTTGGCTGATCTACATCCAAGCCGCGACGCGCTGCAATGTGATAAGCCAATAACTGCAAGGGAATCACCGTCAAAATCGGCGAAAGCAACTCTTCCACAGCCGGAACAGGTAACAAATCGTCAAAAGTTTCCGCCGCCTCTGGGTCATTCATCGGTGTCACACCAATCAAACGGGAATCCCGCGCCTTAGCTTCTTGGGCGTTCGAGAGAACCTTTTCGTACACATTACCCGGCATAGCGATCGCAACCACAGGAACTTTAGCATCCAACAGCGCAATCGGCCCGTGCTTCATCTCCCCAGCCGGATAACCTTCCGCGTGGATATAGCTAATTTCCTTCAGTTTCAGCGCCCCCTCCAAAGCAATCGGGAAATTAATCCCCCGTCCCAAAAAGATAAAATCCTTAGTTTCCGCAAAATCATGAGTCAGCTGCTCAATATACCGCTCCTGACTCTCTAAAATCAGCTCAATCTGCGCTGGTAACTGCCGCAAACCGACCAAAATCTCCTCCAACCGAGTTGCCGTAATTGTCTGGCGGCGATAAGCTAAATCCAACGCCAGACAGTAAAACGCCATCAATTGAGACACAAAAGTTTTAGTCGCCGCCACCCCAATTTCCATCCCCGCATGGGTTTCGATAATTTGAGGCACCAAGTGACCTAAAGAACTTTCCGGACGGTTGCTAATGCCCAACAATCTCACCTGAAACTGGCTAGGCTTACCCTCGCGACGCTTTTTTTCCATCGCCAAAGCCGCCAACGTATCAGCAGTTTCCCCAGATTGGGTGACACCTATCGTTAGGGTATTGACAGTTAAAGGCGTTGGTGCATAGCGAAACTCAGAAGCATACTGCACCATAGTCGGAATCCCCGCCAGTTGTTCCAGCAGGTATTTCCCCACCAGAGCAGCGTGCCAACTGGTGCCACAGGCAAGAATTTGAACGTGTTCTAAGTCATCGTACAGCGGCGCAGGGATAGCCAAATTAATTGGCGACGTATCCTTATCTGGATGCCAATCAGGGTGCAAATAAGCCTCTAAACAAGCGCGTACCACCCCAGGTTGCTCGTAGATTTCCTTGAGCATGAAATGCTTGAATCCCTGTTTTTCCACCTGTACGGGATTCCAGTTCAGAGTCCGCGGAGACTTTTTCAAGCGTTCGCCAGCAAAGTTGTAAACCTCAACTCCAAGCGGTGTCAGTCGCGCCAATTCCCCATTTTCCAGAGTTAACACCGCACGAGTATGGGGAACCAATGCGGGTGTATCCGAAGCACAGAAAAATTCCCCTTGCCCGAAACCAATAGTTAAGGGAGCTTGTTGCCGTGCGACAATCAATTCATCCGGGTAGTCTGCTGATAAGACTGCGATCGCAAACGCTCCCTCCAGTTTATTAACAGCTTCTCTTACCGCCTCTAAGAAAAGAGTAGAGGCGTGGGGTAAGCCTGCTGTAGCGGAGTGGGATAAAAACTCAGCGATTAAGTGGGGAATCACCTCAGTATCAGTATCCGAACGAAACTTGTGTCCCCGCGCCTTCAGTTCCTCTCGCAAATCCCGATAATTTTCAATAATCCCGTTCTGCACCACCGCCACGCGCATCGCCGTATCCATATGAGGATGGGCGTTATATTCCTCTGGCTTACCATGCGTAGCCCAGCGAGTGTGTCCAATGCCAATATTCGCCGGGTTTACTTCCCGTTCTAGCTTCTCGCGCAAGTTGTAGAGTTTCCCCTTCGCCCGAACGCAGTGGATCTCACCTTCTGTCACTGTAGCGATTCCGGCAGAATCGTAGCCTCGATACTCCAGTTTCTCCAACCCAGAGAGCAAAATTTCGGTAGCTGCTTGAGTGCCAATATAGCCGACGATTCCGCACATATATTACACCACTCCTGTTCTCACCTAATTTACAACGCTACTTGGCTATTCACCCAACGTCAAGCCGCTTCAGGAGACTCCTGGAAATGCCTACTGTAAGGCTTCCCTTCACTTAAGCACCCCTACGCCAACATTCAATTATGACTTTTTTTGCGTTTTCACGCGAAGTAGAGCCTCGCTTATACTCATTCCCCGCCGGAGACTGGGAACGAGTATGAATAAAAAAAGAGAGAGCAAATTGCCCTCTCTGTACCTTGGAATTGGATGATAAAAAGTGTTTTCAAGCCAGCTTTTTAGTAGGCTAAGCCCATGCTGCGGGTGGTTTCAGCATTACTCAGGTAAACTCGGACGCTCAGAAAGTCTGTAGGACAGGCAGTTTCGCACCGCTTGCAACCTACACAGTCTTCTGTCCGAGGGGAGGAAGCAATCTGTTGAGCTTTGCAGCCATCCCAGGGAACCATTTCTAGGACATCCGTTGGGCAAGCGCGGACGCACTGGGTGCATCCAATGCAGGTGTCGTAGATTTTGACGCTATGAGACATTGAATAACGGCTCCTTTCCTAGTGTTTTCTAATGTCGAGGAGAAATCTTGGCTTAGTTTACCGCAGGCGCAGAGTCCCCTTCTGCAAAAGGCTACAGAACTTCAAACTCTGTAATAGATTGTCCCATGCGGCAACAATGCCTAGAAGCCTGGAAAATCCCCCTACATAAAGGCGGTTCCCCTCCCAGGCAAAGTATTATTGTCTGGAAAATTATAAAGAAGTGTAAACTAAAGGCTCGCTTTGAGTCGCGATTCAATTGAGCTGGAAGACAAATTACATCTTGACGCTGACGCTGTACAAGGTGACAAAAGCTCGCAAAGCACAGCATTTGTTATTTTTAGTTGACGCTGGGCGGTTATGTTTTGGAGAATGCGATCGCGATCGCCAATACGGAAAGATTCCCAAATTTATTTCGGTTTCCCTCACCGATTCAACCGCCCTGTTTTGGCATCATAAATTTGTGGGAACTAAAAGCTAATCCCATTGACAAAGTTCTTTCTTATTAGTCACTACAAATTGGAGGAACTATCCTATGGCTCTGATTCGTTGGCAACCATTTTCAGAAATTGAAACCCTGCGTCGTCAAATGGATCAAATGTTTGATGAAATTGCCGGAAGCGATCGCCAGTCTGGTAAAACTTGGCAACCTGCGATTGAACTGCAAGACACGGAAGACAATCTGATTTTACGAGCAGAAATTCCAGGCGTAGAAGGCAAGGATCTAGATGTTCGCGTCACCCGCGAAGCGATCGCTATTCAAGGCGAACATCGCTTCGAGAAAAAGACCGACGAAAAAGGCTTTTTCCGCTCCGAATTCCGTTATGGTAGTTTCCAGCGCGTGATTCCTCTGCCAGTGCCAATTCAGAACGATCAAGTCAAAGCCGACTTCAACAATGGCATCTTGACACTGACACTGCCCAAGGTGGCGGAAGCAAAGCGTACAGTCGTTAAACTCAACCTGGGTAATAACACCACCACTGCAACTCCAGAATTAACCAGCCAGCCAGAGGCTGAAGGTGCGGCGGCGACCAACTAAGCTGTCCTAGCCCTAAATAACTAATAGCTTAATAAGCGTGAGTTAACCGCTGAGTTGTCTTAACCTCATTCCTAGACCGCTCAGCGGTTATTTTTTTGCTCCTTGACTCTGAAACCGCTATCAAAACCGCCAGTTTATGGCGATACACTTGAACAAGATGTCTCAAGTATAAAAAAACGCAAAATGCCTGACTCCATAATGTATCAAGAAGATGCCTTTGTCGTTCTAGAACCCAACCAACCAGAACAATTTCTCAGCGCCGCCGAACTATTAGAAAAACTCAAGGCAATTTTGGCAACTCGTCAGGATAACCTACCGCGAGACTTGCAAAAATTTCCCTTAGTACAGGCTCAAGCTCAGTACCTAATGGACACATCTTGCGAATTGGATATGGAGCCAGGACAATTTTTACAGTGGTATGTAGTCCGCCTGGAAAAGTAAGCGACAAGTCTTAAACCTTCCCCTACACCTGCGGCGTAGCAATAAGCGCCACATCAACGCAGTTCTCAGCAGGTTGACTCAACTCAACCTGGATACCAGGGCCAAAAAAGCCCTTTATTTTCTCCCGCTTCTGTTGCCAAACCTCAAAAGGAATTAGCGGCGACTCAAATTCCAGCACCAAAGCATAAGCGCCATCAACCTCCTTTTCCTCTAATCCCTTCAGCACTGGTCTTTCCTCGTCTGTCGGACTCAACCCCAAGCTACTCAAAGAGCTATCCAAATGAGCATCTTGACCGTAGCGATAGCGAGTGACATCTTTGCGAATCTGGTTTTGAGTAACAGTTGCTTGCTGCTGGCGTAGTGCCATTACCTCTTTCGAGGTGGGTTTACTGAACGGCACAGGCTTGAGTTCTGCGGCTTTGAGCGCAAGACCTCCCAGCAGCACCGGAATACCATAGAAGAATCCCGCTAGATTCAATGTGGCGTTGCCCGTGGAATAGGCATAAAATCCCACAATTGTCAAAACAAAACCAACACCTAAACCTAACGTTCCCAAAGAAGTTTGACGTAACATTTTAATTAGGATACCCGATTCACAATCTCTTCAGCTTTATTATCCTTGTCCAGGCGTAATATCTCGCTTGTGTGCGTAAGACTTTTATCAAATAATGGCGGTTTCAAAGAAAACCCGTATTATCAAATCAGGTTGTTGTCTGCTGCCGTCAATTCATAGTTGAGAGCATAGATTGACGCTCCCCTGGATTTGCCCTGTGGGGATTCTTAAGAGCTAGGAGCTCCTAACTCCTAACAGGTTAGGACAAAACTTCACACACCCCCTGGAAATCCAGCCTGTGCTTACTTTTAACTAAAATGTTAGCTGCACCGTTAAGGCCACCATTAACCAAGTGTCGTGTTTCCTCCCATGCTTAACATACCTATGAACCAGCTTAAGCCTGTCTCATACTCATAGGTATCTACCCTTCCCGCGAGGTTTTATGATTCAAGAAGATAATGAGCAAGCTACAAAAAAAAGTAGAGCCATCCTCGATCAGCTTAAAACGCTTAAGCAGGAGGACGAAACGCTTTATAACATACTGGCGGTAGATGTTTGGGCTTTAGCCAAAACGATGGATGAGTTTCAGCCTGGATTTTGGTCTGCTTTTATGAAAAATAGGGAAAAGGCGCTCAAGCGGTTTATTGCTGAAGTGATTAAAAATAAACCTGCCGATCCAAAGCGACCTCCCTTCCTTCGCTAGGATTGGGTAATGTTAAGTTAATGTTGAATTGTAATGCAGATAATGGACTCAGAAACTTTAAAACAATGGATTAGCCTGATTGAACTCAAGCGTGAGTCTCTAGTACGGCTTTTGGAAGAACCAAACCTGGGTACTCTCAGAATAGATGTTAATCAGGCACTGGAAGAAATTGACGATTTAATTGACGAGTTTAACCGTACCTTTCCTGAAGCAGGATAGGCCAATTAAAGTTTGACGCCTTGCGGGGCTAATTCCAGCTGCAAGGTCGCCTACCTTCGCACCCCCTAGTGACTAACTGCCCGCTGCCCTAGCTGCTTGACTAAAGCAATCAGTTCTTGGGTAGCGGTATCTTTTTTGCAGAAAGCATCTATTCTGGCAGTTTGGCTCATTACTTCAATCTGCGGGTCTTCCACTGATGAATAAGCAATGATCTGTGCGTGCGGATCGATGTGTTTTATCTGTGTCGATGCGGATAAACCGTCTAACACGGGCATCTGTAAGTCCAGAATAATCACATCAGGATGGTAACGCTCGACCATTTCCACGGCTTCTTGACCGTTGCTTGCGAGTCCAACTAGCTCAATGTTCGCCTGATTTTGCAATGCTAGCTTGAGGCTAAAACGAGTAAGTTCATGGTCATCAACAACCAGGACACGCAGAAGGGGGTGCTGACAGGACAACATAAGGAACAACAATTGTATCTGACCGTTCTAGTTTAGGGGCAAAAGGTCTAAAAGTCCCTCTATCGTCCGAGCGAACTGCTGAAAGAAATACCCATTTTGTGTAGAAACAAGAAGCTGAGAAGTCCAAATATTAAATTTTTATAAATAAAGAAAAGTTTTGTTATCTTAGGTATATAGAAATTAAGTAGCAAATCGGTTGAGGTTTGGCAAGTTGGATGCGATCGCTCTTGAGTTTCAGCCATTCGCTCTCTAGGATACCAAGACTTTTTCGGGCTGTCCTCTCCATCCAGAGGGATAGACTAAAAGAGCGATCGCACTCTTGATTGGTTAGAGAGTGCGATCGCGTCTTTGAAGTTTCCTATCTAATGAATCAAAAACTGAAGTGAACTCCTACACTGTCTAAATGCCCAGAATTCCTGTAAGAGTCGGCAGATAAGTTTGAAGGACTTCAGCGAGTTTACTAGCATCGGTAACAGCAGTAGTAACCCCCTTAAGGGCGTTCACAGCCATCGAGCAATACTTGATCGCACGTTCTTCTGGCGGTTTTTTCCCTTCTTCTGCGATGGTTTCTACTGCTTCTAGCGCCTCTTTCTTTAGACTGTCAGAAAGCACAGAATCCCCTTTAATAGCTTCTTGCAAAGCTGTCAAAATCTTCGCAAGCTCGTTGCTATCAGTAGTATTAACACCCTGAAGCTGCTGAATAGTCGTAGTTACTTGACCACTGATATCGCCCACAATGCTAGCCCCTATAAAGTCGCGACCAACAGTGACATCACCGACAGTAGTCTTATCTCCTTTATCCCCACTAACTATATCCCCGGTGACATTAGTTTGTTTACTTTCCATAATTTCAACCTCCGCTGATGGATTTAATAATATGTTGGCTCTTTCCCCTTGAATAGACACTTCATTGTAATAGTAATTTGTAATACTTTGATGGAGCGCTGATTTGTCTGCGCCTGGAAAAACACCAACCTTAGCGACGAAGACAAGATCACCTTTATTTTCAATACTGTAACGAGATACATCTAATCCATCATACTCAAGGGCAGTTTTAGCTATGGCAACAGCGAAAGCGGCTAAATTCATTCTTTGCCGTAAAATTAGATCAACAGTTTCTTGTAATTTGTCAATCCATTTTTCAAATTCACCCGGCTGAAACTCTCCGCTGTCTGGTTTTTGTAGTAAAAATCCGTGCTTGCCTTGCTTCAAATGGACAAGCTTACAGTCAACGTTTTTGAAACGGGTGTTGTTATTAATGTTCCACTCTTGAATGCAGGAATAGGTAAGATAAGCTCCTGAAAAATCTGCATCTAATATTTGAGATTTAGATAGGTTTGCCCATTCCAAATTAGCTTTTCTCAAATCGGCACCATTCAAATTTGCTCCTTTAAGATTTGCTCCTTCTAAATTAGCCTCTCTCAAATCAGCATTACTCAGGTTCGCTCCCGTGATAACTGCTTTTTCCAAATTAGCCTCTCTCAAGTTAGCGCCACTTAAGTTTGCTCCTGTATAATCCCTTCCGGAACCTTCTTGTGGTTTTATCAGTAACTTTCTAACATTGGGTGGCTCCAATATCGTTCCCTGCAATCTAGATAATTCTAGTCCAGTTACATTTTTGAAGCTAGCACGGGTTAAGATAGCCTTTCTAAAATCTGTGTGCGGTAAATCTGCACCATCAAAGCAAGCATCTGTTAAATCGACTCCATAAAAAGATGTCCCACCTGTTGCTGCCCAAAAGACCGCTTTTTCTCTAATCCAGACAAATTGGGGTGAGCCTCTAATTGCCTGTCTTGCGATGATAGCACCTGTGAGGATGACTGCGATGGCTACAATTAAAGTAATAATTCCTTCAGCCGATTTCAATTCTCGCTCAGTTATTGTAGATACTATAATTGATAATTCAACTACTATAGCTGTCACCGAAAATATCATTACTTTACCTATAAATCCACAAATTACAAAAGTAGTTATATAAAAAAATGCTAGAATAATTGAGCTAGTCCAAGCTAAAACTATACTAATTACAAGCAGCAAGATTTCATTAGTTACAATGTTAGCCTTACTGAAAATACCGATAAATATACAAGCAGGAATTGTTCCAATAACAATAATTGATGTAGTTATCTCTACACCGCGAATTATCAAGTTAAACAAACTAATTGTATATGCTAACATAAACCCTATTACTAAAGCTACACTTTGCCACTGTTTATCATGGTAGCTATTTTTCAGGGTGTCATATATAATAATCTCTACCAATCCTCCTGATAAAGAAGGTAAAATACTAAAAAACCCGGACAATAATATGATTAAACTTACTATTAATAATTTCCTTGCATTTGTTTGCCCAGCTTTTGCTTGTAAAAATTATTTTGTGTGATTAAGATTGGTAATTCTTAAATTGCGAATATCCCTTTTACTAGTATTTGTCATATAAAATTTTAATACTATTTATTTTTACAGCAAGCAGATTCTGGATTTACCAAACAACAAATAGGTCTTATTATGCTTGGCAGTTCCTGTGTCTCAGAATTTAAGAATGCGTTACTAAGAGAATTTATATCTACAGGTTGCGTAGCAACTAAATCAATCAGTTCATCAGGGACATCAGTTAGCAGTTTTAAATCATATAAAGTTAAATTTTTATCTTTTAATAATTCTTTGATCCGAAACATAGTTGTTGGCAGTTCGATGGCAAGTTTCAAATCTTCAATACTGCACTCTAAAACGCCGCTGATTTGGCTAAGGTGCTTCTGAACTTGAGATTCAGCTAATTTATTCTTATAGATAGACTGCGTACTATAGAATGCGATAAGAGTCGGGTGTACGCCAGAGAGAACGCTCAACTCTTTCAAGGTTAACCCCTTCTGTTTAGCCATTTCAATAATTTTGAGTTGGAAAGCTTCCCGCTTGGCTACAGGCTTCACTAACTCCACTACACTTACATCCAGTTTGGTTGCAATTTTTTTAAGGTCACTAGCAATCTCTTCTGTGAGTTCCACTGGCTTAGTTGCATATATCTGAATAGCCTCTAAGGAAACGCCTGAAACTTGGCTAAGTTCTTCTAGAGTTAAACCTTTTTCGCCCGTAATTTCTTGTATACGCAGAGTAATCATTGATAAATTGTTTGTCCTAATGTCATATTTGCTACTGAGCTATTATTAATAAGGAAAAATAAAAACCTGCTTAAATTTTAAGAAAAATTTTATATTTTAGTAATACAGATTAAACTTTGGGCGGCAATAATTTAATACCTAAGTATCACAAAAAGGCAAAGTTGGATTTCGCTGTTGAGTATTCTGTTACAAAGATTATCTTCCAGAGGTGAGAAGCGAAAAGCTGGCAAGGGCTGTACCTTAGCGTTGAAGGGCTAGGAAGGAGTTTATGCAGATACAGACGCCAGATTGGGTTAAGCACGCGGTTTTTTACCAAATTTTCCCGGATCGCTTTGCTAAAACGAAGCATCCTCACAAGCGGCTTTTGAAAGATACCCGGTGGGAAGATTGGCACGAAATGCCGACGCTTCAAGGGTACAAAGGCGGGGATTTGTGGGGGGTGATGGAGCAGTTGGATTACTTGCAGGATTTGGGGATTAATGCGGTTTATTTTACCCCCATTTTTCAATCGGCTAGTAATCACCGCTATCACACTCACGACTATTATCAGGTCGATCCGATGTTGGGGGGGAATGGCGCTTTTCGGGAGTTGCTGGAAGCTGCCCATGAACGGGATATTAAGGTTGTGCTGGATGGGGTGTTTAATCACTCTAGTCGCGGATTTTTCTTTTTCCACGATGTTCTGGAAAATGGCCCCCATTCGCCTTGGGTGGATTGGTTCAAGATTGAAGGCTGGCCTTTATCGGCGTATGACGGCAATTTTCCGGCGAATTATGAGGGCTGGGATGGAAATCGGGCGCTGCCAGTGTTCAACCACGATAATCCAGAAGTGCGGGAATATATTATGGAGATTGCCGAATATTGGATTAAGTTCGGCATTGACGGCTGGCGCTTGGATGTGCCGTTTGAGATTAAGACTGAGGGGTTTTGGCAGGAATTTCGCGATCGCGTTAAAGCCCTTAACCCAGAAGCCTACATTGTCGGGGAAGTTTGGGGAGATTCGCGGGAATGGTTGGATGGTACCCAGTTTGACGGGGTGATGAATTATCTATTTACCGCGCCGACCATTGCTTTTACCGCAGGCGATCGCGTGGACATGGAGCAAGTGAAAGATCGTTCCTATCATCCCTACCCGCCGCTGTTGGCCGCCGAATATGGCGAAAAAATCCAGCAGTTGTTGGAATTATACCCTTGGGAAATTCAACTCACGCAACTGAATTTGCTGGCAAGTCACGATACAGCGCGATTAATTTCCATTGCAGGAGGCGACAAGGAAAGTTGTGAACTAGCAACATTGCTGCTGTTGACTTTTCCTGGTGCGCCTAGTATCTACTATGGCGATGAAGTGGGATTACCGGGAAAACTCGATCCCGACTCGCGCCGAGGATTCCCGATGGAAGCGCGCTGGGAACGTGATGTTTTAGATTATCACAAAAAATTGATTTCTTTGCGTCACGCTCACCCTGCTCTGCGTACAGGTGATTACAAAGTTCTGTTTGCAGAAGGGACAGTTTATGTATTTGCTCGAACTTTGGGAGACGAGGAGATAATTGTTGCTGTTAACGTCAATACTGCACCCGCAGAAAACGTAAGCGTTGAGGCGGCATTAAAATCCAAACCTAGTAAGTTATTGTATGGCACAGATGAGGTGTCTTGGAGCGTTGAGGGAGAATCCATACAGTTGAATTTGCCGTCGCGTAGTGGCTGCATACTTGGTTGAGGGGGAAGCGATCGCTTTCTAACCTAACCCCCTAACTCCCTGTTGGTGAACGAAGAGCAGGGTGTCATACAACCCTTAGAAAATCTCGAAAATTGCGATATTTTGTGGGGGCATAGCAATGCCATGTCCCTACAGCCAACCAAAATCAACATACACTGTCAAAGCGTTTATTTATAATTATATTTGAGCCAAGCGGAGCTATCGAGCAGTTACTTTGAGCGATGGATTTAAAGTTGAATTAGATGAGCTTTAAATAACAAGAGAAAGACAAGCGATCGCGTTCAACTAAATAACTTGGCGCTCAACTCATGCTTAATCCGATTCAAAATTGAAGTTTCATCCAGGGAAGTGAGAATGCGAGTCACAACGGCTTTCGGGCCGTCTGGCCCCCAGGAAGCACCATTGAGAAGGTAAGTTTTAGTAACTTGTCCGATGCCATAACAAGAGACACCAGCGACACCAGCTTGAGTTAACGCCACCGAAAGATAGGGAGCTAAAGATGCGCCTCCGGTCATGGGTGCAGAGATACCCAACAAACTTTTGAGTGAACCGAGTCCGAGATTTGCCACCAATTCGCTGGCACTAATCCCGCCCATAGTCAGGGCAATTTTTTGCAACAATCCCACAGCACCCGTTTGAGTCATGGGAATACCGTAGAGTTTGGATAGAGTGAGAATCATTGCCACATCAATGATGGCACCGGAGAGGAGGTCAACCACTGTTAGTGGGTTAAGAGCGATCGCTATTGCCTTCGCCATCACCGACTTCCAGATAATCTGATTGGCACAATCATCCCGAATTTGCATTTTACGCTGCACCAGCTGCTCATTCACATCATCGGCATACAACATAGTATTAAGTGCTACCAGCGACTTACCTTCCCGGTGCAAAATATCGAGGATTTTCAGCTTCAAATCCATAACTTGTGGCGTTCCCGGCTGTCGCTGCACGGTTCTAGTTCCGTCAGAACGGCGCACAGCTTGCGCCACCAGAGGCGACGCCGCCACCATGACAATTTCATCCGGTGATAGCAATTCTCGCACTCGCTCATCCCGAATTTTGTGGTAAATTGCTATCCGGTCGGCATCCGGATACTGGTCAATTTTGTTAAAAACCAGCAACATCGGTTTACCAACTTCCCGCAGTTGCGACAGCGCCTCAAATTCCACCTTAGTCATGTCGCCGGAAATGATAAATAGCAGCAAATCTGCCTGTCTGGCAACTTGTCGCGCTAAGGTTTCGCGGGTTTCTCCGTCTACTTCGTCAATCCCCGGAGTGTCAATCAGCTGAATCTGGGAATTGCCCAGACTTGGCAGCGTGACTCGCAAAACTTCGGAATTACTTTGTGCTTCAGGCTCATTTTCCAGTTGCCAGCTGGCATCTTGATGGGTGCGGGTGACACCATGAAGAGGCCCGGTTTCAAACACGTTCTTACCTAATAAAGCATTGAGTACGGAAGATTTGCCCCTTCCCACCATGCCAAAGGCGGCAATTTGGACGAGTGACCGATCTAACTTGTCCAGCATCGTTGCCAAGTCCTCAATTTCGGACTCCAATCCTGCCCGTTCTTGGGGAGTAAGATCCAAATTGCCTACCAAGTCTCGCAGGGCGTTTTGCGCCTTTTTGTAGTTCAGTTCTGCCTGGATATCATCAAAGCTGAAAATGGCGCTGTCTAATTCTTGATCTAAAGCGCTGTAGTTCAAGTGTGGTGAAGGTGACTGGTTGGAATTTGGGGTTGCGTCAGATGTTGAACGAGTCAAAATTGCACCTACTGTCTTGCCTGGAGTTACTCTTCTTTCATCCTAGTCACTGCCCGTCGAGTCTGGCACTTTCCATGTCTAGGGGCGTATTTGCTTTTGAGTTTTGGCAAATGCAAGTCAGCTGTGAGAATGATGTCATCTACACCTGAGTCGCCATAAGTTTAGTATTGTTGCTGAAATTTTGGCATTTGAATCAGCTGAGCGATTGTGAGTTCTAAACGTTTACCTCAAACCACTGCTTACGTCCGAATTACCCAAATGTCCTGGCAACAGGGCTTTCTGAAAGGGGAAGTTACAGCGGCGAAGTATGAGTGGCAGTTCCATTGGTGTTTCCGACAGGGGGAATTGTCGGTCTCACCTTCTTTGGGACGCGCTTTAATTCTGGAACCATTGGGGCGGTTTTTAGAGCAGAAGGATTATCAGTTAGAGCCTGGGGGAGACTATGCCTTTACTATCAGGGCAGAACTTTAGTCAGTTGTCCGTTGAATAGACCTCTTGCAAAAGTCAGCCCTGAATGAAATAAATTTCGGGCTGAAAGCCAAAGTTAGCCCTGAAATAAATTTCGGGCTGAAAGCTAAAGTTAGCTAAAGCTAACTGGCAAACATCCTCAACCCGTTTTAACGGGTTTTAGCTTTAAGCCTGTTCGCGTAGCGTTCCCGAAGGGTACTTTAGTTCAAGGCATTTATGCAAGAGGTCTAATGATTACCAATTCCCCATTCCCAGCCGTGGCGCTTACTTATTAGTTGTTTGTGTTTTTAAGTATCTTTCGATGAGGAGGATGGCGACAATATCATCAATTGGTCGGGGTGGTTCACGCAATCCTTTGGGGATGAGGCTAGAAAGACCTTTTGGGGGATACATTTGCCAGTAGCGATCGCGTGCTTCTAAAGTGCTGTAGCGCTCATCTACCATGACTATCGGCAACGATGCGGGTAATTCTGTCTGAAGTTTCTTGTTCCAGGTTTTGGCTGTAGTTTGATCGCCCATTACCAGAGTAGCGATCGCGAATTGTTCGCACAAGTTTTTGATGATTGCGATCGCTTCTGGTGCTGGCACCACCTGATGATAATGCAGTGTCAGGTCAAGTCCCATCACGGCTATACCACACTTATCACGCCCCGGATCGAAACCTAAAATCATTTTAATTGGGAATTGGGGATTGGGGATTGGGAATTGGGAATTGGGGATTGGGAATTAGGGATTGGGGATTGGGGATTGGGAATTGACAAATTACATACTAAAAATTACCTCTCCATTCCGCACGACTACTAAATTCAGTTTCAGCGGCCCTACGAGGTATGTATCTTCTGCCACTACTGCCTTGAGATCGATAGGCTGCTTGAACTTTTTCAGCTTTTCAATAAAGCGAATCAAGCTGGTAATTCGACCGTCGCCTACCTGAATTGTATCGTTCAAAATTCCAGCTCGATTAGCTCGGAACTGAGATGCTCCCAGGAGCAAATCGATCCGCTGCCGCATTTGTTGGTCATTCATAGTTGAAGGGTCGGCAGATGTTGCTGCGATGATATCACCATCACTGAACACGATTTTATTCACTGTCGCGTCTGCAAAGACTTGTACGTCCTTTTCCCCTTGGACGTAGTTGCCAGCCGAGAAAATTCGCACCAGGTAGGGGCGACCATCTTTAATTTGGTTAAGCAGTTGGTCTACCTGCGCTTGGGTAATTTGCACTACGCGCTCATTGACCACCTTGTTGTTATTGTTGTTACCAGGTTGCGTAGCTTTCATTGCTGTGCGATTTGCTTCTCGTAAAAGCTGATCTATAGCCTGACGGGCGGCGGCGGGATCGACAATACGGAAGACACCAAAAGCCAGAACTTGACCGCGTTGGAGAGCGACGTTACCTTGACGCAACGCTTGATAGGATTGGTAATACTGTTCCAGGTCTGCTACTTCCTGCTCTAGGGCAGCTTGTTGTTTCTCTATTTCCTTGAGGCGAGTTTCGCGCTGAGTAATTACTTGGTCTCGTGCGGAAATTTCCTCATCAAGTTGGGCGAGGGCTGTGTCTCGCTTGGCGATTTCTTTATCACGTTGGGCAATGCTGTTTCTCAGGTTGGAAATTTTTTGATCAAGTTCTGCCAAGGCTTGGTCGCGATTACCAATTTCCCGGTCGCGTTCTGTGATGGCTTGGTCAAGCTTGGCGATTTCGCGATCGCGTTGAGTAACTTGGCCCTTGAGTTGGGTGATTTGAGCCTTTACGCGATCGCGCTCCTTGATTAGTTCCTGGCGTTCCCCTTGAAGTTGTTGAATTTCAGAACGTAAATTTACCGCTTGCCCAGAAACACTTTCCAGCTGTTGCTGGGTTTTCTCAAAGCTAGCCGCAACGCTTTTAAGTTCGCGCTCTGTCTTGCTCAGTTGCGCCTCTGTCTGGGCTTGTCTGGCTAGTGCTGCCGCCAGAGACTTATTAATGGCATCCAGACGCTTTTGGGCGGCTTGCTGCTCGGTACGGGCTAGTGAGAGTTCGTTTTCAGTTTGTTGTTTCTGGGCTGCAACTTTGGAGAGTTCGCTTTCAGTTTGTTGTTTCTGGGCTACAGTTTGGTCAAGCTCCCGACGAGCGGTTCTGAGTTTTCGCTGAATTTCATCAACTTGAAACACGCCTGTGCGTAACGGCTTGCTGGTGGCAAATAGGATCGTCAGGGTTGAGGCGGAAATCATCAAACCTGTAAGAATTGTAACTAAGACCGCAGTTTTCTTGGGACGCAGATTGAACAGACTCAGCCGCGCTTTTCCCACGCGAGTGCCAATGCGATCGCCCAAGGTGGCGATCGCACCACCCAATACCAAAATCGATAAAATTAAGACCAGCGCACTGGTGGTCATTTTCCAGCTTTAGCTATCACCTCTCAAGCTTAAGCATAAAGGCTTTTTTGTGATAGACGCTGGTACTTCAACTATTGATTAACAAAAGCTGACAGTGCAAAAGATGTTTTAGGTGAACTGCTGGCTCAAAGCTACCGGGTTATGAACGGTAATTTTTTTCTTATTGATGGAAATCATTTTCTCTGAGCGTAAATCTCCCAGTAACCGGGTGACTGTCACTCTTGTGGAACCAATTGCTTCTGCGATCGCTTGGTGAGAAAGCTTCAGATCAACTGTAATTCCATTCGGGCCTGGAACGCCAAAATCGCGACAGAGAATCAACAAAAAACTCACCAATCGCGATCCCATATCCCGGTGCGCCAAAGTCTCAATCATCATCTCTGTTTGCAAGATCCGCGATGAAAGCCCCCGCAGCATCAACATCGACAATTCTGGATTATCCTTGAGCGCTTGCTCCACCTGTTCAATTGGTGCTGAAAGCAACTCCACAGGCGTAAATGCTACTGCGTGATAAAATCTGTCTGACCGATTCCCGGTAATCAACGACAGTACGCCAAAGACGCTGTTTTCTCGCAGCAGCGCCACTGTAATTTCTTCCCCAGCTTCGTACACGCGAGACAGCTTCACAGCTCCTTTGAGCAAAAAATATACCCGTTCAGCCGGGTCTCCGGGGAAAAAGATAGTTTTGCCCCGATCAAAGGTTTCCACCACTGGCGGAAACGCCCCACCTCCGATTTGACGGAACACAGCTGCTAACGGTCTATCTTGCGTCACTACCACTTCCTTATATCCTTATTGCTGCCCTAGAAACTCTTCTGGGAATTACAACCGACTGTGAGAAATTTCTGACTTTAGACACTGATAAACTGACTCTTAGGCAGTTTTTTGTGCTGCTTGATACATAATTTTAAAGTTGTTTTATCCTCCAAGTTTTTCCAATTGCCTCAACCCCACGGCGCAAATCAGATTGTTAAGGAAAATGTCTATATCTTGACAATACCTGTTTGATAAGCTGGGATGCAGTTTGAGTCATGTTGGGTAAGCTTCGATCCCGACGCAAGCTATCTGAATTACCGCCCTAAATCGGATATTCTCTAATATTGCCTTCAAAATTGACATCATGCTAGATTTATCAGGAAAAAATGCCCTAGTTACTGGCATTGCCAACAACCGCTCAATCGCTTGGGGTATTGCCCAGCAGTTACACAAAGCTGGTGCAAATTTGGGAGTTACTTATCTACCAGACGACCGAGGACGCTTTGAGAAGAAAGTCGCCGAATTGGTAGAACCTCTCAACCCCAGCTTGTTTTTACCTTGCGATGTTCAGAATGATGACCAAATTCGTTCTACATTTGATGCCATCCGCGATAAGTGGGGCAGGCTAGATATTTTAATCCATTGTCTTGCTTTTGCCAACAAGGACGATTTATCAGGTGATTTTAGCAACACCACCCGCGCTGGCTTCACTCAAGCTTTGGAAATTAGCACCTACTCGCTAGTTCAACTGGCTGGGGCGGCGAAACCGCTAATGACAGAAGGCGGCAGTATTGTCACCCTAACTTATTTGGGCGGCGTTAAGGTGATCCCCAATTACAATGTGATGGGCATTGCTAAGTCTGGCTTGGAAATGAGCGTGCGTTATCTAGCCTCGGAGATGGGGCCTTCTAATATTCGCGTGAATGCAATCTCAGCTGGCCCGATACGCACTCTGGCATCATCGGCGGTGGGTGGCATTCTGGATATGATCCATCATGTTGAGGAAGTAGCACCACTGCGGCGAACTGTGACTCAGACAGAAGTGGGAAATGCTGCTAGTTTCTTGTGCAGCGACTTGGCAAGTGGGATTACGGGTCAAGTGCTGTATGTAGATGCTGGATACGAGATTATGGGAATGTGATGTAGGGGCTGGGGATTGGGGACTGGGGAAAGAATCTAACTTACCCCATTCCCTAGCTCGATAGCATAGAATAATAAACTTACTTGTTTCTTGTTAGTGAGCATCTGCTATGCAGACAAGCGATCGCGTTTCCACCACTCCGAACCTTGAACAACTTTTATCACCTCGCACGGCTACGGTTTCACGTAAGACGGGCGAAACTGATGTCTTGGTGACAGTAAACTTAGACGGGAATGGGACTTGCAACGCCAATACGGGCATTCCCTTTTTGGATCATATGCTGCATCAAATTGCCTCTCACGGGCTGATTGATTTGGATGTAGCCGCGAAAGGGGATTTAGAAATTGATGACCACCACACCAACGAAGATGTGGGCATTACGTTGGGGATGGCGTTCGGGAAAGCACTAAGCGATCGCAAGGGAATTGTTCGCTTTGGTAATTTCCTCGCCCCCTTAGATGAAGCTTTGGTGCAGGTGGTGTTAGACTTTTCTGGTCGTCCTCACCTCAGCTATGGCTTACAAATTCCCACCCAGCGAGTCGGGACTTATGACACTCAGCTGGTGCGAGAATTTTTTGTAGCGGTGGTGAATCATAGCCAGATGACGCTGCACATCCGACAGTTGGATGGGATTAATTCCCACCACATTATCGAAGCGACCTTTAAGGCGTTTGCGCGTAGTCTTCGTATGGCTATGGAAATCGATCCCCGTCGTGCTGGTATGATTCCCAGTTCCAAAGGGGTTTTGTAGGTGGTCAGGGGATAGTTCAGTTCGGGAGGATTAGCTTAGGTTGCGATCGCTAAGCAAGAGTGAACTTTCTCCTGCATCTACTAGGTATTACTTGAGGGGATTGGCAATATAGCCATACTTGTTGCCAATTTTTACTTTCGCTAACCCTTCAGAAAAAGGCAAAGCGTTATCAAATTGCGGCTGGATTACAAACTTTCCAGTTTTATCAACATAGCCCCACTTGCTGCCCCTTTTTACAGATACCAACCCTTCAGAAAAGTCATAAGTGTTATTAAATTGCGGTGCAATCACGATGTTTCCCGCCTTGTCGATATAGCCAATCTTATCTGCGATCGCTATCCCCGCCAGCCCTGTGTAAATGCTACCAGCCCAATGAAATTGGGGCGCAATCACGAAGTCTCCCGTCTTATCAATATAGCCCCATTTTTTTTCAATTGATATCGCCGCTAATCCTTCGGAAAAAGGCTTAACTTCATCAAATTCTGGTGGAATTACAACCTTCCCTTGCTGATTAATATAGCCCCACTTTTCACCACTTTTAAAAAGTGCTAGTTCTTCGGAAAAAGATTCAGCCGAATCAAATTTCAGTGGGATTACGAACTTGCCACTCTTGTTAATATAGCCGTACTTGCTGCCCATTTCTACCGCCGCCAGTCCTTGGGAAAACGGCTTAGCTTCATCAAATTGCGGTGGAATGATGGCTTTCCCCGTCTTGTCGATATAGCTATACTTGCCGCCTACCTTTACTGCTGCCAGTTCTTGAGAAAACGACTCTGCTAAATCAAATTGCGGCTGGATTAGGAAGTTGCCACTTTTGTCAATGTATCCCCATTTACCGTTTATTTTTGCTGCTGCCAGCCCTTGCGAAAATGACTCAGCTAAGTCAAATTGTGGTTGAATTAAAAAGTTGCCACTTTTATCAATATATCCCCATTTGCCGTTTATTTTTACCGCTCCCAGCCCTTGCGAAAATTCATTAGCTGCATCAAATTTTAGCGGTATGGCTATTGGCGAATTAATTATCCGTTCTATAGTTGCTCCAGACTCATTCTGACCAATACGATAACCTAAAATAGATTCACAGCCAGAAATTTGAGTCACCGCTAATCCCAACAGAAAGAGGACAGTAGGCTGAAGCAATTTGTTTTTATAATTGGGAACTGGCTGGTAGCGAAAAGCAAAAGTGATAACGACCATCAGGCTTTAAAGGTACGCCAAGTTATTCACCTCAATTTTCACATACTCAGTAGATGCGATCGCGCGTTAGTTGTATTTAGCTCAAAAGAATATAGTCGGTAAGAAAGACCTGCACATCAAAAACCAGTTTTCTCTCTAGAAAACTGGTTTTTCAGCATAAAATCTGGGCGCACTACGTGCGCCCAGATTTTTTATAATTTGTCAGAAGGTGTGCGAGGAGCAGTCAGCACATCCCAAGCTGCTTTGGCGGCTTCGGCTAAGCGATCGCCCAACGTTGACACTTCCTTAACAATAGATTCCCAGTTCTTTTCTGTATCCATCTGGATGAGTTTAAACGAGTAAGCAATTCTGTCTGGATCGAACAGCTTATCGTGTTCAATTTTCTCCCGTGCTTGACGCACCGCAGTTAGATAAGTATCGCGGGTGAACTCAGTAGCATTTTTGGTTTCTACCTGCGCCCGTTTTTTAATCGCATCAATTAGTGCCTTTGTTTCATTCTTGACCTCATCGGATTCATGAGGCATATTCTCATTTACGAGGTCTTCCGTTTCTTGACTAATTGATACGATGGCGGTTTCTGTAGTATTTGGTGTTTCGGTATTCATGGATATTTCTCCTTTGATACTTTTAACTTTTGGTTGAGAATAAGAACGAATATCGTGCTTCATTCTTTATCCTCCCTTTAGCATCAAACACCTAACAAAGGGCATTTCTTGCTCCAGCTTAAGCAACGCTTGAATTCTTGCATCTGTCGAAGGGTGGGTGGAAAACAAATTACCCAAGAACTCGCCAGAAACGGCATTGACAATTAAGAGGGGTTTAAACGGCGCTTACCATTCTGTACAGACTAGGCGCTTGACTAGCAGTAATCGGTTGGGCATTATAAGCTGCTAAGGGAATCTGGTCTGAGTAATACCAACCTCCCAGAGTGGTCACACCAAGTAAACCAACCCCCATCAATGCACGTCCAGCCACCAATTAGCCAGTAGCTGACCGTAATTAAGAGGGTGCTTAAGAGAGTCAATAAGGCAACGGTCTGGATTTGATTCATCCGCTTGCCTCCTTTGAAGGCAGTTGCTCAGATCAATCTCTATCTAAGCAATAACATTGTTGTAGTATGTTTGGCTTCAGTCTATCGGTGTAATCGCAGAGGCTTTGTTAGGAAAAGGCGACAACGAAGGTACGGGTTAACCAAGCTGAACGGAAAGGATGCTATCTTTAGACTTAACATTTTTTTTTCTAAGGCGATGGGGTTCGCCAAAACTGCCTTCTGGTCATTGAGTCTTTTGACTAGAAAGCTGATGACCCATACTTTCCTGGTTTGCTGCGGGAAAGTATGGCTATGTAACTAATTAGCGACTCCTGACTCCTAGCAAACCAATTAACAACAAATTGGTTTGGGTCTTGCGGCATCATGGGGTAAAATGTAGCGATCGCTACATTTTACCCAAAAAGAACAATGGACTTTCATCTAGATACCTTATTAAACTTACCGAACGTTACGGTTTTCACCGCTTATCAAAAAGAAGGATTCTTCATTCTGAAATTAGAGTTGTTAAATGAAGGAATTAACTGCCCATTTTGCGGACACTATACTGATAAGTTACACCAAAATCGACCAAATTTAGTCCGAGATTTAGCCATTTGTGGTCAAGGAGTTTACTTAGAAATCCCTCGCCGCCAATTTAATTGTGTTCAGTGTAAAAAATCACCAACGGAACGGCTACCATTTAAAGAAATGGGACGTAATTACACAATTCGTTATGAAAATTATATCTACGAA